>CADECW010000006.1:104970-117284 GCA_902825855.1 uncultured Rhodospirillales bacterium | reverse complement strand
GGCTGGAAGCCCATCGTCCACGGAAACTCCTTGGGCTTGCCCCACTTCGACGCCCCGGTGGCGACGAACAGCATCGGCACCTTTTTCTGGTTCATATACTTGTGGATCGCCGTGTTGGTCGGCGTGCCGAGCGTATTGAAGGTGCACAGCACCTTGTCCTGCTCGACCAGCTGTCGCACCAGCTCAACCGTCTTGGCCGGGTTGTAACCGTCGTCGTAGGTGATGAAGTTGATCTTGCGGCCGTTCACGCCGCCCTGCGTCTCGTTGACGAATTTCCAGTAGGCCTGGATCGTCTTGCCGATCACGCCGTAGGCCGAAGCCGGTCCGCTGTAGGGATTGGTGTGGCCGATCTTGATCTCGGTATCGCTGGCGCCATCCGAATACTTCTTCGCGCCTTGAGCGAACGATACGCCCGACGCCGACAACACGGCAGCCGTGGATACGCCGCCCAGAAACTTACGCCTATTGGTCCTCAACGCGTCCTCCTGTCATTATGATTTGCATTGCGAGATTTGCCCGAAATAGATGCGCGGGGAAGTAAAAAACTCGCGCCGCGATATACAGTTTTTCAATGTTGCAGCGCGGAAGCGCAAAACGAAAAAGGCCGCCGGAACCCGGCGGCCTCTTACCTCCTTGTGAGCGATCGGCCCTTACGTGCTTTCGGCGTGCATGACCTCGCCGAACAGCTCCCAAATCTCGCCCTTGAAGCGCTGCAGCTGGACCGCCTGGATCGGGTAGAAGTCGGTCGGGCTGGTGTTGACGGTAATGCCCGGCAGCAGCAGCGGGAGCCGGTACTTCTGAAAGCTCGCCGCCTGCTTCATGAGGTTGGCGCGCGTCATGTCGTTGCCGCAGCGCTTCAGCGTCTCGATCATCAGCGCGGCCACGGCGTAGCCGTAAACGTGGTTGAGGTCGGCCTTGTTGGCGGCCGGCATGTTCTTGTCCATCCAGGCCCGCCAGCCCTTCATCTCGTCGTTGTCGTCCCACTTCTTGTCGGTGGCGTCCATGATGTAGGCCGCCGTGATGATGCCCTGGGCGTTGTCGTAGCCCGCGGGCTTCATGACCGCGGCGACCGAGGCCGAAATGTTGTTCAGGTAGTGCACCGGCTTCCAGTCGATGTCGGCCGCCTTGCGGATGGCCTGGGCGGACGCCTTGGGCGCCGTGACGTTGAAGAAGACATTGGCGCCGGAGTCCTTGAGCTGGATGATCTGGCTGTCGACCGTCGGATCGGTCGCTTCGTAGGTCACGATCTTGACGATCTTGCCGACCTCCTTGCCGAGGCCTTCCTTGAAGCCGCCGAGGTAGTCGCGGCCGTAGTCGTCGTTCTGGTGCAGCACGGCGATCTTGGGGTCCTTGACGTTGGCCAGGATGTGCTTGGCGTAGATCACCGCCTCGGTGTGGTAGTCGGGCTGGAAGCCCATCGTCCACGGGAAGTTCTTCGGGTCGCCCCACTTCGACGCGCCGGTAGCGACGTAGAGTTGCGGCACCTTCTTCTGGTTCATGTACTTGTGGATCGCCGTGTTGCACGGCGTGCCGAGCGGCTGGAACAGGGCGAAGATCTTCTCCTGCTCGACCAGCTGGCGCACGATCTCCACTGTCTTGGGCGGGCTGTAGGCATCGTCGAGAGAAATGAACTTGATCTTGCGACCGTTGACGCCGCCGGCGTCGTTCGCGCTCTTGAAGTAGGCGTCGATCGTCTTGGCGATCTGGGCGTAGGCAGAAGCCGGGCCGCTATAGGGGTTGGTGTTACCGATCTTGATCTCGGTGTCGGTCACACCGTCGTCGTACTTCTTCTGCGCGAAAGCCGAAGTCGAACCCGAAGCCAGGGCCAGCGCCGACGCGCCCGCCACGAAACCACGCCTGCTTGTACGCACTTATATTCCTCCCTGAGAAATGGGGCTGCAGATAAGCCGAAAAGCCGGCAAAAAAGAAGGCCGCCATTCGGCGGCCTTCCGACCAAGATGTCGCAGCCTGGCTAGGCGGTTTCGGCCGACATGACGTCGCCGAACAGTTCCCAGGTGTCGGTCGAGAACTTGGCGAGCTTTACCGACTGGATCGGATAGTAGTCGGTCGGGCTGGTGTTGATGGTGATGCCGGGAATCAGCATCGGCAGCTTGTACTTCTGGAAGTTGGCCGCCTGCTTCATGACGTTGTCGCGGGTGAGGTCGTCGCCGCACTTCTTCAGCGTCTCGTGCATCAGGTTGGCGACGGCGTAGCCGAATACGTGGTTGGCGTCGGCCTTGTTGGCGCCGGCCATCCACTTGTCCATCCAGGCGCTCCAGCCTTTCATGTCGGCATGGTCGTTCCACTGCCTGTCGGTGGGATCCATGAGGTACTGCGCCGTGATGATGCCCTGGCAGTTCTCGAACCCTGCCGGCTTCATCACCGAGCCGACCGAGGCCGACACGTTGTTGAGGTACTGCGCCGGCTTCCAGCCGAGGTCGCCGGCCTTGCGGATCGCCTGGGCGGCGGCCTTGGGCGTTGCGATGTTGAAGAACACGTTGGCGCCCGAATCCTTCAGCTGGATCACCTGGCTGTCGACCGTCGGGTCGGTGACCTCGAAGGTCACGTGCTTGATGATGCGGCCCGCCTCCTTGCCGAGGCCTTCCTTGAAGCCCTCGTAGTAATCCTTGCCGTAATCGTCGTTCTGCATCAGCACGCCGATCTTCGCGTCCTTGACGTTGGCCAGGACGTGCTTGGCGTAGATCACGCCCTCGGTGTGGTAGTCGGGCTGGAAGCCCATCGTCCACGGAAACTCCTTGGGCTTGCCCCACTTCGAAGCGCCGGTGGCAACGAAGAGCATCGGCACCTTCTTCTGATTCATGTAGCGATGGATCGCCGTGTTGGTCGGCGTGCCGAGCGTGTTGAAGGTGCACAGCACCTTCTCCTGCTCGACCAGCTGGCGCACGAGTTCGACCATCTTGGGCGGCGAGTAGCCGTCATCCAGGGTGATGAACTTGATCTTGCGGCCGTTGATGCCGCCGGCGTCGTTCACGCTCTTCCAGTAGGCTTCGATCGTCTTGCCGATCTGGCCATACGAGGAAGCAGGACCGCTGTAAGGGCCGGTATGGCCCAGCTTGATCTCGGTGTCGGTCGCACCGTCTGAATACTTCTTCTGAGCGAACGCTGCTGAACTGCCGGAAAGCAACGCCAACGCTGATGCGCCACCCACAAACCCACGCCTACTCGTAAGCAAAGACAACCTCCCTATCGTTAAGGCGCGCGGAGTTTCTTCTGAAAAGGTGAGAAAAAGAAGGCCACCTGAAAGTGGCCTTCCGCACGTCGGGAATGTTGCAGCGTCCGCCGAAGCTTCGCAACTGTGACAAGAATCAGCTGCTCGCTGCGTGCATGATGTCGCCGAACAGCTCCCAGCTCTCCCGCTCGAGGGAATGCAATTGCACAGCCTGCACGGGGTAGAAACCGGTAGAGTCGGTCGAAACGGTGATGCCCACAGACAAGGGCCGCCCGAACAGGCGGCCCTTCCATCTTGCGAGTTCGCGCCCTGTCAGGTGCTTTCGGCCGACATGATGTCGCCGAACAATTCCCAAGTCTCGCCCTTGAACCGCTGCAGCTGCACCGACTGGACGGGATAGAAGTCGGTCGCGCTGGTGTTGACGGTGATGCCCGGCAACAGCAGCGGTACACGAAGCTTCTGATGGTTTGCGGCTTGCTTCATCAGATTTTCGCGAGTCAGGTTGTCGCCGCACTTCTTCAGTGTCTGCTCCATCAGGAACGAAACCGAGTAGGCATAGACATAGCTGAGGTCGTCCTGGTTGGCGCCCGGCATGTACTTGCCCATCCACTCACGCCAGGCCTTCATCTCGGCATCGTTCGCCCATTGCTTGTCGGTGGGATCCTTGAGGTAGTTCGCCGTGATGATGCCCTGGCTGTTCTCGAATCCCGCCGGCTTCATGACCGTGGCGACCGATGCCGAGACGTTGTTGAGATAGTGCACCGGCTTCCACCCTATCTCGGCTGCCTTGCGGATCGACTGCGCCGCAAACTTCGGGATGGAAATGTTGAAGAAGGCGTTGGCTCCCGAGTCCTTGAGCTGGATCACCTGGCTGTCGACTGTCGGATCGGTCGGCTCGTAGGTGACATGCTTGACTACCTTGTTTCCATCCTTGCCGAGGCCTTCCTTGAAGCCTTCCCAGTAGTCCTTTCCGTAGTCGTCGTTCTGCATGAGCACGGCGACCTTGGCGTCCTTAACGTTGGCAAGCATGTGCTTGGCATAGATCACGCCCTCGGTGTGATAGTCGGGCTGATAGCCCATCGTCCACGGAAACTCCTTGGGCTTGCCCCACTTCGAGGCGCCGGTCGCCACAAACAGCATGGGGACCTTCTTCTGATTCATATAGCGGTGGATCGCCGTGTTGGTCGGCGTGCCCAGCGTGTTGAAGGTGCACAGGACCTTTTCCTGCTCGACGAGCTGGCGGATCATCTCCACAGTCTTGGGCGGCGAGTAGCCGTCATCCAGGGTGATGAACTTCACCATGCGGCCATTGATGCCGCCCTTGTCGTTAACGCTCTTCCAGTAGGCCTCCTGACACTTGCCGATGACACCGTAAGAAGACGCCGGCCCACTGTAGGGGTTGGTATGACCGATCTTGATTTCCTTGTCGGTCGCCCCGTCATCGTACTTCTTTTGCGCGAACGCTACTCGGGAACCCGAAAGCATCGTGGCAGCGGCGACGCCGCCGACGAAAGTACGCCTGTTGGTCTTCATGGTGCTGCTCCCTGTTGGTTTACGCCATCGACTACTCCTCACTCGGTTGAAACGGTGTCTACGAAAACGAACTCAGGGCTTGCGCTCTGACGAGGCAGCCGCCGCGGCGCGTGCCGGCGCGGCGGCGACGGTGCGGGCCGATCGCACCTTCAGCCACAGGAAGTAGAGGCCGCCGGCAATGCCCATCGGCATCACGTAGATGATGGCGATCAGCAGGATGCCGAACACGGTGTAGGCCGAAAGGTCGAACTGCAGGCCGAGGTCGTTCTTGACGAACTGCGACAGCGCCTGGGCCGAATTGTCGACCAGAACATAGAAGATGCCGCCGATCACCGAACCCGCGAGCGAGCCGATGCCGCCGACGACGAGGCCGATCAGGAACTTGATCGACAGGAAGATGTTGAAGCTGTCGGGAGCGACGAAGGCGATGGCCGAGGCCGAGAGGGCGCCGGCAATACCGGTATAGGCGGCGCTGATGCCGAAGGTGACGGTCTTGTAGAGCGCGATGTCGATGCCCATCGTCTCGGCCGCCATGTTCTGGTCGCGGATCGCCATCATGGCGCGGCCGCTGCGGCTGTTGAGCATGTTGGCCGCGCCCCAGAACAGGATGACCATCGTGATCAGGCAGAAGTAGTAGAGCCACTGGTCTTCGCTCAGCGGCAGCTCGAACGGCACCTCGGGCTTCAACAGCACGATGCCCTGCACACCGCCGGTCAGCCCCTCGAGCCATTTGTATTTGAGGATCTGCGGAACGGCGAGCGCCAGTGCGAAGGTGGCCAGCGCCAGATAGTGGCCCTCGAGTTTCAGCGCCGGCAGGCCGAACAGGTAGCCGACGATGAAGCAGACGATCGCCGCGGCCGGAATGGTCGCCCAGTATGGCCAGTTGAGCTGGTCCATGAGGATCGCGGCGGCGTAGGCTCCGACGGCATAGAAGGCGCCGTGGCCGAGCGAGAACTGGCCGTTGAAACCGGTCAGCAGGTTCAGGCCGAGCACGGCGATCGAGGCGATGATCATCGTGCTGACGAGGAACAGCCGGTAGTCCGAAATCGTGTCCGGAAAGATCGGCTTCAGCAACGGCACCACGAAGGCCACCACGACGAGGCCCAGCGCCCACTTCTTGGTGGTGGTCATGTCAGACCCTCTTCACAAGGACGCGGCCGAACAGGCCGGCCGGCTTCACCGTCAGCACGAAGATGACGATGATCAGCGCTACGGTGAGCTTCTCGCCGTTGCCGATGATGTAGATGCCGGTCGCCTTCTCGATCTGATTGCCGGCGAAGGCCACCATATTCTCGAGGATACCGACGATGAAGCCGCCGGCGACGGCACCGGCCGGGTTGGAGATGCCGCCGACCAGGGCACTGGCAAAGGCATAGAGCAGGATGCCGGCCATCATGTTGGGGTCGAGATAGACGATGTGAGCGACCATGATGCCGGCGACGGCGCCGACCGAGGCCGCGAGCCCCCACCCCAGCGCCAGCATCCAGTCGACGCGGACGCCGACGAGACGTGCCATCTGCGGGTTCTGCGCCGCCGCCCGCATGGCCAGTCCCAGCGGGGTGTAGCGGAAGAACGCGAACAGCAGGCCGAGCACGATCAAAGTCACGACCACGACGCCGAGCTGGTGCGGGCCGATGACGCCGGCGATACCGAAGCTGCTCTTGGGGAACGGCGACGGATACTCCTTGATCAGGTAGCTCCAGATCGCCCCCGCCACCGAGTTGAAGATCGCGAGCAAGCCGATGAACACCACGATGATCGACAACACCGGCGCGTTGTGCAGCGGTCGCAGGACTATGCGCTCGATCAACACGCCCAGCACGAACGACAGCGCCACCGCGATCACGAACGCCACCCAGAAGCTCATGCCCCAGCTCATGAGCTGCCAGCTGATATAGGTCGAGAACATCGCCATCTCGCCCTGGGCGAAATTGATGTGGTCGGTCGATACGTAGATCATGACCAGCGCCAGGGCGACGCAGGCATAGATCGCGCCGTTGGCGAGGCCCGAAGCGATCTGCTGGAGGAACTGTTCCATCTTCTGCCTCAGTACCCGAGGTAGGACTTGCGGATGTTCTCGTCGTTCTTCACGACTGCCGAGGGACCGGACATCACGACCTTGCCCGTCTCGAGCACGTAGGCGTGATCGGCGAGATCGAGGGCGAGCGCGGCATTCTGCTCGACCAGCAGGATGCTCACCTTCTCCTCCTCGTTGATGCGCCGGAGGATCCGGAAGATCTCGACAACGATCAGCGGGGCGAGGCCGAACGACGGCTCGTCGAGCAGCATCAGGCGCGGTCCCAGCATCAGGGCACGGGCGATCGCCAGCATCTGCTGCTCGCCGCCCGACAGCGTGCCGGCCTGCTGCTGGACGCGCTCCTTGAGACGCGGAAAGTAGGCGAAGACCCGCTCCAGCTCGCGGGCCACGCCGGCCTTGTCCCTGCGGGTGTAGGCAGCGATGCGCAGATTCTCGTCGACAGTGAGTGTGGTGAAGGTACCGCGCCCCTCGGGCACGTGGGCGATGCGCTGCCGCACGATCTCCTCGGTCGGCAGCCTGGTCATGTCCTTGCCGTCGAAGCGGATGACGCCCTCGCAGCGCACCATGTTGCAGATGGCGCGCAGCGTGGTCGTCTTGCCAGCGCCGTTGGCGCCCAGCAGGGTGGTGATGCCACCGGTCTCGATGTCGAAGCCGACGTCATACAAAGATTGCGTCTGGCCGTAGAACGCCTTCAGTCCCTTCACTTCCAGCAACGCGGCCATCAAGAGGTCCCCAGATAGGCGCGGATGACTTCCGGATCGCGCTGCACCTCGGCCGGCGTGCCGTCCGCGATCTTCTTGCCGAAGTCGATGGCGACGACCTTGTCGGACACCGACATGACCAGGCTCATGTGATGTTCGACCAGCAGCACGGTGACGTGCTGCGTGTCGCGCACGCGGCGGATCTGGCCTTTCAGCACCTCGATCTCGTCATGGTTCAGCCCGGCCGCCGGCTCGTCGAGCAGCAGCAGCTTGGGACTGGAGGCGAGCGCGCGGGCGAGCTCGACGCGCTTGCGGATCGGGAACGGCAGGCCGCCGGCCATGGCATTGGTAAAAGGCAAGAGGTCCATGAAGTCGATCAGTTCGAGCGCCCGTGCGAGGATATGCTCCTCCTCCGGCGCGACCTTGGGCAGGCGCAGGGCATTGTCGAAAAAGCTAGTGCTGCTCACGCTGTGGCAGCCGACCTTGACGTTGTCGAGCACCGACATGCGGTCGAACAGCGCCACGTTCTGGAAGGTGCGGCCGATGCCGATGCGCGGGATGTCGTGGCGCGGACGCTTCAGGATCGAAGCCCCTTCGAACAGGATGTCGCCGCCGTTGGGCGTGTAGAGCCGGCTGAGGCAGTTGAAGAGCGTCGTCTTTCCGGCACCGTTGGGACCGATCAGGCCGGCGATCTGCCCGGTAGTGACGTCGAAGGTGACGCCATCGAGCGCCACGATTCCGCCGAAGCGGACCGAGACGTCGCGCACGCTAAGCAGCGGCGAGCCGCTGGAAGAAGTCGGTCCTGCCATGTTCACGCTGGTTTCGCGGGCCGGCTTGTCCAACGCTCCGGCGCCTCGAAATTACCCTTGCCTCCCAAACACTTGCGACCCTTCTGCGGAATCGTATGTCAAAAAGACGATGGCCTATCCGCCTGCACGGCGCAACTCAAATGGCGTCGCGCCATGCTTTGGGCGCGATTGCGCCGCAGGATTGATCCGCAGCGCGGACGTTGACACGCAACGCGTTGCCGTCGATACGAAGCCACCCCTCTACATGCGGGTTCACCGCCGATGAAACGTCTCTTCCGCCCTCTGCTCTTAACTGCTGCCGTCATGAGCGTGCCGGCCGCCGCACAGACGCCGCCGACGCAAGGTTGGCCGGCCAACCGGCCGCCCGCCGCGCAACCGGCACCGCCGGCTGCACCACCACAAGCTGCCACGCCACCGGCAGCAGCTGCTCCCGCCGCTCCGACAGCGGGCGGTCAGGCACAGCAGGCGACCGGCCCGGCTCCGGCGATTCCCCTGCCGCAATGGTTCGTCGAAATTGACACTGCCAAGAAGGGCGAAGTCTCGCGCGCCGACTTCCTGAAGTACCGCATGAAGTCGTTCGAGGAGCTCGACACCGACAAGGACAACAAGCTGTCTCTCGACGAGTTCCTGAAGGTCGCAGAGCCGCCGATGTCGGCCGATGTGCCGGGCGGGCCCAACCTCGAGGAGCGCCGCAACCGGGCTAAGGCCGAGTTCGGCAACCTCGACACCAATCGCGACGGCTTCGTCGAGCGCGCCGAGGCCGAGGCGCTGGTCCATTCCGAGTTCAACCAGTACGACACGGACCGCGACAACAAGGTGACCGAGCCCGAGGTTCGCCTGATCGTGCAGCGCTCGCTGCAGCGGGAGGCCCAGGCACGCCAGGAAATCGAGCAGCGCCGTCGTCAGGGCATGGCCGCGATCAACGACTTCATCGACTTGCAGCTGCGCGAGGCCGACAAGCTCGACAAGAACAACGACGGCAAGATCAACCAGCAGGAATATCTCGTGCTGAGCGGGCCGGCCGACGGGCCGCAGGCCAAGGGTCTGCTGCCCTACGACATCCGCAAGCAGCTCGTGATGCGCAAATTTGCGGAGATGGACTCCAACAAGGACGGTCAGCTCGACCGCGTCGAGCTGACGGGCGCCGCCGTCAGGCAGTTCCTCGAGATCGACGAGAACAAGGACCGTTTTCTCACCGAGGACGAGTTCAAGAAGGCGCAGGAGAACGAGACCAAGAAGATGCGCGCCATCATCCAGGCAATGCAGCCGGCACAGCCGCCCCAGCCGCGCCCGGCCCCGGCCCAGCCGCGCGCCGCCCAGCCGCAGCAGGCGCCGCAGCAGCCCCAGGGCCTGGCCCCCGGGCTCCCACAGGGCACTCGGTAATTTGCGAGCTCGGGCCTCTGGCCCGCGCTCCTGTCATTCCACCGTCACGCTCTTGGCGAGGTTGCGCGGCTGATCGACGTCGGTGCCTTTGGCGACCGCCGTGTGATAAGCCAGCAACTGCACGGGCACGCTGTAGAGGATCGGCGCCACCGCCGGATCGACTTTGGGCAGGGTGATCGCCGCCGCCGCCTGGTTGGCCAACCGCGCGTTGCCGGCCGGGTCGCTCAGCAGAACCAGCTTGCCGCCACGCGCCTTCACCTGTTCGAAGTTCGACGCGATCTTGTCGAAGAGGCTGTCGCTCGGCGCGACCACGACGACCGGCACCGCCTCGTCGATCAGGGCGATCGGCCCGTGCTTCATCTCGCCGCCGGCATAACCTTCGGCGTGGATGTAGGAGATCTCCTTGAGCTTCAGCGCACCTTCAAGGGCGATCGGGAAGGAGAGGCCGCGTCCGAGATAGAGCACGTCGCGGGCCGGGGCCAAGACATCCTCGGCAATGCGCTTGTAATGCTCCTCGAGGTTCAGCGCTTCGTTGACAAGCGCCGGCAGCTCGATAAGCGCATTGGCGAGCACGGCTTCCTCGTCCTTTGACAGCACGCCGCGCGCCCGGCCGGCATCCATCGCCGCGGCGAGCAGCACGGTGAGCTGCGTCGTGAAGGCCTTCGTCGAGGCGACACCGATCTCCGGCCCGGCCAGCGTCGGCAGCACGATGTGCGATTCGCGGGCGATGGCGCTTTCCGCGACATTGACCACGGACAGAATGGTCTGCTTTTGAGACTTGGCGTAGCGCAGCGCCGCCAGGGTATCGATCGTCTCGCCGGACTGCGAGATGACGATGCAGGCACCGCCTTCAGGCAGCGGCGGCTCGCGATAGCGGAACTCCGAGGCAACCTCGACCTCGACCGGCAGGCGCGCAAGCTTCTCGAACCAGTATTTGGCCACCATGCCGGCAAAGCAGGCCGTACCGCAGGCGGTGATCGTCAGCCGCGAGACCGTGGTCCAGTCGAACGGCAGGGCCGGCAGGGTGACCTCGCGCGTCGCCGGATCGAGGTAGGTGTGCAGCGTGTCGCCGATGACGGCGGGCTGCTCGTAGATCTCCTTCAACATGAAGTGGCGGTGGTTGCCCTTGCCCATCATCGCGCCCGAGATGCCACTCAGGCGGATCGCGCGCTGCACTTCCTTCTGGCCCTGAAAGACCTTGGCGCCCTGGGCGTCCAGCACCACCCAGTCGTCGTCCTCGAGGTAGGTGACGCGCTTGGTGAAGGGTGCCAGCGCCAGCGCGTCGGTGCCGATGTACATTTCGCCGTCGCCGTAGCCGACCGCCAGCGAACTGCCGCGGCGCGCCCCCAACAGGATGTCGTGGCGGGCGCTGAACAGGGCGACCAGCGCAAACGCGCCGCGCAGGCGCTCCATCGCCAGGGCCATCGCCTCTTCGGGCGAACGCTGGCGCTCGAGATACGAAGTGAGGAGCTGGGCCACGACCTCGGTGTCTGTGTCGCTGTCGAAACGGCGGCCGTCGGCCAACAGCTCGTCCTTCAGCTCCTGGAAGTTCTCGATGATGCCGTTGTGCACGATCGCCACCCGGTCGGTGGCGATGGGATGGGCATTGCGCTCGGAGGGCTTGCCGTGGGTGGCCCAGCGCGTGTGGCCGATGCCGATCGTGCCCCGCAAAGGCTCGCTGCCGAGCCGTGACTCGAGGTTTGCAAGCTTGCCTTCGGCACGGCGGCGCTCGATGTGCCCGTTGACCAGCGTGGCAACGCCGGCCGAGTCGTAGCCGCGATATTCCAGACGCTTGAGCGCCTCGACCAGCAAGGGTGTGACCGGCGCCTTGCCGATGATCCCGATGATGCCGCACATGAAGAGCCCCCGCCCCCGAGCTAGTTTTTCCTGGCCTTCCTGGCCGCCGCCGCGCGTGCCTTGAGTTTTGCACGTAGCGCCGCCGCCCGCCCCTTCTTTGTCTGCTGGCGGGCACGGCCGAAGGCCAAGGCGCCGGCCGGCACGTCCTCGGTGATGACACTGCCCGCCGTCACGTTGGCACCGCGGCCGATCTTGACCGGCGCCACCAGCGAACTGTTGGAGCCGACGAAGGCTTCCGTGCCGATGACGGTGCGCCACTTGCCATAGCCGTCGTAGTTCACGGCGATCGTGCCGGCGCCGATGTTGGCGGCGGCGCCGACATCGGAATCGCCGAGATAGGCCAGGTGATTGGCCTTGGCGCCACGGCCCATGCGCGTGGCCTTGAGTTCGACGAAGTTGCCGATATGGACCTCGTCGGCGACCTCCGAGCCTGGCCGGATCCGGGCGAAGGGGCCGATCCTCGTGTTGCGCCCGATGCGGACGCCCTCGATGTCGCAGAACGCTAAAATCTCGCTGCCCGCGCCGACGCTGACTCCGGGGCCGAAGCGCACGTTGGGACCGATCGCGACGTCGGGCGAGAGCTTGGTGTCGGCCGCGAGCCACACCGTGTCGGGATCGGTCATGGTGACGCCGGCCGCCAGCGCCGCCCGGCGCAGGCGGTGCTGCAGCGCCTTTTCGGCAATCGCAAGCTCGGCGCGCGAATTGATGCCCTGGAACTCCGCTTCGTCGCCCTCGACGGCTATCACGGCGTGGCCCTTGGCACGCGCAACGGCAACCACATCGGTAATGTAGAACTCGCTCTT
>CADECW010000006.1:63301-104870 GCA_902825855.1 uncultured Rhodospirillales bacterium | reverse complement strand
TCAGCCGTCCCACGCGGCTTGCGCTGAACCACTGCGGGATGCGGCGCGAATGCCATTGCAACGTCTTTCGCTCCGGGCGCCACCACACCGACGATGCGAGCGGGCTTGAGCCGCGCGGCATTTTCCAGGACGTGGCGCACCATCGGCCAGCCGGCCAACGGATGGAGGACCTTCGGCAGGGCCGACTTCATGCGCGTGCCGGCGCCAGCGGCCAGCACCACCACGGCGATGGGCGGTTTCATGACCGTCCGATGCCACGGGTCTGGCGGACCTGCAAGGCGGATGTGCTATGGAGATTGCCATGCACCCCAATGCCGACAACCTGATCACCAGCCGCTTCGACACCGTGATCTACGACCTCGACGGCACGCTGATCGACAGTGCCCGCGACATGTGCGTGGCGGTGAGCCGCGTGCTGGCGGACCACGGCCTGCCACCGATCAGCGACGAGGACGCCCGCCTTTTCATGGGCGAAGGGAGCAAGGTCACGATGCGCCGCGCCTTCGCCAAGGCCGGCCGCACGCTCGACGAGGCCGAGGCGAGCGCCGTCACCCGAGAATTCGTGCGCTACTACGAGGCCGATCCGGTCAGCCACACGACCGCCTTCGACGGCGTCGCCGAAGTCGTCGAACGGTTCGACCGGATGGGTCTGAAGCAGGGCGTCTGCACCAACAAGTTCGAGAACCCGTCACGCATGATCCTGACGCACCTGAAGCTGATGCCGCCGATCGCCGACGTGGCGGGCGCCGACACCTTCACCGTGCGCAAGCCCGATCCCGGCCACATCCTGCGGCTGATCGACAAGATGGGCGGCCATCGCGGCCGCGCCGTCATGATCGGCGATTCCATCCATGACGTCGAAGCCGCCCATGCCGCAGGCCTGCCGGCGGTGCTGGTGAGCTGGGGCTACACCGCCAGGCCTGCCAGCGAACTCGGCGCCGAGGCCGTGATCGACCGCTTCGCCAATCTGCCCGACGCACTGAGCCAGATCGCCACCCGTTGACGGCCCGCGCGGCAAGCCCTATACGCGCCCCTTCCGGGCGCTTAGCTCAGCGGGAGAGCACACCCTTCACACGGGTGGGGTCGTAGGTTCAATCCCTACAGCGCCCACCATTCTTCCCCGGAAATCACTGCAATTTGCCTCTGGATGCTTTGGGGATAACCGACCCATATCCTGCATCTGGGTGCACCAACCGGCGTGACCACGCACGGGCAACGCTGGCGCAGATGTTGGACCATCGTTCCACGCGTTGAGTGAGATTGCCGCGCACCATCCGAACAGTCGTAACAACCTTGGCAGACCATCCGCGTCAGGCGAAGGAACACGCTGCGGAGGCCGCCAGCATGTGGCGCATCAAGGTCGATCTCTATTCGCGCCCACGACACGATGTGCGCGACGCCATCCAACGCCTCGCCCTGGCCAACGGCCGCCGCGGCTTCCGCCTGATCGCCTTCCAGCTCCGCCAGGAAGGCCTGATCGTCAACCACAAGCGGGTCCTGCGCCTGATGCGCCAGGACAGCCTTGCTTCAGGAGTTCGTCTATCTCGCCGTCATCCTCGATGCCTTCAGCCGCCGGGCATCGGCTGGGCGGCCGCCACGCAGCACCATGCTCGTGCGGAACTCAATCCAGGACGGGCGCCAAGCGCCATCCTGCGGGCTGCCAACGAACAAATCGATCGATCCGACGTCTAGTATCGTTGCAAGCGGCCACGGTGAAGCTGCGAGTCAGCCGCCCGCCCTACCGATCGATCGATGCACAATCTCAGGTACGACGATCGATCAGGAAACCGGAATCGACATCGAACTCACGACGTCTCGCGCCGTTTTATAGCGCGCGGACCACGTGCCGTGATGCGGCATACCCGGTCGCCAGCTACGCAGATAGTATTCCCAGCCTGATTCAACTTCGCCAACACCTGGCAGTGGCGCTGCATCGGTAAAGAGCAACAGACGCGCCATGCTGGCAGCGAGCACGTCATTGTCCTTCATGTCGCGGTGGACCACCGAAACTTTGCACTCAACGCCAAGCTCATTGCACACGGCCTTGATCTTGTCTTTTGACGAAGCATGCCCAAGCACACCCGCTACGCCGCCGCCCGCCTCAAATTGCCAAAACGAACGGGCCGGCCCACCGATCTGCACGCGGTGTATCCACTCGCTCTCCTGACCGGCAATGGCGAGCGAAAGAACGCGCGCTCGATCGTCTGACTTGACGCCGGCCAGGCGAAACAGCATTGCGTGCGCGGGATCAACCGCATTAACGAGAAGTTCTTTCGGGGTCACAGCGATTCTTTCTTAGAAACCGTAGAACGACCTCCACACTCTACAACCCTAGGTTAGAAATAGCAACACAAAATGCGTCGAGCACTGGCTCGAGCCCCTGTGTCCGCTTGGTGCGGATCAGCCTAATTCAGGCCGGAGCGGCGCCGCCCATCGTCGTGCGGTGCATCAAGCGACGCTGCGGCAGGTCATAGTCCTGGATCGCCCGGTGCTGCACCGTGCAGTTGTCCCACATCAGCACGTCGCCTGGCCGCCACTGGTGGCGGTAGATGAATTGCGGCTTGACGATGTGATCGGCGAGTGCGGCGATCAGCGCTTCGGCTTCCTCGGCGGGAATGCCCTCAATGCCCGTGCAGTCGTCACGCATGACATAGAGGCACTTGCGCCCACTCCTCGGGTGGGTCCGAACGATCGGGTGAGTGACCGGGGGATTGCGCGCGATCTCGTCTGCCGTCGGCGGAAAGGCGCGCTTGCGTCCGGTAAAATCGAACACCGCGCGCCGCCCTTCGATGCGCTGGCGCAGGTCGTCGGGCAGGGCGTCCCAAGCCGCCGCTGCGCTCGCGAACTCCGTGTCACCCAGCGGCAGGCCGTACAGTGCCGGCGTCTCGATGGCGTAGAGCATGGTGCCGCGCGGCGGCCGCGCCGCGTAGCACATGTCGCTATGCCAGTTCTCGCCGGCGCGGCGCACGCCAACAGGCTTGCCGTTCTCCGTGACGTTGGACACCACGACGATCTCAGGCGCTCCTGGAACGCTCCAGCGCTCCCCGAAGATGTTGAACTCAATGGTTCCGAATCGGCGCGTAAAGGCAACCTGCTGTTGCGGCGTGATATGCTGGGCGCGGAAGAAGATCACGCCAAACCTGGCGAAGGCGTCGTCTATGGCCTCGAAGGTGTGGTCGTCCATCGGCTCGGCGAGGTTGAGGCCGCGTATTTCCGCGCCCAGGACGGCGCCGGTCGGAAGGATCGCAAGATCGCTTGGCATTTACTCCATCCTTCGCAGGCCTTTTCAGAGATCCAGATTTACGGCCAACGCACGCCGGCGAACCAAACTATGATCGCCCAACGGCTGTCATCAGCGTTGCTCCACACTGATAGGGCAACGCTCAGAAAACAAGAGGCGGAATCAACTTTGGAACGTTACGACTAGCATGCGATGGCGGGCGTCCACAGGCAGGGGCGCCAAGAGAAAGGCCCGGTCCATGCAAGCCGGGCTCAAGCCGAGCCCTTGTCAGCTAGGACAGAGTGCGGTTCAGCGCATCGGCGCCTCACCGCCTGCTTGCCGTCGGATGACGCTTGAAGCGGGATATCGGATAGCTGAGCCGCAAGGACGGCTTCCCGACCATGACAAAGATCAAGGTTTCCTCTCGTCAAACAGGCTGAAATCTCGACGCCACGAAAGCAGAGGGGGCACCTATGGCTTCTATGAAAGCTGGGCTTGCTTATGCGTGCGCGTTGCTTGTCACTCTTTCCGTACCTGCGTTCGCCGCTGACGATGCCGACTTCCGCACAGCCGCGCCGCAGATTCGGCTGGCTTTCCTGGAAGCCTTCGCGAAGCAGGACGTGGCGCGGCTCGCTGCGGCCTATACGTCCGATGCCGTGGACGTCAGTCCGAGGGGAGCGCATCCGATCAACGCGAAGTCCATCGAGGCGTGGTTCGCCGACGGGCCGCGCACCATCGAGACGACGTTCGATCAGGCCTTGCCGCTCAGCGGCGATGTCGCACTCGGGATCGGCACGTTCCGGCTCACGGGCAAGACCCTGAAGGGCGATCCGGTCGAACTGACCGCCCGCTGGGCCAACACCTATGTCCGGCAGGATGGATGGTGGAAAATCCGGATGTCGACGGTCATCCCGCCGCCGCCGCCGCCGGCAAAATAAGCCGCGCCTTGGAAATCCGTCCTTCGGGCGCTTCCGGTAGATGTGAAGGCGATTGTCGGTTATGCGGTAGCAGCGCGTAGGTTCCGTCGCATGTCGGCCAAACGGTGCGGACAGCCGACGATGATCATCAGCGTTAACCTCTTTGTCACCGTGGGCTCACCCGGCGGTGTGGCGGCGATCTGCCGTCTCCCCTCGGGCGCCGAGAGGGGCGCCCTTCGCGGGCTAAAAGCTGCCGTCGCCCTCTTCAGCAAAGGAAGGCCTTCCGCGCTTCACCTTTCTCAGGAGCTTTTCCGGACGCCGGCGCGCGGCGACCTTGAAGAGCGACCAAGTGCGACGCTGGTAGTTGGTCACTGCGTCGGCTCCGTTGCTGAACTGCTCGAGCTCGGGCGTCCATTCGGCCTCCACGAGACGAATGTGCCGACGCGGATCGTTGGTCTCGAAGCGCAGCAGGAACCACGGCTCGCCGCGCTTGAGCTGCAGAGGTTTGGATTGGTCATGCCATTCGAATGCCCATGTCATGGCCCGCGGCCAGATATGAACAGGCAATCGGCCGCCGACCACGATGCCCGGCCACGGCGCGTCACGATAGGTGAGGTAGGGCGGCAACTGATTCATCCAGCAGACTTCGTCGGCGATGAAGTAGTACGGCGTCAAAAGCTGGATCAGAGGTCGATTGGGATGCCGCCATTGGCCCGGCCCATTGACGGTAAGCATCTTGGAAAGCTGCCTCGAGCCGACGGCGCTTTGCTGCCCGTCGAGGTCGCGCACGCCAAGCCTCCCCTCTTTGTCCTTGGCGAGGGCGATGTTGAGATCGATCGGGCAGGTCACCACGAAGTGCCGCGCTTCGTACTCGGCGACTGCTGGGCAATTCTGCACGGCCTTGGCGTGTTTCGGTTCCTGGTTGTCGGTGCGCCGGAAGGGGCGCGGGTCGTCCCACATGAACGACGCCTGCTCGGCCCGGTTGATCCAACCCACCTCGAGCACGCGACCGGAAGGCGCCGATAGCGCGTCGAGGTTTCGCTTCATCAGGCCCAGCATGGCGCCCCCGTCCCTTCTCCTTGGCAAAGCGAAGAGTACCTCAATCTGGCCGCGGAAGCGCTGGCCGGCCTGCCGCAGCTCTTTCGTAATCCGGGTCGTGCTCCTCGGTCTGAGCGGATCGCAGAGGCTAACTGGCTTACACGCCCCACAGCATGCCGCCGTCTACCGCGATGTCGGCACCTGTGATGAAGTCCGACGCGGAACTGGCGAGGAATGCCGCGATGCCGGCGAAATCGTCCGGCGTGCCGAGCCGGCCGGCCGCGGTACGGCCGATCGCCCTTTCGTGCAGGGCCGTCATGGCCTGCAGGCGCTTGGTCATGTCCGTGTCGATGTAGCCCGGCAAGACGGTATTGACTTGGATGTTGTCCTTGGCCCACGCCGATGCGCAGTTCTTGCTGAGCTGAACGATGCCGGACTTGGCCGGCCCGTAGGCAGTCCACAGCGCGCCGCCGATGTAGGACGCCATCGAGCCGATGTTGATGATCTTGCCGCCACCCACCCTCTTCATTTCCGGATACGCCGCCTGGCTCAGCATGAACGTGCTCGTCAGGTTCGCGTCGATGATCTTGCGGAAGCCTTCGACGGCCATCTCGTCCGGAGGGCTGGGCGGCACACCAGTGTTGGCGCCTCCGCCTGCGTTGTTGACCAGGATATCGATCCGGCCGTGTCGCCTGACCGTTTCCGCCACCACCGCCTTGCATTCGGCCTCAATGGTGACGTCCATGACGAAGGCGCTGACCGGCGGGCCTATGGTGCCAAGATCCGCCAACGCCGCCTCGCATTTGGCCTTGTTGCGTCCCGCGATTACGAGCGTCGCACCACATTCCAGCAGGCCACGCGCGATGCCCTTGCCGATGCCGCCGTTACCGCCGGTGACGATGCCGACTTTGCCCGCGAGATTGAACCTTTGCATGTCGGATACCCCCTGCATCCGTTAGCCTGTTCGTCGTGACGGCACCAGCATCAGCGACCGAAACGCTGCAGCGAGCAATCCCAAGCCAGAGGTCCGACATGCCCGAGCCAGAGGCTGTTCACCAAACTTCTCAAAAGCCGCGATTGATGTCCATGACCAGGCCAGGAATGCAGAGCGCGCTCATGATCGCGATGACGATCGTCACGATCACCCAAGGCTGCACAAGCCAGAATTTTCTTTCGGTGACCTGGGTTGCCTCCGCAGGCAATGGACGCGCGATCGAGCCGTCAATTCGCATGAATGCCGGCGTCGCGGCCGGTGCTTCATCAGTATGTCGCGCAGATCGATTTGATTGATCCATGCCTCTCTCCGCTCAGGGAACGGGTGGACACGATTCATGAGTTCAATCCCTACAGATCCTACCAAGGCTTCCTGTCACTGACCTCCGATCGTTCGCTGCAGAAAATTGCGTACACGGACGATCGAGTCCCTCGTGGCCTCCTCGTTGAATTCGGCCCGATGCCCCTTGACCGTGATCCCGCGCTCCGGCGCGAGAAACAGGTCGAGCTGATCGAAGCCGTGATGCACTCCCGGATAGACGACCAGCTCGATCGACGAGCGATCACCGGGCGTCCGCGGCGCGCCGAGTTCAGATCGGCCCTCGGCCATGGCTTCACAGGAAGACGACGGCGTCCAATCGTCCTTGTCGCCGACCATCACCAGCACCGGGCCGGTCGTGATCCCGGAGGCGTACTGGCAGACCGGATAGAAGGCTATGCCGGCACGGAACTTCTCGGCGTAACGCTGCTCCAGGGGGCCCTTCTCCAGAGCCGCCAGCACGGATCCACCGCCCATCGAAAAGCCCATGAGTGCCACTTGCGTTGCACGAACGAACGACTTGGCCGCGAGATGGCCAAGCGCCGCATAGCCGTCCGCCGCCTGCTCCTCGAAGAAGAAGCCGCCACAATAGTCATCCATCCCACGCGGGCCGAAGCTGTCGACCGCGAGCGCCGCATAGCCGTAACGCGACAGCCGGTCCGCCCACGAGATCATCGAACTGTGAAAGCCGCCACATCCATGCAGCAGGACGACAGCCGAATACGGTCCCGCTCCCGGCGGGCGGGCCAGATAGCCGACGAGACGGACCGGCTCCGCCGTCGTCCCGCCGTCGAACGAGACGAACTCGCCCGCCGACGCGTCGGTGCTGGCAACGGCAATCGCAGCGAGCAGACTTCCGATCAGGATCCGCATGAACACAGTGTATACTATTTGCCGATGACCAACGTGCTCAGCCTTCGCCCCGGCGACCGCATTCCCGACTTCGCGCTGCCCAGCCTCGACGGCAAACATCGCAAGTTCATCTGGTCTTTCACGGGCGAGCCCGTGGTGTTGGTCGCGGTCGATGATCTGGCAAATCTCGATGTCGGCCAGTTCGAAGGGCTGGTGGATGCCTGCACGAAGTGTGCGGTCGCGCCTGTCGTGGTGGCCGGCAACGCCGTCGCGGTCGCGGCGGCTCCCTGGGCGAAGCTCGGCGGCAGGCCGGAAATGCCGCTGCTGCTGTGCGACCCGGAGCGCAGGTTTTTGACCGCGCTGCTGGCTCACGGCGGCATGGGCCTGGGACCCGGCGGCGCCTTGCGCGTGCGCGTGATCGTGCTCGATCCCAACCAACGCATCGCCGCCAGCTTCGACAGCCGTGCGCTACCGGCGGCGATGGAGGCGATCGACGGCCTTGCCCGGTCGGTGCGCAGCGACGGCGGGCGCGATCTCTTGCTCAGGATGCCGATGGCCCCGGTCCTGGTGCTGCCGCGCGTCTTCGAACCCGACTTCTGCAGCCAGCTGGTACGGCTGTGGGGCAAGGGCGACCACAAGGACAGCGGTGTGTCGAGCCGCTACGGCAACGTCGAAATGGGTCATCTGAAGCGGACCGAAGACTACACGATTGTCGAACCGATGATGCTCAAGGCGGTCTCGGATCGCCTCGCCTACCGCATCGGACCGGAACTCACCAAGGTCTTCGCCTTCGATCGCCAGTTCACCTTCGATTCGCACGTGGTGCTGTCCTACAGCGCCGAGGGCCGGCACTTCTTCGGCGCCCATCGCGACAACGGCGCGCCGACCACGGCCGACCGCGCCTTCGCCGTATCGGTCAACCTCAACGACGATTTCGACGGCGGCGAGTTGGTCTTCCCCGAATATGCGGGCGTTCGCGTCAGTCCGCCCGCGGGCGCCGCTGCCGTCTTCTCCTGCTCGCTGCTGCACCAGGTGCTGCCGGTGACGCGCGGCCGGCGCTTCGTGCTGACGACCTTCTTCCGGGCGAAGGCATGATGGCGGTCCGCTGCGCAGCCCTTTGCGGCGCGGTGCTGGCCATCGCCGCGGCGACTGCCGCCGCACAGCCGATCAAGGCGCACATGGAAGCGTGCACGCGCTGGGACTATGCCGGTGCCGAGTTCGGTACCCGCAACAGCTGCGACGACCCTGTCGTCATCCTCTTCATGGCGATCGACGACCAGCAGGTCATCGAGCGCGAAGTGGCTCCGGGCGCGTGGTTCGGCTCGCCAGCGGACCTGTCGGAGGGGTGGATGTTCACGGCATGCCCCGTGGGCTACGCGCCGAACCTGCGCTTCGGCCTGGAGAACAAGGACGCAATCCTCGACAGCCTCTACAACTGCCTGCCGGCGCGGCCCGGTGCCTGACCAAAACCGGCTCTATTGGTTCATATTGCTCGCTGCCTTGTGGGCCTGCGCCAGTTCGACGCGCGCATGATCGAGCGCGGGATCGAGCACGTCGATGCGCGAGGCCTCGTTGAAGGCTCGGTCGGCGCCGGCAATGTCCTTGCGCGCGATCGCATCGCGCATCGTCGTCAGAAGCTCGGCGACCTGGCCGCTGCGCCTGGCCTC
Organism: uncultured Rhodospirillales bacterium; assembly: GCA_902825855.1. Taxonomy (GTDB): domain Bacteria; phylum Pseudomonadota; class Alphaproteobacteria; order Reyranellales; family Reyranellaceae; genus Reyranella. The sequence continues at coordinate 95,864 of CADECW010000006.1, read as the reverse complement.
CTTCTGCTGCGCGGCCTGCATGGCCTGGCGCAGCTCGGCGATCTCGGGCGCCCCGGGCTTCAGCCTGGCAGCCTCGGTCAGCGCCTTGTCGACTTCCGGATAGTCGTCGTTGCCGACGGCGGTGCGGGCGCGGGCGATCTGCAGGGCGAACTGGCCGTCGGGGGTTGCAAGCGCGGCGACCTTGCGGCGGCCCTCCGCCGTCTCGCTGAGACCAGGCACCAACTTGTCGGCTTCGTCGAGCTTGGCGTTGGCTTCCGTGAACCTGCCACCGTCGGCAAGCCGCCGGGCCTGGGCTATCAGGTGAAAGGCGCGATCGCTCAACGCTTCATCGGGCAGAGAATCGAAGTCGTTCAGATCGACGCGCGGCTGGCTTGTCGCAGCTTGCCTTGCCGGCCCCGTCGGCAGCGCTTCAGCACCGGTGCGATCGAAAAGATAGAAGCCCCCTGCCAGCACGGCGATGCCGACCGCACCGATGCCCGCAAACCGTGCCAGTCGCGCTGAATTCGGACGCAAAGCGCATTCCTCCGGCGTAGCCCGGAATTAACGCAGGAAGTCTGCCGCAGGTTGCCAACCTACAGCCTTGCCGTCTTGAGCCACTCCGCCTGCCCCTCCTCGCCCTCGACGCCCGTAGTCTCGAGCAAGCGGCAGACCATCATGTAATAGCCGATCGTCAGCGTGAGCTCGACCACCGCGCCCGCGGTCAGGAAGCCGACGACCGCCTTCAAGGTCTTGTCCGACGCCTTTACGTTGCGCACGACGTCGTCGGTGTAGCGCAGCACCGCCCTCTCGTTGTCGGTGAAGGCGGCAGCCTCGATCGTGGCGTCTCGCAGAGCGGCGATCTTCTCCTCGGCGACGCCTTCCTCGCGCGCGATGCGTTCGTGCTGGAATACCTCGTAGGCCGCGCGGCTGAGGCGGCCAACACGCAGGATCGCGAGCTCGCGCAATTGGGCATCGAGTTCGCCGCGATGGAGCAGCGCGTTGCCCATCCGGGTGAAGCCCTTCAGTCCGGCCTCGGAATTCGCCAGCATGCGATAGATGTTGAGGTGCGGCTTCAGCTTTTCGAGAAACTCGGCATGCCTGCCGGTAGCGCTTTCGACTTCGTAGTACGGAATCCGCGGCATCGTCCCTCCCTTCGGAGCGGCGAGCCTGTCAGATCACTCCACGCCGTACCAGCGGATTAAGGAAGCGGCCGAAAGGGCCAGTCAGCACGATGGGCTTTTCGATGACGATCAGTGCGATGCACGGATTGCCGGGATCGGCAATCGGTTCGTGTTGCTCGGATCCCGGTCCGACGGCGAAATCGCCAACCCCGTAATTGCCGGTAGAATCGGTATAGCCGCCCTCCAGGACGACGGTGAACTCCTCGCCGACATGACGATGCATCGGCAGGCCACGGCCGGGCTCGAGGCGCAGCAGCGACACGCGATGCTCCCCTGGAAACATGAGCCGAATCTCCTCAAAACCGCCGAACACGCGCTTCCAGCGCAGGCCGGCATCGAGATGGCGCGCAAGAGGCTCCGGCGCCCATTCGAAACCCGGCCGCGCCACGTAGGGTGCCGGCCGGGGCTCGACGGCGACACCGTCCAGGCGCGCCAGCGTGCTCTGCAGCAGCGCCTCGTCGAACGGTGCCGCGTCCTCCCCTTCGAGCAAAGCACCGCCCAGCGCGCCCAACCGCTCAACCCGGCGGCGGGCGGCAGGATCGAGCGCGACGTGCAGGGAAACGGCCAGCGCCGGGCCCGGGGCCAGCGTGCCGGCGGCATAGTCCAGCAGCAGCTCTTCGGGGGCCGGATGACTCATCACGCGTCCTTCTCAAGCGCATCTCGCAACCGCCCAAGGGCGAGGCGAATGCGGGATTTCACTGTGCCTAACGGCAGCTTCAGCTCCTCGGCAATGGCGGCATGGGTCTTGTCCTCGAAAAATGCCTTCTGGATCACCACCAATTGATCGGCTGAGAGGCCGCCCAGAACTTCCTTCACTCGCGTATACGTTTGTCCGGCGAGGACGGATTTGTCGGCGTCGGCCTCTTCGGGTGCAAAAACCGTCAGCCAATCCTCGGTCTCGATGGCCGGCCGACCGGCCCGCCGGGCGAGGTCTATCCGCTTGTTGCGGGCGATGGTGTAGATCCAGGTGGCGGCCGACGCCCGCCGGCGATCGAAGCTCGCAGCCTTGCGCCACACCATGATCAACGCTTCCTGGGCCACTTCCTGCGCGGTGTCGGCATCCGTGCCACCGCGCATGATGAAGGCTTTCACCCGCGGCGCGTATTGGCGGAACAGGCTCGCGAAAGCCGCACGGTCCTGGCGGGCGGCAATGGCCTCGATCAGGTCGGCGGCCTCGTTGGGCGAAAGCATCGGCTGGGAGTTTACCCCGGGCGGCCGTTCGCGCCGAGGTCCCAGAAGATGCCGGTCATCAGCCGGAGCCCCTCCCGAGCCACCGGGGCGAGCAGGTGCTCGTTGGGTGCATGCTGCGAGCAGGCCGCGTAGGAGTGCGGGACCCAGACTGTCGGCATGCCCAGGATGTCGGTGAAGACCTCGTTGGGAAGCGAGCCACCGAGATTGGGCAGCATGTTGGGCTTCACGCCAGCCGTCTTCTCGATCGAGGCGGCGGCGAACCTGGCCCACGGATTCTCCGGATCGAGGCGCGTGGCGTTCATGATCACCTCGCGCGCCTGGTCGATTTCGATCATCTCGTAGCCGTGCCGGTCGAGATGGCGCCGCAGCGCCGGGATGATGTCATGCGGATCGGTGCCAACCACGAAGCGCAGCTGGCAGTAGGCGATGGCGGCGGGTGGAATGGCATTGACCGGCCGGTCGGGATTGCCGGTCTTGAAGGCCAGAACCTCGAAGCTGTTCCAACCGAACACGCGCTCGACCGGCGTCAGGGACTCCTCGCCCCAGTCCGGATCGATGGTCGGCGCGCCCTCGCCGGCATCGATATGCGCGTCGGCGAGCGCCGCACGCACCGAGTTGGTAAGCGTCTTGGGCCGCCACTCCGGCACTTTGATTTGGCCGCGCCGGTCGGTGATGGTGGCAAGGGCATGCGCCAGCATGATGCCCGGGTTGCTGAGAAGCCCGCCCCAATTGCCGGAGTGATGGCCACCTTCGCGCATTGTGAGCTTGAGGTTGAAGTTCAGGGTGCCTCTGGTGCCGCCGAAGATCGTCGGCCGGCGATGATCGAGCCGTGGCCCGTCCGACCCTATCAAGGCGTCGGCCTTCAGCGTTGCCTTGTTGGCCTTGCAGAACTCGGCCAGGCCCGGCGAGCCCGTCTCCTCGCCGGTCTCGATCAGGATGGTCGAGTTGAAGCCGAGCGAGCCGCGCTCCTCGAGCACGCAGGCCAATGCCGCGATGTTGATGGTGTGCTGGCCCTTGTTGTCGGCGGTGCCGCGGCCATACATGCGGTCGCCCTCGATCACGATCTTCCAGGGCGACAGGCCCTGCCGCCATTGCTCCTCCTGGCCGCGGATGACGTCGCCGTGACCGTAAGTCAGGACGGTGGGCTTGACCGGGTCCTCGACGCGGCGCGCGATCAGGAACGGCCCGTACTCGGCGCGCGGGTTGGGCAGCACGGTGCAGTCATAGCCCATCTTCTGCAGCGACTGGCTCATCTCGCCCGAAACGTACTCCTGGAGGGCGGGCATGGAGTCCTTCTCCTGGCTGGTCGTCGGGATCGCCACTCGCCGCTGCAGCTCGGCCAGGAAACCGCCGTCGTCGAAATACTTTTCCGCGCGCGCGATGGCGCTGTCTCGTGTGCCGGTCATGTCTTTTCCTTTCGCCGTCACGATAGCAAAATGCCAGCCCAGGGAGGACACAATGCTGACATCCGGCCGCGTCGTTTTCACCGACATGGAAGAAGTCCACTACGGCAAGCCGGCGGCCCAGTCGGTCGCCGAAGTCGTCAAGGCCCACGGCGCCGAGCGCGTGTTCCTGATGGTGAGCGGCACACTCAACCGCGAGACGGACGAGATCGAGAAAGTGCGCCGCGCCCTCGGCAACAAATGCGTCGGCACCTTCGACAGGATGCCGCCGCACTCGCCGCGCTCGGCGGTGATCGCAGCCGCCGCACAGGCGCGCGAGGCCCGCACCGATCTGATCGTCACCTTGGGCGGAGGCTCGATCACCGACGCTGCCAAGGCCGTGCAGCTCTGCCTGGCCAACGACGTCAACACGGTCGAAGGCCTGGACAAGGTCCGCAACGCCGACGTGAAGGCGCCGACCGTGCGCCAGGTCTCGATCCCGACCACGCTGTCGGCCGGCGAGTTCTCCGGGATCGCCGGCGTCACCAACGAGCAGACCAGGGTGAAGGAGCTGTTCCGCCATCCGCTCACCATCCCGCAGGCGGTCATCCTCGATCCGGAAGTGACGCGCCATACGCCGATGTGGCTGTTCCTGTCGACCGGCATCCGCGCCGTCGATCATTGCGTCGAGGGCGTGTGCTCCAACGAATCGACGGAGTTCACCAATGCTTCCGCCCTGCACGGGCTGTCGATGCTGTCGCGCGGCCTGCCCAGGGTGAAGGCCGACCCGTCAGACATGAAGGCAAGGCTCGACTGCCAGATCGGCTCGTGGCTTTCGATGGGCGGGCTGGCGGCCGGCGTGCCGATGGGCGCGAGCCATGGCATCGGCTACGTGCTGGGTGCGGTGTTCGACGTGCCGCACGGACACACCTCCTGCATCATGCTGCCCTCGGTCATGCGCTGGAACAAATCAGCCAACGCCGACCGCCAAGCGCTGATCGCCAACGCCATGGGCCATCCCGGCAAGGATGCGGGCGATGTGCTCGACCAGTTCATCCGCGGCCTCGGCATGCCGCGCAGCCTCACCGAAGTGAAGATCGGCAAGGAACACTTCGATCGCATCGCCGCACAGGCGATGGGCACGCCCTGGGTGCCGCGCAACCCGCGCAAGATCGATGGACCGGCGCAGGTGAAGGAGATCCTGGAACTGGCGGCCTAGCCTGCGCGCTGAGCGTGCACGCCGGAGCGTTTGCATGACCGCTGCATCCCGGAAAGCATCGCCGCATGTCAGCTGAACCTTGAGCGAGACAAGCTTGGCGCACCTCCCGTTGCACACGTGTGGAAGCTGATCACTGCTCTGCCTCCAAATGGTCACTACGCAAATCGCGAGCGCTCGCTATTGTAGTCCTCGGGTGTTGTGGAAGGGGCTGCGTGCTCCGTTTAGTTCAAAAGAGAGCGGGCAGCGTGCGCTCGCCAGGGGCCGGCCAAGTCTTGGCTGCGTCGGGTGAGTCCCGCGCCGTTCGGTCGCGCTGGTCCAGCACGATTTTCAGAGGAAGCAAGGCGGGCGGCTATGTGCTGGCAGGCCTCGTTGGAGCCACGCTCTTGTTCAGCGTTGTTCTGTCTTCCACGCCAGAGACTGCGACGGCCATCTACCAACGCTCGGGTTCATTCGTACACGCGTGCGAGGCGGCGGGCACCGAGATCTCCAGGCTGCGGCGGTCCACCATCTTCATGGACGATTGCTCCGCGCCCGTCGTCACACCGATCTTCGGCGAAGAAGGCCGGGTGATCGTGCGCCGGACCGTCGAGGGCGAGCCCCACGACGATGATGGGGCGCCCGTCACCTATTCCGTGAAGATGGATGGCCGCAGCGTTGATGAATGGCACGCGGTCGAGGTCCGGCTGGCGCCAAGCCGGCTCACGCTTGATGCATCCCTGCTGTCGACCACGCGCTCCACAACTCCGACGTCGATGCAGCGCTGAGTTGTCTTCTCCTGGGTGTCGCCGTTCCAGGCAGCCGGCGCGCGGGCACGCTCAGTCCCACCGACGCGCCAGGAATCGCAGGATGTCGTCCGAGAACTGCTCGGGTGCCTGAAGCATCGAGAAGTGGCTGACCTCTGGCTGCAGCAGCAGGCCGGCAGCGGGGATCGACTGCGCCATGAATTCGGTGTTGGAGCGCTCGATCGCCTCGTCGTGGTCGCCGTCGACGATCCAGGTGCGCACCCTGATGGTGCCGAGATCGTTTGCCGTCCAGTGCGGCTGGGTCGCCCACATGGTGCTGATCTCGTCGACGAACTTCTTGTACTGCGTGGGGGTGGCCGACAGCGCCTCGTACTCCTTCTCGGCGCGGGCGATGAAGGCGGTGAAGACGGGGCTCTGGGTCACGTCCTTGACGCCGCTGGGATCGGAGTTGGCGGCGAAGGCGAACAGCCTCGACACACGGTCGGGATGACTCATCGCCAAACTTAGCCCGATGATGGCGCCGTCGCTCCAGCCGACGATGGCGGCCTGCGGGATGCCGAGGTAGTCCATCAGGCCGATCACGTCGGACGCCATCAGCGCGTAGCCGTAGGGCCGGCTGTCCCGCATGCTGCGGCCATGGCCGCGGCTGTCCATGACGATGACGCGATGGCCCTTCGCCAGCGCAGGCACCTGGTTGCCCCAGTAGTTCGAATTGGCAAGACCGCCATGCAGCAGGATCACCGGCGAGCCGCTGCCGAAGCTCGCGTACCAGATCGAGATGCCGTTGACCGGCGCATGGCCGCTCCTGTCAGGCGCCGGCAGGCTCGGCGTGGGTGGCAGGGTCATCCAGCGCGGCACAGTCTGCGCGACGGCGGACGAAACGATCAGCCCGAACAAAAGGCCGAGCAGGACGGCTCTCATGACCAATTCCTGCCGCGCCCGCGTGGGCTGCTCCACGTCGCGCCCGGTGGACTAGGCACGCCCCTTGCGCCTGGCGACTGCCTCGGACAGCAGGCAGAGGATTTCCCACATCATGGTGACGCCGACGAGCGCGGTGTTGCCGCTCATGTCGAAGGGCGGCGAGACCTCGACGACGTCCCCGCCGACCAGGTCGAGACCGCGCAGGCCGCGCAGCATCCGCTGCGCCTCGTGCGGGGTGTAGCCGCCGATCTCGGGCGTACCGGTGCCCGGCGCGTAGGCGGGATCGAGGCCGTCCACGTCGAAGCTGACATAGGTCGGGCCGTCGCCGACGACGCGGCGGGCTTCGGCGATCACCTTTTCGACACCAAGGTCGAAATACTCTTCGATGGTGATCACCCGCATGCCCTGTTCGACCGCCCACATGTTGTCGTCGCGCTTGTAGAGCGAGCCGCGGATGCCGATCTGGACCACGCGCTTCGGATCCAGAAGACCCTCTTCGACGGCACGGCGGAACGGTGTGCCGTGGGTGTACTTGTAGCCGCCGAAATAGGTGTCCCAGGTATCGCTGTGGGCGTCGAAGTGGACCATGCCGAGCGGCGGCAGGTTCTTCCGGATGCCGCGCATGATGGGCAGCGTGATCAGATGGTCGCCGCCGGCCGAGAGCGGCACTGCTCCGGCGGAATGCAGCTTGGCGAAGAAGGCTTCGATGCGTTCCAGTGAATCGTCGACGCTCGCCGGGTTCACTGGCGCGTCGCCCAGATCGCCACACTTTGCCAGCTCGTAGGGTGCCACGCCGGTGACGTGGTGCACGCGGCGCATCATGGTCGACAGGTCGCGCATCTGGCGCGGGCCGTGGCGGGCGCCCGGGCGATTGGTCGTGCCGCCGTCCCAGGGAACGCCGACCATGCCGATCTCGACGTCGGCAGGATCGCGGAACAATGGCAGGCGCATGAAGGTGGCGACGTCGCCGAAGCGCGGCACCACCGTGCCGGAGACCGGCTGCGGGAAGGCAGGCTTGGAGGGGTGCGAAGCGTCGTTCATGCGCGCCTATGTAGGTAGTTATTTGGGCTGCAAAAGAGCCTTTCTCGCGGTGACGAACTCCTCGACCGCCGCCACGAATCGGTCACCTTCCGCATCGCCGATCATGATGTTCAGCGCCACGAAGCCGCGGCGGGCGATCCAGATGCCGGCCGCCATCATGTCGAAGAAGAACAGTTCCTTGGCGTCCTGGCTGCCCGACGCGATGTCGGCCGCCGTCCTGATGGGCCGCGTGGTGGCATGCGCCGTCATCATCGAGCCGATGCCTGAGAACTGGAAGGCCACCTTCTCGCGCTGGCAGATCACGTTCAGCCGTTGCCGGATCTTCTCGCCGCGCTCGTTCAGTTCCTTGGCGGCTGCCGGCGTGTAGACCTCGCCGTAGCCCGCCGCCCCCGCCGCCATGGTGAGCGCGTTGTTGTTGAACGTGCCGGCGTGCGGCAAATGGTCGGGCTTGGTCGGATCGAACAGCTCCATGATGTCGCGCCGGCCGCCGAAGGCGCCGAACGACATGCCGCCGCCGATGTACTTGCCGAGCGTCGTCATGTCGGGGATCACCCCCGTCTTCTCCTGCAGGCCTCCCGGCGACAGGCGCGAGGTCATGACCTCGTCGAAGATCATGGTGATGCCGCGCGCCCGTGTCTCCTCGCGCACCATCTTCAGGAAGTCGATGTCACCGGGCAGGCAGCCATGGCTGCCCTGCATCGGCTCGAGCAGGACCGCGAACAGCTCCTCGCCGTGCTTGGCGAGCAGCGCACGTGTTCCCTCGACGTCGTTGTAGGGCGCCACGATGTATTCGTAGGGCACGTTCACCGGACTGCCGCCGCTCACGAAATAGAGCACGCCGCCGTGGTAGCCGCCGTGGAACACCATGACCTTGGTGGCCTTGGCCCGCCCCTTGCGCTGGGCAAAGACGCGCGCGCCCGCCAACGCCATCACATTGCCCTCCGTGCCCGAGTTGGTGAAGCGCACCAGGTCGATCGACGGCATGCGGTCGGCTACCAGCTTGGCGAGCCTGGCCTCGTTGGCGTTGCGACCGCCATAGTTCCAGCCGTGGTTCAGCGCGCGGTCGATGGCGGCGCGGATCACCGGATGGGAGTGGCCGTAGATGCCGGCGGTGTATTCGCCCAGCACGTCGATGTATTCGTGGCCGTCAGCGTCCCACAGGCGGCAGCCCTCGCCGCGCACCACGGTGAGCGGGAACGGCGAATTGTGCAACGTGGTCCGGGTGTTGCCTCCGGGCATGGCCTCACACGCCTCCTGGTGGCGTGTGAAGCTTTTCGGGTTGTTGGCGGCATAAGCTTGGCGCGCCTCGTCGAGGGCGGACTGCAGATCCGAATTGACAAGGACTTGATCGGGCACGGCACTCTCCACTTTGTCGTCCTGAGCCAAGCGAAGGACCTCGTCACCGGGTTGCCGCCGTGCCCAGAAGGCCGGACAGTATCACACCACGTTCAGCTCCCGGATAGGTCTGCCTGCGGATATCCGCTCATATCCGAACGGCGAAAGATCGAGCGTTCGATAGTCGCCGTGCACGATCAGTTCGGCGACGGCGCGGCCGACCGCCGGCGACTGCTGGATGCCGTGGCCCGAGAAGCCGGTGGCGAAGATCAGGCTCTCGATCCCCGGGTGGCGGCCGACGATGCCGTTCTGGTCAAAGGTATTGTACTCGTAGTAGCCCGCCCACGAATTCACCACCTTTGCCGCCTCGAAGGCGGGCACGCGGCTGGCCAGAACCGGCCACACCATGTCGTCCCATTCCTGGTGCTGAACTTCGAGTGGCGCTGTCGGCGGATCGTTACCGTGGGCCGGTGTCGTACCGCCGATATAGAAGCGGCCCTCCGGGCGGAACCAGGTCCCCGAGGGATCGATGGTAAGCGGCGTCAGACCCGGCGGTTCGCGGACATCGAACACGAACACCGAGCGCCGGCGCGGCTCGACCGGCAACGCGATGCCGGCGGTGGCGGCGACTTCGCCGGACCACGGACCGGCCGCCAGCACGATCGTCCCGGCCTCGATCGTGGTGCCCGAGCGCAGGTTAACGGCGTTGGGCGAAAGCCTGACGACCTCGTCGGCAATGTACTTTGCGCCGAGCTCGCGGGCCTTGCGGCGAAAGGCCTGCATCAGTGCCGGACCGTCGAACCAGCCCTCGTTGGCAACGCCGTGCGAGGCAAGCCGTATGCCTTCGTCCGATATCCAGGCAAAGCGACCGCGCAATGCGGCGGGGTCGAGGAGCTCGACGGTGCAGCCCTCGCCTTTCTGGATCGTATGGTTGGCCCGCAACACCGCCTCGCCGGCGTCGCTCGCCAGGAACAGATAGCCCGGCTCCTTCAAGCCGAGATCGACGTCCAGGAGCTTGGCCGCCTGGCGCAGAAAGCCGATGCCGTAGCGCGACAGATGGATGTTGAGCGGCGTGGAGAACTGCTGGCGGATCGAACTCGCCGACAGCGCCGACGAGGCGCGGGCATAGGTCGGGTCGCGCTCGACCACGACGACCTCGCCGGCGAAGTTGCGGTCGCTCTTCAAGTGGTAGGCGAGCGACGAGCCCATGGCCCCGCCCCCGACGATGACTACTCTCGAACTCGCTTCGGACATGCACTCACTATACGGTGCCCGGCCTGTCCTGTCGGAGGTCTCGATGACGCAAGAGCCTGGTCATAGCCTGCGCAGCCGCGCGCCTTACCTGCCGATCCACAAGCGGCCACGCCTCAGGCTGCCGGGCGATGCGCGCGTCGCCGTCTGGACCATCGTCAATGTCGAGAACTGGAGCCCGTTGGCGGCGATGCCGCGCACGGTGTTGCCGCCGCCGATGGGAAATCCCCTGCTGCCCGACGTGCCCAACTGGGCATGGCACGAGTACGGCATGCGCGTCGGCTTCTGGCGCTTCCTGGAGGTGCTGAACTCGCGCCATCTCAAGGCGACGTTCGCGGTCAACGGCACCGCCTGCGAGCTCTATCGCGAGGCCTGCCAGGCTGCGCACGAGGCGGGCTGGGAGTTCATGGGCCACGGCTTCGTTCAGCGGCCGATGCACAGGGTGGAAGATCAGCAGACGGCGATCCGCGATACCATCGCGGCGATCAAGAGCTTCACCGGCAAGCCGCCGCGCGGCTGGGAAAGCCCCGGATTGACCGAGACCGACGAGACGCTGGACCTGCTGGCCGAAGCCGGCATCGAATACGTCGCCGACTGGGTGATGGACGAGCAGCCCATTGCGCTCGAGACGCGCACCGGCAGCATGGTCTCCGTGCCTTACACCGTGGAGGTCAACGACGTCGTCATCAGCGCCGTCCAGCAGCAACCCTCCGACGAGATCCTGCGCCGCGGCCGCGACCAGTTCGACCGGCTCTGGCAGGAGGGCAAGACGGCGCCCAGGGTGATGGCGATCTCCATCCACCCTTATCTCACGGGCGTGCCGCATCGGATAAAATACCTGGAAATGCTCTACGACCACATCCTGGCGCACGATCATGTCGTGTCATGGACGGGTGCCGAGATCCTCGACTGGTATCGGACCGAGACTTCGAAGGCGGCGTGACTGCATCGACTTCACAGAGTCGAAGGACGCGGCAACCTATGCCCGTCCCGTCGCCAAAGCCGACGGGACGGGGCGATTTGCAACGTCAGGTCCGCTTGAAGCCTTCGACCTCGCGCGCGGCCCAGTCGATGGTCTTTTCCATCGACTCGCCCTTGGCATAGCGGACCAGCATCTGGTTCTGGATCGACTGCGCCCAGATCTGCGCGGCGATCAGCGGCGGTGCCGGTGAGCACACCACGCCCGCCTTCTGGTCGCCACCCTTGATCGGATAGTGGGACAGCGAGCCCTTGGGCGGACCTTCATCTTCCCAGGTCTTGAAGTCGTTGAACTTCGAGTAAGGTGGGATGTCGTAGCCCTGGCTCGCCGCAACCTGCTTCTCGGCGTTCTGGCGCAAGGTCAGGAACTCGAGCAGGCTCTTGGCCGCCTCCTTGTTCTTGGTGAATTTCCACACGCCGTAGAAACGCGGCAGGATTGGGTTGAAGCGGCCCGCTGGCCCCTTGGGGAAGCCGTGCGTCCAGCATTTCTCGGCGACCTGCGGGGCATCGCGCTTGCCGACAGCCCAGGCGCTGGGCGGGTTCATGATCAGTGCGCCCTTGCCGGAGAGCAACCACTTGTTGTTCGAAGCGTCGTCCCACGCCGTGGCGTCGGCCGGGCAGAACGGATAGAGCTTCTTGCCGAACTCCAGCACCTGTTTGACGTTGTCGGACTTCGCCGTGACGTTGCCCTTGGCGTCCATCAGCTGCGCGCCATAGGCGAGGAATAGGGCGCCGACCCACTGGTTGGTGTCGGTGGTCGAGCCGAGCGGCAGGCCAAAGCCGTAACCCGCCTTCTGGCACTTCTCGGCGGCCGCGAGAAACGCATCCCACGTCCAGCTCGCGTCGTTGGGCGGCTTGCCCGCGGGATAGAGCGCCTGCACGTCGATGCCGGCATACTCCTTCATCATGTCGAAGCGCGAGCAGCAGCCCAGCAGCAGGGTGCCGCGGGTCATCGGCACGCCGAGCCAGTGGCCCTCGAACTTGCCAAGATACTCGACCGCGGGATCGATCGGTCCGTTGGTCGCCACGACACGTTTCACCACATCGTCGACGGGCTCGAGCGCAGTATTCATCTGCGCCGACTCCCAGTTGGTGAATTCCATGATGTCGTGGCCCGACTTGGCCTGCGCCTCCGCCGTCAAGGTCACCAGCAGCTTGTTGCCCTGGCTGGTGATGTAGTCGATGGTGACATCGACCTTCTCCTTGGCTGCCCACTCCTTGATGATCGCCGTCTGGACATCATTGGCGCCAGGCACCCAATGATCCCACATGCCGATCGTCAGGCTTCCGGCTGCATTGGCACTACGCACGAACGGTGCACTGACAAGACCGGCGGCAACGCCTCCGGCCATGACTCCGCGACGCGACACTTTATTGATTTGCATGACGTTGAGCCTCCCTGAAAAAAGGAACGCACAGCACGCGGACAAACCACTAAGTTTTTAAGCGAAGGATAGAGACACACTCCGGCCAGCAGGTGGCCGTGACGCCCTTGGTGCTCGAAAGCGTGGAGACTCTAGAGCGGATCGCGGCCGGTTGGAACGCCGTAGATGTCGCGCGCCGTTGCCGGGCTGATCGCGCCCTCGACGAGATCGCGCGCCGCCGCGGCGGGATCGCGCTGCCGCGGCGGGCCGAAGCCACCTGCACCCGGTGTGACGACGGCGAACCACTGACCCGTATTCAGCACGGCTGAATCGCCGTCGAACACCACGCCCGGCCCGGCCTCGACCTTGCCGTGCGCGCCGGCGCCGCCGCCAAACAAGCCCCAGCTCCGGGAACGCTGGCGCGTGATGTCAACGCGGACCCGGCAATCGTGCGTCGCCTGATAGACGCGACGCAGGCCCATGCCGCCTCTATACTGACCGACGCCGCCGGAATCCTCGACCAGCTCGTAGCGCGTCAGCAGCAGAGGGTACTCGATTTCCAGCGCCTCGACCGGCAGGTTGGAGGTGTTGGTGGTGTGGACGTGGACCCCGTCCAGCCCGTCCTTGTGGGCGCGCGCGCCGCTGCCGCCGCCGATCGTCTCGAGATAGACCCAGGTCGAACCGTCGGCGGGGCGCTTGCCAATGAAATAGGCCACGGTGCACGCCGAGTTCGAGCAGGCCATGACGCGTTCCGGCACCGCCTGCGCCAGCGCACCCAGGATCATGTCGGCGACGCGCTGGCAGGTCTGCAATCGGCCGTTGACCGCAGCCGGCGGCAGGCAGTTCAGGATGCTGCCTTCGGGCGCGGTGATGCTTAGCGGCCGCGCCAGTCCGGCATTGGGAGGGATGGAAGGATCGAGCACCGACTTCACGACGTAGTAGGTCGTGGCCAGGAGTGCGGTGTAGGTCATGTTGATGCCGGCGCGCATCTGCTCGGGCGCCTCGAAGGCGAGCGACATCTCCTCACCCTTCACCGTCACCTCGACCGACATCGGCAAAAGCCCGCTCACCTCCTCGTTGTCGAACACGTCCTCGAAGCGCCAGGTGCCGTCGGGGATGGCGGCGATGGCGGAGCGCATCTTGCGCTCGGCGTAGTCCATCAGCGCCGCGCCCGCCTGCAGCACGGTCTCCGTACCGTACTTGGCGGCCAGCGCCCGGAAGCGCTGCACGCCGGCGCGGTTGGCGGCCATCTGGGCGCGCAGGTCGGACAGGCGCTCGGAGGGCACCTGGCAGTTCAGCAGGATCAGGTCCTGCACGTCGCGCTGCAGCTCGCCGCCGCGATAAAGTCGGACCGGCGGGATGCGCAGGCCTTCCTGGAAGATATGGGCATGGCCGCGATCGACGAAATCGGCATGGTGGGCGAGGTTCACTGTCCAGGCGACCATGCGGTCGTCGACGAAGATCGGCTCGGCGACGACGATGTCGGGCAGATGCGTGCCGCCACCTTCGTACGCGTCGTTGCCGATGAAGGCGTCGCCCGGCCGGATGTCCTGGGTCGGATAGCGCCGCATGATGTGCTTGATCAGGTCGAGAAAGCTGCCGAGATGGATCGGGATATGCTCGGCCTGGCACAGTGTCTCGCCGGCGGCGTTGAACAATGCCGTCGAGCAGTCTCGCCGCTCCTTGATGTTGGTCGAATGCGAGGCGCGGATCAGCGTCTCGCCGGTCTCCTCGACGATCGAGGCCATGGCGGCACCGATGACTTCGACGGTGATGGCGTCGAGCCTGGTCATGTCGCCGCCTCGAGGATGAGATTGAGGTAGACATCCACTCGCGCGGTCCAGCCGGAGGGCACGAGGGTGGTGGCATCCATCTGTTCGACGATGGCCGGACCGGCAAGGCGATTGCCCGCACGCAGCGCTTCGCGGTCGTAGACCGGCGTGTCGACGAAATCACCGGCTTCCGCCAGCCAGACAGGACGGCGCTGCACGATGGCGCCCGACGCATTCCGGTCGCTTTCCGGGTGAGCGCGAAGCTCGGCCTTGCGGACGGCGCCGATGGCCTCGACGCGCAGCGTGACGATCTGCACAGGGTCGCCGGCGGCGACGAAGCCGTAGCGCTGGCGATGCACGTCGGCGAAGCCGGCAGCCAGCGCCTGCATGGTGTCTTTTCCGATCGCTCCCTCGGGCACAGCGACGCTCAGCTCATAATTTTGGCCGTGGTAGCGCATGTCGACGCTGCGCGTGATGTGCCGGTCGGAGGAAGCGATACCTTCGTTGTCGAACCAGCGCCCGGCGCGCTCGGCCAGCGCCGCGAAGCCTTCGGCGACATCGGCTATCGACGCGTCGGTCGCAGGCATCAGGCGCGTCAGCGCGAAGTCGGCGCGCAGGTCGGTCAGCAGCAGGCCCATCGCGCACAGGATGCCGGGGTTCGCCGGCACCAGCACGCGCCCGATCTCGAGTTCCCTGGCGAGCCGCACGGCGTGCAAGGGCCCCGCCCCGCCGAACGCCATCAGCGTGTAGTCGCGTGGATCGTGACCGCGCTGCACGGAGATGACGCGGATGGCGCGCGCCATGTTCGCCGTGACGACCGACAGGATGCCTTGCGCCGTCTGCGGCACGCCGAGGCCGAGCTTCGCTGCCAGGTGCGCGATCGCCTGCTCGGCGAGGTCGCGGCGGATCTTCATGCGGCCCCCCAGCAGGTGCTGCGGGTTCAAGGTCTGCAGCACGACGTTGGCGTCGGTGACCGCGGGCTCGGGGTTACCCTTGTCGTAGCAGGCGGGGCCAGGATCGGCGCCGGCGGAGCGCGGCCCCACCTTCAAAAGGCCGCCGCTGTCGATATAGGCGATCGAGCCGCCGCCCGCGCCCACAGTGTGGATGTCGAGCATCGGCGCCTTGATCGGATAGCCGTGCACCGTCGCTTCGGCGGCAAGCCGGCAGCGGCCGCCTTGCAGCAGGGCGACGTCCGTCGAGGTACCGCCCATGTCGAACGTTATGAGGTCCTCGAAGCCGGCCAACCGGCCGATCGCCTGGGCGCCGACCACGCCGGTCGAGGGGCCGGATAGCACCGTGCGCACCGGCATCTCGGCCGCCGTCGCAAATCCGATGACGCCGCCGTTGGATTGCGTGAGATGCGGCGTCGCCGTCATGCCGAGGGCTTGCAGCCGCGGGCTCAGCCGGCGGATGTAGTTTTCCATCACCGGGCCGAGATAGGCGTTCAGCACCACCGTCGACAGCCGTTCGTACTCGCGGAACTCCGGCGCGATCTCGTGGCCGGCCGAGATGAAGGCTTCGGGCATCTCTTCGCGGAGAATCTCCACCGCGCGCTTTTCGTGATCGGCCCGGATGAATCCGTAGAGGAAGGACACGGCGACGGCCTTCACGCCGGCCGCCTTCAGCGCACGGGCGGCGGCGCGCATCCGGCTCTCGTCGAGCGGCACGTCGACCTCGCCCGTGTGGCGCAGGCGCTCGGGCACTTCCAGCCGCAGATCTCGCGGAACCAGGGTGAGCGGCTTGTCGGCCTGGATGTCGTAAAGGTCGGGCCGCTTCTGGCGGCCGATCTCTAGCAGGTCGCGAAAGCCGTCGGTGGTCACCAGTCCGGTCTTCACGCCGCGATGCTGGATCAGCGCGTTGGTCGCGACGGTGGTGCCGTGGCCGAAGTAGACGATGGGGGCCGCCGGGCTCGTCGCGTCGGGCGCCACACGGCGCATTCCCTCCTCCAAGCCCTGGGCGATGCCGCGGGAGGGATCGTCCGGAGTCGACGGCACCTTCCAGGTCTCGATGCGGCCTCCCTGTTCGTCGAAGAGGCAGATGTCGGTAAAGGTACCGCCCGAATCAACGCCAACACGCCAACGCGACATGCAGATCACTCAGCCGCCTGTCGTGCCGGCGGATGAACCGACGCATCGAGCGTCGCAGCGTAGACCTCCTGCCACGGCTTCTTGCTGTCGGGGCTCATGAAGTAACCGCTGCGCGCGCCGTGATAGACGCTCGGGTCGTCGGCACCAGGTGGTGACGTGCCGCTCTCGACGAGCGCCCGCGTCGCGCGCAGCAGGCGCCGACGCGTCCGGGTGATCATCTGGTCCGACGGCGCCAGGTGCTCATGGGCGAAGTCGGTGACGGGGCCCATGCTTTCGGTGATCGCCTGGTCCTGCAGATGGATGCCGTCGATGCCACTGTAGATCCGGTTGCTGCGCTGCGCCTCGCGGTCCATGCCCCAGTCGTTGCTCTCGTCCATCGCCATGCGCCAGCGGCCCAGCCAATCGGTGGTGTTGGGCAGCATCTTGATGCCGCCGCGGCCGGTGCCGCCGATCGGCGTGCCGTCCTTGAACCTGGGCTGAGGCAGGGCCTGCGCCGACTTGGCGTGCTTCCAGAAGATGAACACGAACATGCAATGCCCGTCGTCGATCGGCACCCAGGCGCGGGCATGCATGTGGCTGTTGAATTCGCCATTGGGTGCCTGCGACCAGCACGGAAACAGGAAGTTGGCGAAGCGCCAGTAGGTCTGGCCCGGCCCGGCGGCGCGATACCCCGCGTATTGCGTGCCCCACGGCGTGTCGGCTACGTGGTACTGCGGCGCCCGGTTGGTGATGGTGAAGTAAAAGGGGTCGGTCTCCGGCACGTCCTTCGGGTCGACGTGACCGCCATGCAGGAAACCGAAATGGGCGGTGTCGATCTCGCCTTCGAGCGCCTGCAGCCAGTTGCAATTGCGCTGCATCATATGGACGACGATCTCGTCCGGCGGGAGATCGAGCACCTCGAAGGCCGGCAGCGCTTGCGGCTGGCCCTCGCCCATGTGCACCCACACCAGACCGGCCCGCTCCATGACGCGATAGGCCTTGGCCTTGACCTTGTGCTTGAAATCCTGGTCCTCGGGCACGTTCGGCATGTCGAGGCAGTTGCCGTTAACGTCGAATTTCCAGCCGTGATAGATGCAGCGCAGGCCGCCCTCCTCGTTGCGCCCGAGGAACAGCGAGGCGCAGCGATGCGGGCAGCGATGATCCATCACCCCGACCCGGCCGGCGCTGTCGCGGAACGCCAGCAGCTTCTCGCCCAGCAGCATGAAGCGGGTCGGCGGGCCGTCGCGCTCCAGTTCCGACGACCTGAGCGCCGGCAGCCAGTAGTGGCGCATCAGCCGGCCCATCACCGTGCCGGGGCCGACCTGAGTGAGTTCCGCGCCTTCGCTCGCCGTGGTCATGTCGTCACCTTTGGCTGTTGGGCTTGCAAAAGATAGCGGCGGACCGTCAGCGGCGCTACCTGAACGCCGGCGCCCCTTGCAGCAACTCGGCCAAAGGCTGCTTGTAGAATTTGGCCATGCCCGTCGTGCCGTGACCGCGCGTTTCCTCGCTGGCCGGGATCAGCAACAGGCGGGCATTCCTGATCTGCTTCAGGGCGGTCTCGGTCAGTCCGGTCTCGGGCGGATTGCGCTCGTCGTCGGCAGCGTTGATGACCAGCACGGCGGCCTTGACGCGCGATAGGCCAGGCGATGGATCGTAGTCGCCGGACGATTCCCACTGATAGAGATAGTCGTTGGCGTCGGCATTGGTGAGCGCCGCCAGCCGCTGGTCCAGAAGCTTGTCGGCGGCTTCACGCGTCGGCGCCGCCTTCTGGGTGGCGAGCGTGCCTCCGTTGGTGGCGATGTTGAAGAACACCGCGGCCGTGCGGAAGGCCTTCGGCTGGGTCGTGTAGTCGCCGCCCTTCCAGTCGGGATCGTTGCGGATGGAATCGATGATCAGGCGGCGCAGCATCCAGTTGCGGCTGGCCATCGCCGTCGGCTGCGAGGCCATGGGCGCCAGCACGTCCATGAAGTCGGGATACTTCGTGCCCCATAGCCAGGTGTGCATGCCGCCCATCGAGTTGCCGATCACCAGGCGCAGGTGGTTGATGCCCAGTCCCTCCTTCACCAGCCGGTACTGCGCATCGACCATGTCCGCGTAGTTGTACCTGGGGAACTTCGCCTTCAGGGAATCGGACGGCTTCGACGATTTCCCATGGCCGATCGAGTCCGGAATGATGATGAAGTACTTCGCGGCATCGAGCGGCTGGCCGGCGCCGAACAGCTCGCCGGCGAAGGCCGGCGTCAGCATGCTGGCCGCCGAGCCGGTGGTGCCGTGCAGGACGAGGACCGGCTGCCCCGACGGCTCGCCGATCGTCGTGTAGGCGAGCTTCAGCTCGGGCATCACCTCGCCGGTGTGGAACTTGAAGTCGCGGGCGACCCACTCGCCGGTCTTCGGCGCCGGATAATCGGCCGCGATGGCCGGCATCGAGAACAGTGCCAGCACGATCGCGAGCGCGATGCGCAGTCGGGTCATAGGCTTCCTCCGTTTGTTGCGGCGAAGCCTAGATCATTTACCGCGCCCCGCGCACCAGCCTTCCAGGCAGGGCGCCGGTGAAGGCACCGTCGCGGTAGGTGACTTCTCCGTTGACGATGGTGGCGCGATAGCCCTCGGCCTTCTGCTCCAGGCGGCGGCCGCCGCCCGGCAGATTGTGCACCGGATGCGGTGCGGCAACGCTGAGGCAATCGAGGTCGATGAGGTTGATGTCGGCCTTGTAGCCTGCCGCCAGCCGGCCGCGATCACCGAGGCCGACGACGCGCGCCGGCGCGTCCGTGAGCTGCTGCACGGTCCAGGGCAGCGGCCAGCGCTTGCCCTGACGATCGCGCGTCCAGTAGGTCAGCGCGTGAGTTGGATAGCTCGCGTCGCAGATCAGCCCGTAGTGGGCGCCGCCGTCGCCCAGCGCCATCACCGTGTCGGGATGATCGAGCATGCTCGCCATGTTGGCATCGGAGCAGTCGGTGTAGTTGGCGCCCGGATGGAACAGGATGGTGCGGCCATCGCCCGACACAAGCAGGTCGTAGGCAAGCTCGAGCGGCGTGACCCCAAGCGCCGCCGCCCGCGCATCCAGCCGCTCGGCGGCCGTCGGCGTGTAGTTCGGCGGATCGCCCAGCACGAACATGTTGGCGACGCTGCGCATGAAGGCCAGCATGTTGGGGTTGCTGTAGACCGGCTCCTCCTCGAGGAGCCTGGCGCGCAACGCCGGATCGCGCAGCCGCGCCAGCTTCTCGTTCAGCGGCAGCGCCTCGACCGCGCGATAGCTCGGGCAGGTCGAGAACGGATGGAAGGAAAGCTCCAACCCATAGAGGATCGCCACCGGCCGTGCCGCCACCTGGCCCCTGATCGGCAGCCCATCGCGGTTGGCGCGCTCGACCTCCTGCAGAAGCGTCTTCCAGCGCCCGGGATAAAGCGAGATGTCGAGCAGCGTGAAGGAGAGCGGTCGACCGGAGATCTCGACCAGGCGGCGCAGCATGGCGAACTCGGTGGACCCTTCCGGCGTGGCGTCCTGGAAGTCGTCGAGCAGCTGGATCACGCCCCTGCCCGCGCGGCGCATGCCGCGGGCGATGGCCGTCAGCTCCTCCTCGGCGGCAGTGATGGTGGGCGTGAGGGAGCCATCGGGCGTGCGATGGAACAGCGAGCGCGAAGTGGTGAAGCCGAGCGCGCCGGCCTGCAGGCCTTCCTCGACCAGCGACGCCATGGCCGCCATGTCGGCGGTCGTGGCCGGCTCGCGATCGACACCGCGGCGGCCCATGACGAAGACGCGCAGCGGCGCATGCGGCACCTGGGTGGCGAAGTCGATGTCGCAGCGGCGCTTGTCGAGCGCATCGAGGTATTCCGGAAAGCTCTGCCAGTTCCACGGCACGCCCTCGCGCATCACCAGCTCGGGGATGTCCTCGACGCCCTCCATGACCTTGATCAGCGTGTCGCGGTCCTGTGGCCGGCAGGGTGCGAAGCCGACGCCGCAATTGCCCATCACCACGGTCGTGACGCCGTGGCCGGAGGACGGCACGAAGCGCTGGTCCCAGGTCGCCTGCCCGTCATAGTGGGTGTGGATGTCGACGAAGCCCGGCGTGACGGCAAGGCCCTTGGCGTCGATCTCCTCGCGCCCGGCGCCGGTGACATCGCCGACGGCGGCGATACGGCCGTCCTGGACGGCAACATCGGCTTCGCGTGCCGGACTACCCGTTCCGTCGAGCACGGCGCCGTTGCGGACGACAAGATCGAATCGAGCGGCCAAGGCAGCTCTCCCTTCAACAGATGATGCGGCGCAGTCCAGCGAAACTGCCATCGGCAAACCAGTCCCGCAAGGCGGCGATCCTCTGTAAGATTTCCGCCGGATGGCAAAGGTTGCATCATGAAATCGGGCCGCTTCGAAATCGGGGTCGACATCGGCGGCACCTTCACCGACATCGTCTGCCGCGAACGAGGCGGCGCGCTGCATGTCCTGAAAGTGCCGACGACCCGTGACGATCCCAGCCAGGCGGTCATCAAGTCGATCGCCGAGCTGGCCGAACGCTGGGGCGTCGCCGCCGACCGGATCACTCGTTTCGCGCACGGCACGACGGTCGCCACCAATGCGGTGCTGGAGCGCAAGGGCGCCCGCATCGGTGTTCTAACGACCGCGGGATTTCGCGATGTGCTGGAGATCGGCCGCCAACTGCGCACCGACGTCTATCGCGTCATCCTCGATCCGCAGGCACCGGTGTTCCTGGCGCCACGCCGCTATCGCCGAGAAATCCCCGAGCGCTTGGATGCGTCCGGAACCGTCTTGACGGCGCTCGACGAGGCCGCCGTCGCGAGGGCGGCGGACGAGCTGGTGCAGGAGGGCGTCGAGGCGATCGCGATCTCCTTTTTGTTCTCGTTCCGTAATCCCGCGCATGAACGCCGTGCCGCCGAGCTGATCCGCCAACGTCATCCGTCGCTCGCGCTGTCGCTCTCGCATGAGGTGGATCCCGCGTTCCGCGAATACGAGCGTACCGTCATCACCGCTTTCGACGCCTACCTGAAGCCCCGTGTCGACACCTATCTAAAGCGCCTCGGCGACGGCCTCGCCAAGGTCGGCATCGATGCCCCGTTGCAGGTCATGCAGTCGCGCGGCGGCCTCGCCATCGCCGAGGTCGCCCGCCAACGGCCGGTCCGCCTGTTCCTGTCCGGGCCCGCGGCCGGGGTGATCGGCGGCCAGATCGTCGGCGCATCGGCAGCTACCGACGACCTGATCACGATCGACGTCGGCGGCACCTCAGCCGACATCGCGCTGATCAGCCGGCGCAAGCCGATGCTGCGCTCGGAGGGCGTGATCGGCGGCTATTCCGTGCGCGTGGCCATGGTCGACGTGACCACGCTCGGCGCCGGCGGCGGCAGTATTGCCCATCTCGACGCCTCGGGCGGATTGCGGGTCGGGCCGCACTCGGCCGGCTCCGAGCCCGGCCCCGCCTGCTATGGCCGCGGCGGCGAAAACGCGACAGTGACCGACGCCTCCGTGGTGCTGGGCTATCTCGATCCCGACTTCTTCGCCGGCGGTCGGCTGCGGCTCGAGCCCGCCAAGGCGACCGAGGCGATCGACGCCAAGGTGGCGAAGCAGCTCGGCATGACGACGGCAGAGGCGGCATTGGGCATCCATCGCGTGCTCAACGCCCAGATGGCCGAAGGCATCCGCCTTGTCTCGGTGCGGCAGGGCATCGATCCGCGCACCTATGCGCTCGTGCCCCTGGGCGGAGCCGGCGGCATCCATGCCACCGCGCTCGCACGCGAGCTTGGGATCCGCCGTATCATCGTGCCTCGCCTGCCCGGCGTGCTGTCGGCGGCGGGCCTGCTGGCGGCGCCGATCGAGCACGAGGTCACGGCCGAGTTTGCGACCTCGATCGACGCGCTCGATCTCGCGGCCCTACGCGGAAAGCTCGGCGAGATCGACCGGCGCGCCGCCGCGCTGATGGCCGCCGAGAACGCGGACGCCGACCGGCTCACGATCAGCTACTTCGCCGACGTCTGCTACATCGGCCAGTCGTACAATCTCGAGATCCCGCTCCACCCCGACGATGCCGACCCGGCCGGCCGGCTCTATCGCGACTTCCTCGAAGCCCACGACCGCATATACGGTCACAGCGTGGAAATTCCGGCCAAAATCGTGGGCGTGCGCACGGTGCATCGCGCCGGCGGCAGCGAGGTCCTCGACGAGATGCGGTTTGCCGCTTCCGATGGCCCGCAGGAAATCGGCCGGCGCGCCATCATGGTCGAGGGCGAACCGGGATTCGTGAACGCCACCGTCTACGATCGCAACGCCCTGCCCGAGGGCTATTCGTTCGCCGGGCCCGCGATCGTCCAGCAGTCCGACACGACGACCCTGGTCGAGCCGGGTTGGTTCTGTATGGTGGATGGCGCGGGCAATTTGATCGTCACGCGACGAGAAGGATGACGCACATGGCCGAAACGAACGGCAAAGGCGGGCTCGACCCGATCACCGTCGAGGTGGTGCGCAACAAGCTGGAAGGCATCGCCAACGAGATGCAGCAGACACTGCTGCGCTCGTCCTTCTCGCCGATCGTGAAGGAAGGTCTCGATGCCTCGTCGAGCCTGTTCACCATCCGCGGCGAAACGCTCGCCCAGGCGACGGCCATTCCCATCCATCTCGCCACGCTCATCCCGGTCGTCCAGAAGATCCTGGAAGTGTTCCCACTCGGCACCATGCGGCCGGGCGACGTCTACTGCATGAACGATCCCTATCTCGGCGGCACCCACCTGCCCGACATCGCGCTGGTCCAGCCGATCTTCTTCAACGACCGGCCGATCGCCATCTCCGCCACCATGACCCACCATCAGGATGTCGGCGGCATGTCGCCGGGTTCGATCCCGACCCGCGCCACCGAGATCTTCCAGGAAGGCCTGCGCCTGCCGCCGCTGAAGTTCCGCGACGCCGGCCAGTACAACGAGACGCTGGTCGCCATCATCCGCCAGAACGTGCGCATTCCCGACGCCGTCATGGGCGATCTCAACGCCCAGCTCGCGGCCTGCAACGTCGGCGCCCGCCGCATCGCCGCGCTCGCCGCCGATCTCGGCGACAATCATGCGCTGGCGATCTTCGACGAGCTTCTGGACCGCTCCGAGATCCTGACGCGCACGGCGCTGAAATCCATTCCGGCCGGCACGTACCGCTACGTCGATCACAGCGACAATGACGGCATCGATCTCGACACCGGCATCCGCTTCGAGGTCGCCGTGACGGTCAAGGACGGCACATTCCACTGCGACTTCACCGGCTCCTCGCCGCAGGTGCGCGGACCGTTCAACTGCGTGCCGTCGGGCTCCCTGGCCGCCGCCTGCTATGCCGTGCGCGCCGTGACCGATCCCGCGATCCCGACCAATGCCGGCTGCTTCCGGCCGATCACGCTCGAACTGCCGAAGGGCAGCGTGGTGAATCCGCTCGAGCCGGCGCCGGTGAACTCGCGTACCGCGACCATCAAGCGCATCACCGGCTGCATACTCGGCGCGCTGAAGGAGGTGCTGCCCGACCGCGTGCCGGCCGACAGCTCCGGCGAGCTGGTAGTGCTGGCGTTCGGTGGCCGCCAAGACGGCAAGCCCTACGTCACCGGCGAGCTCATAGCCGGCGGCAGCGGCGCGGGCCCGCACTCAGACGGTGTCGACGTCATCGAGACCGACGTCACCAACTGCATGAACCTGCCGGTCGAGGCCATGGAGATGGATGTGCCGATCCGTGTCCACCGCCTGGCGTTGCGCCAGGACTCGGGCGGCGCCGGACGGCATCGCGGTGGCCTCGGTGTCGTCAAGGAGTACGAAATCCTCGATGGCGAGGTCGCGTTCACCTATCGCGGCGAACGCCATTTCTACGCGCCGCAGGGCGCGCGGGGCGGCGGCGAGGGCGCCAAGGCCCACGCCGTCATCCGTCGAGCCGACGGCCGCGAGGAAGTCATACCATCCAAGATGATGACGACCCTGATGCGCGGCGACCGCGTCGTCATCGAGACCGCGGGCGGCGGCGGCAACGGCGCGCCGAGCGAGCGGGATCGCTCGGCCGTGGAGATCGACCTCGCCGACGGCAAGGTCAGCAGAGCCGATGTCGTTTGATCTGCGCGCTGGCACGGTCACTGGCCGACCACCAATTTGTCCGCTCGACGCGGCCTGCTGCGGGACACTGGCATGAACGAGACCGATCTTTGCTTCATCCCGGCGACCGAACTGGCCGATGCCATCCGCGCCAAGAAGCTATCTTCTGTCGAAATCACTTCGGCAGTGCTGAACCGCATCCAAAGGCTGGAGCCCAAACTCAACGCGTTCGCCTATCTCGCAGTTGAAGAGGCGATGGACGCGGCACAGGCGGCGGACCGCGCGCTGGCCACCGGTGGGCCGATCGGGCCGCTGCACGGCGTGCCGGTGACGATCAAGGACCACGAAGCCGTGCGCGGCATGCAGGTCGAATACGGCACGCACCTGCGCCGCGGCGAGGTCGCGACAGCGGACAACGCCATGGTCGCCCGCCTGCGCAACGCCGGCGCGGTCATACTCGGCAAGACGACGACGCCGGAGTTCGGCTGGATGGGCGTCAGCAACAGTCCGCTGACCGGCATCACCCACAATCCCTGGAAGCACGGCATGAACGCCGGAGCCTCGTCCGCCGGAGCCGGCGCCGGCGCGGCCGCCGGTTACGGCCCCTTGCATCAGGGCAGCGACGGCGCCGGCTCGATCCGCATGCCGGCGCATTTCAGCGGCGTCTTCGGGCTGAAGCCGACCTATGGCCGCGTGCCGCAGTCGCCGGTGGCAGCGAGCGATCATACCGTGCATCTCGGCCCCCTCACGCGCACCGTCGCCGATGCCGCCCTCATGCTGCGCACGATGGCCGGCCCGCATCCGGACGATCACACCAGCCTGGAGGCCCTGCCTGCCGACTATCCGCGCCATCTGCAGCGGCGGCCGCGTGCGCCTCGCCTCGCCTACAGCCCGGACCTCGACCATGCCCGTGTCGATCCGGAAGTGGCCGAGCTCGTCGCCATGGCGGTGGCGGCCTTCGAGACGGACCTGGGCTGGCGCGTCGAAAAGGTAAAGACGCCGTGGGGCCCGAAGGGCCCGGAACTCGCTCGCTTTTTCTGGCCGGCGCATTTCACGCGCCATGCTGAGCGGATTCCGGAGTTTCGCGACCGCATGGACCCGGGCTTCGTCGCCTGCATCGAAGCGGGGTCCAGGATCACCATGGCCGACTACCAGAAGACCCGGCTGGTGAAGTACGCCTATTGCGCCGAGATCGCCCACTTCTTCGACGACTGGGATTTCCTGCTGACGCCGGCAGTGTCAGTCGCGGCCTTTCCGGCCGAACTGCTGCAGCCCAGGCATTGGCCCCAGCATCCCTGGGACTGGCTGTCATGGGCCGAATTCTCCTACCCCTTCAACCTGTCGCAGAATCCGGCGGCATCGGTGCCCTGCGGCTTCACCAAGGACGGACTGCCGGTCGGACTGCAGATCGTCGGCCGTCGCTTCGACGATCTTGGCGTGCTGCAGATGTCGGCCGCCTTCGAGGCGGCGAGGCCCTGGGCGGACAAGCGCCCGCCAATCGACTGAACCAGTCAGCCGTAAGCACTCACGCTGACGATCGGCATCTCGCCGCCCAAGGTGGTACGGCGCATGTCGCGTACTTCATTGCGATCGAATCGGCGCGCGCGATGCATCGTCGTGCGGTTGTCCCACACCACCAGATCGTGCTGCCTCCAGGAATGGGAGTAGACGAACTCGGGCCGGGTCGCATGCTCGGTAAGATCGCGCAGGAAGGCCCGCGATTCCGGCACCGACCATCCGACGATGACGCCGGCATGCGCTGACAGGTACAACGATTTGCGGCCAGTCGCCTTTTGCACGCGCACCAGGGGATGCCGAACGGGTTGGAAATTTCTGATTTCCTCCGGCGTGAATTCCGAGAATCCGACCGCCTGGCGCGAATAGAGCAGGGAGTGTTCGCAGACCAGTCCAGCCACTTCTGCCTTCGTGCGATCGTCCAGTGCGTCATACGCCGCTCGCATGTCGGCGAATTCGGTATTGCCGCCCCAGCCGGGAACGGTGCGCCCGGACAACAGCGAGTATTTGGCCGGGATCGGCCGAAACGAACTGTCCGAATGCCAAAGCCGGTCACCCAGCTTGAAGAACCACACGCGATCGTCGGCCGATATGACCTTCCCGTCCTTGGTCAGGTTCGAGAGATCGGCCATGCCGGGACCGAGCCGGTTGTCCTCGCGCTTTCGCACGGTGCCGGACGTATTGTAGTTCTCGAGTTCCCCGAAGTTCCGCGTAAAGGCGATCTGCTGCTCGTCCGAAATGGCCTGGCCGCGGAACACGAGCACGCCGAAGCGGTCCATCCCCGCTTCGATCGTCGCCGCTTCCTCGGCGTCGATCGGCTTCGTCAGGTCGATGCCCGACACTTCGCCAGCGAAGATGGGATGAAGTTCGGTGATCTCGAGTGCCATTTGACCAATCCCTCCATCGGCCTGGTCATTAAGCCAGAGCAGGCGTCGAGTCGCAAAAGCGATTCGCCAACCTAAGCCGCACCGTGGACATTGGCGGGATCAAGGCGTGTGGACGATGACGTTGAAGCCTTCGTCCGCCGCCGGCGGGATGAAGTGGGCGGTGAACTGCTCGAACTCCGCGTCGCTCACCTGGAACTGATGCTCGCTTCCGGCATTGCGCTGGCGCAGGCGCTGCTTGCAGAGCTCGTCCGGCACGGCGACGTAGTGGAGTTCGTGCGGCACGCCGGCAGTGTCGATCAGCGAGCGCATCCAAGACCGCTGTCGCCGCGTGTTCGCCGCAAAATCGAGCACGACCGAGAGCTCCTGGCGCAGGATGTCGACGATGTGCGGCGTCATGGCCGCGCGTAGCCTCGCCGACAGCCGGGTGTAATCCTCGATCGTCTTGAGCTCGACCGGATAGAGGGTCGAAGTCCAGTGATCCTCGCTGATGAGAAGGGTCGAGGGCCGCGCGGCAAGCTGTCGTGCCAGGGTCGACTTCCCGGCCGCGATCTTGCCGCAGAGGAGATACAGCGTCGGCATCGTCAGTCCAGGATACGCTTGCGCGAGGCAGCCACCATCGCGCCGGCCCGTTGGGCGTCGAAACCCTGCAGCACCCCTGCTCGCATGCGCACTTTGCCGTCGACCAGTACGGTGTCGATGTCGCGCGGGCTGGTCTGCAGCAGGACATGGGCGCAGGCATCGTCGACCACGGAATTGCCGAACGCTCCCTTGCGGATAAGGACGATGTCGGCCCGCTTGCCGGGAGTGAGCGAGCCGACGCGATCGGCAAGTCCCAGCACGCGGGCGGCGGTGATGGTGGCGATCTCGATCAGCTTGCGCGGGGTCAGCAACGGCAGGCCGGGACGCACCGGTGGACGGCGGCCCAGCACGCTCGAGAAGCTGCGCTCGATGGCGCCGTCGAGATAGCCCTGGACGTTGAACATGACACGCAGCTGGCCCAACGTGTCCGAGGCCACGGTGCAGGGAATATCGCAGCCGAACACCACGTCGACGCCGCGCTCTATGGAGCGACGCACGACGTCGGCCGGAGTGCCCTGGGTGTCGGCCGTGGGCGTGAAGCAGAGCGGCATGCCGGCATCGGCCATGCGCTCAAGCTCGGGATTGCTGATCAGGTTGCCGTGAATCACCAGCAGATCGGGGCCGAGCAGGCCCGCAGCGGCGAGCTTGTCTATGGTGCCCGTTTCGTTGACATGGATGCAGCTCGGCGCCTTCAGCTCACGAGCAAAGGCGAGCTGCTTCTCCAGGCCCGGCGCACCGATCGAGTCGACGCCGAAGCCGATGGTGGTGAGGCTCTTGGGATCGTGGAACTCATCGTAGACGCGCCGGCCGTCGGCTAGTCGATCCTCCGACGTTGCGAACTCCGCGGGCGTCACCGGCATGAACGAATAAGTGAACAGGTGGCGGATGCCGGCCTCCCTCAGCGCAGCGATCGACGCCGGAGCAAAGGCCGGACTGCGGATGTCGTGGCAGTAGTCGACGACAGTGGTCGTGCCGTAGGACAGCATCTCGAAGCCGCCGACCCAGGCGGCATTGAAATTGTCCTCGGGCGCGTAGCGGCCGCGCAGCGGCAGGAACTTGGAATAGTAGCCGCCCGGCCAGAGGTCCGGCACGTAGCCGCGCAGCACGGTCTGCCACAGACAGGTATGGGCATCGATGATGCCGGGCAAGGCGATCATACCGGAGCCGTCGATCGTCTCGGCGTTGCCCGCGTTTAGAGACGGACCGACCGCCAGGATCGCGCCGTTCTCGATCAGGATGTCAGCCGTTGCGAAATCGCCCAGCGTCTCATCCATGGTGACGATCTGGGCGCCGCGGATATGCAATCTGTTCGCCATGGTCGAGAGTCTTAGTCAATGCCGGGCGCGCCGGCTATGCTTCGTCGAGGAGGACTGCATGACGAAGACGGCATTGGTGACGGGCGCCACCGACGGAGTCGGCCGCGTCGTGGCGAAGGCGCTCGGCGAGGACGGCTGGCGTGTGCTGGTGCACGGCCGCGACCGTCAGCGCGGCGAAACCCTGGTGCAGGAGGTCGAAAAGGCGGGCGGGAGCGCTGCCTTCCTGGCCGCGGACCTCGCGTCGCTGGGCGAAGTCCGTCGCCTCGCTGCCGAAGTGCGAAAGACAACCGATCGCCTCGATCTTCTGATCAACAACGCCGGGATCGGTACGGCCGGCAATGGCCGGCAGACCAGCGCCGACGGTCACGAGCTGCGCTTCGCGGTGAACTACCTCGCGGGCTTTCTGCTGACCTACGAGCTGCTGCCGCTGATCAAGGCAGCGGCACCTTCGCGTATCGTCAACGTCTCCTCGGCGGGACAGCAGGCCATCGACTTTTCCGACGTCATGCTGACCAAGGCCTACAGCGGCGTGTCAGCCTACTGCCAGAGCAAGCTGGCACAGATCCTGTTCACCGTCGATCTGGCGCGCGAGCTCGACGGCTCGGGCGTGATCGTCAATGCGTTGCATCCTTCGACCTATATGAATACCACCATGGTGCGCCGCGCCGGCGTGTCGCCGATGAGCAAGGTCGAGACCGGCGCGGAGGCGATCCTGCAGCTCGCAGTCTCGTCCAGGCTCGACGGCAAGAGCGGCCTCTATTTCAACGTCATGAACGAGGCCCGCGCCAACCCGCAGGCCTACGACGCCGAGGCGCGTCGCAAGCTCCGGACGCTCAGCCTCGAGCTCACAGGTGTGAAGCCTTAGGCCGCAGCCGGGCCAGCCGGTCGATCTCGCGCCAGAAGCTTGCGATCGTCTCGTCGACGATCTCGCGCACCGACTTGATCTCGTGGATGAGCCCGGCGCTCTCGCCGGCGGCACCCGAGGTATTGTCGACGTCGCCGTTGACGTAGAGCATGTCGAGGGTGGCATTGCGCGCCAGCCGCTCGCGCTTGCCCTCGGCGACTTCGACGGCGTATGGCGTGCGCAGGCCACGCGAGCGGGCGCGCGGCGGATTGTCGGTAAGCGAGGTGCCGGTGATGGGCGCGGCGACGATCGCCTGCTTGTAATTCTGGTGCACCGGGCTCTCGAACGAGGCGACGAAGCGCGTGCCCATGGTGACGCCCTCTGCGCCGAGAGCAAAGGCCGCCGCCATGCCGCGACCGTCGACGATGCCGCCCGCCGCCACGATCGGCACGTCGACCTTCTCCCGGACCGCCTGCAGCAGCGCGAAGGTGTGGACCTCCTCGGGATTGCGCAGGCCGGCGCTTTCCGCCCCTTCGACTATCAGCCCGTCGACGCCGGCATCGACCGCCTTGATGGCGCCCCGCAAGGTCGCGGTCGCGTGGTAGACCGTGACGCCCGCATCCTTGAGCATCCTGGTGTAGCGCGTCGGATCGCCGGCCGAGGTGGTGACGAAATGGATGCCCTGGCCCAGCAGCCAGTCGATGATGGCACTTTCCTCCTTGGGATCCATCTGCAGGTAGCGCACCGGCAGGTTCACACCGAAGGGCTGGTTGGTGGCGGCGCGAATAGCCGTGAACTCGCGCTGCGTGACCGAGAGGTCGCGGATCGAGTTCTCCAGGAGGCCCATGCCGCCCGCGGCGGAGACCGCCGACACCAAGGGCGCGCGGGCGATCCAGGTCATCGGCGACTGGAAGATGGGATAGCGCGAGCGTGTATGCGCCGTGACGCGGTTGCCGTCGAACATCGTCAGCGTCGTATCACAGGACTCAGGACGCCGGCACCCGCACCCAGCCCTCCATGAGCCGACGCGCGGAACGGCTCATCATCACCTTCTTCACCGCCCACCGATTGCCGTCCTTCTCGACCTCGGCGCCGACCTTGAGGGTTCCAGAGGGATGACCGAAGCGCACGCGGCCGTCGGGTCCAACCGGCGCCACGCGGTGAACGACGGTGCCCGGAATGGCCGCGGCTGCTGCGATGGCGACCGCGCCGGTGCCCGTCATGGCGTGATGCAGCACGCCCATGGAGAAGATCCGGGCCAAGAGGTCGATCGAACCTGCCTCGACGGTACGACCATCGGACGCGGTATAGCCCGCCGGCTTGGCGACGAACGACAGCTTGGGGGTATGCTGTCGCTTGGCCGTCGCCTCCTCCGCCGTGGCGGCGTCTCCCATCGCGACCGCGCCCAGCGCGCGTACGGCCTCGACACGCGCCAGCAAGTCCTTGTCGCCGTTGACGTCGCCCTGTAGCTCCGTCCCCTTCAGGCCGAGCCGTGCCGCATCGACGAACACCGTGGGATTGCCTGCATTGATAAGGGTCGCCTCGACCTTGCCCACGCCGGGCACGTCGAGCACATCGACATGGTTGCCGGTCGGGAAGGTCGGTCCGCCCTCGCCGCCTTCGTCATCGGCCGGATCGAGGAACTCGAGCTGGATCTCGGCCGCAGGGAAGGCCACGCCGTCGAGCTGGAAATCGCCCAGTTCCTGCACCTCGCCGGCGCTCATCGGCACGTGGTTCACGATCCTCTTTCTGATGTTGGCCTGCCAGATGTTGACCGTCGCCAGGCCGTCGGGAGGCGCGTCGACCAGGCCCATGCTGATGGCGAACGGACCGACCGCCGCACTGAGGTTGCCGCAGTTGCCCGACCAGTCGACCAACGGCTTGTCGATTGCGACCTGACCGAACAGGTAGTCGACGTCGCAACCGGCGCGCCTGGACCTGGACAGGATCACGACCTTGCTGGTGCTCGAGGTGGCGCCGCCCATGCCGTCGGTGTGCTTGGCGTAGCGGTCGGGGCTGCCGATCACCCGCATCAGGATGCGGTCGCGGGCCTCGGGATCCGACGGCAGGTCGTCGGCCAGGAAGAACACGCCCTTGCTGGTGCCGCCGCGCATATAGACCGCGGGAATCCGGAGCTGCTTCATGCTGGCGACTATACACGCCAGGCGCGCACCATGCCCAGCTGCCGGGGTGGCCATTACAGGTTCCTGAAGGCAAACTCGACGGGTCCGGTTGAGCGACCTACGATTGCCCCGGCACGGGACAGTGAGGTTATTGGACAAATGCGCGTGCTGGTGGTCGAGGACAATGACGATCTCGTCAGCCTCGTGACGAAGGCGCTGGGCCGTTCCGGGCTCGACGTCGACGCGGCGAAGAACGTCGCCGATGCGGAAGCCTCGCTTCGCACCGTGCAGTACGCCGCCGTGGTGCTCGATCTCGGGCTGCCCGACGCCGACGGCCTTACCCTGCTCGACCAGATGCGGCGGCGGCGCGACCAGACGCCAGTCCTCATCCTGTCGGCGCGCAGCGGCCTCGACGACCGGGTCGGCGGGTTGAACAAGGGCGCCAGCGACTACATGGTGAAGCCGTTCTCGACCGACGAGCTGATAGCCCGCCTGCAGGCACTGCTGCGCCGCTCGCCGGGCCCGGGCGGTCCGACGCTGACCCTGGGCAACCTGGCGCTCAAGACCGATGGCCGCCAGGCGATCGTCGACGGCCGCATACTGAGCCTGCCCGCGCGCGAGGTCGATGTGCTGGAGGTGCTGCTGAAGCGCAGTGGCAAGGTAGTGTCGCACGATTCGCTGCAGGGGCAGGTCTTCGGCTCCTCGCAAGACGTCGCCTCCAATGCAATCGAGGTCTACGTCCATCGCCTGCGCAAGATCCTGGCCGAATCAGGCGCCAACGTGCAGATCCATACGATCCGCGGCGCCGGCTACCTGATGGATCT
>CADECW010000006.1:0-63201 GCA_902825855.1 uncultured Rhodospirillales bacterium | reverse complement strand
AGCAGGAAGCGGTCGGCCAGCACATGCAGGGTCTTGACCGCGGCCGAGGTGATCACGATGACGATGCAAAGCGCCGCCGCGACGGCGGTCGCGCCACTCTCCTCGATGTTCACGGCGGCCACCGAGGCAAGCTTGGTGTCGGATGAATAGAGGAAGATCACCGACGACACCGTCGTCATACCGTTGACGAACAGGTAGATCGCGATGTCGAGGATGGCGGGCAGGCAGATCGGCGCGGTCACCCGCCCGAAGGTGCGCCAGACCGGCACCTTGAGCGAGGCGGAGACCGATTCGAACTCGGGATCGATCTGCTTCAGCGCCGTCGTCGCCGTCAGGTGGCCCACCGTATAGAAGTGCGCCACGGTATTGACCACCAGGATACCCATCGTGGCGTAAAGGAAGTTCAGCGGATTGCCGGGCGCGTTGAAGAAGAAGATATAGCCCAGGCCCAGCACCAGGCCGGGCACCGCCATGGGCAGGAAGGCGAGGAACTGCACGATGCCACGCATCAGGTAGAATTCGCGCGTCTTTTCGTTCAGCCAGGCGCCGACGAACATCAGGGTGGTGCCGAAGACCGCGGCACCCACGGCCATCTCGAGCGAGTTGAAATAAGAATCCCAGCCGCTGGCGTCGAAGTTGGTGAAGTAATAGTTGTTCAGCGTCAGGCTGAGATTGTACGGCCAGTACTTGATCAGCGAGCCCCACGCCGCCATGCCGAGGATGCCGAGGATGCCGACCGACACGATCGTGCAGAAGACGGTGAAGAGGATGTCGCGGCCGATCTTGGGTTGGGGCACCAGCGGCACGGCGCGCGCGGTGAGCAGGGCAACCTGCTTGCGCTGCACCAGCCGATCAACGACGAACGCCAGCGCGGCGGGCGCCAGCAGCATCATGCCGACCACGGCGCCCATCGAGAAGTTCTGCTGTCCGATGACCTGCTTGTAGACGTCGGTCGCGAGCACGTTGAAATTTCCGCCGATCACCTTGGCGATGCCGAAGTCGGTGATCACCATGGTGAACACGACGAGAGCCGCGCTGATCAGGCCGTATTTCGCGCCAGGGAGC
This sequence comes from uncultured Rhodospirillales bacterium, assembly GCA_902825855.1. GTDB lineage: Bacteria > Pseudomonadota > Alphaproteobacteria > Reyranellales > Reyranellaceae > Reyranella. The sequence continues at coordinate 62,136 of CADECW010000006.1, read as the reverse complement.
GTGACGGTGAAGAACACGCGCAGCTTCGAGGCACCGAGCGCATCTGCCGCCTCGTAGAGGCGGGCGTCGGCAGTGGCGAGCGCCGTCACCAGAATCAAGGTGGCGTGCGGGAAGCAATAGAAGATCTGGGCGATGACGATGCCATCGAAGCCGTAGATCGGACCGCCCAGCATGCCCTTGAAGAAGCCCTGGTTGCCGAACAGGTAGACGAGCGCCAGGCCGGGCAGCAGCGAGGGCGCGAAGATCGGGATCAACGAGATGCCCTGGAACAACCAGCGCACCGGCAGCACCGTCCTGGTGAGCGCATAGGCATAGAAGAAGGCGAGCGGCACCACGATCAGGGTGCACACCGCGGAGACATGTAGCGAGTTGAGCGCCGAATCGAAGAGTGCCGGCGTCGAGAAATAGGCAACGTAATTGGCCAGCCCGACGAATTTGCCGTCGCGGTCCTCGAAGCCCTTGACCAGCAGGGACCAGAGAGGCAGGCCGACGATGACCAGCAGCACCACGGCGAACAACACGACGCCCAGCCGCATCATCAGGTCATCGCGCGACATGGCCACGCGCAGAACGGGCGAGCGGTTCGAAGCGGCGATGCTCACGCCGCGAAGACCCGCAGGCGGTCTGGCGGCAGGGCAACGTCGAGCTTGCGTCCAAGCTCGACGCCCAGGTCGCGGATCAGGTTGCTGGAAAAGTCGGCCGTCATGGCGACATTGTCCGTACCCTGGACCTTGAGGGTAGCGCGGCAGAAGGCGCCGACGAAATCTAGCTCGGCGACTTCGACACCAACACGATTGGCAATATCGGCCGGCAGGTCGCGCACGCGCACATCCTCCGGCCGTATGCACAGCGCCACCTTGGCGCCCGGTGCCAGCCCGTCCTGCGCGGTGCAGTCGAAGGTGAGGCTCGCGACCTTGACCTTGTCCGGCGCCTGGAGAGTACCGGCGAGGAAGTTCATCGAACCGACGAAGTCGGCGACGAAGGCGGTGGCCGGGCGACGATAGATCTCCTGCGGCGTTCCGACCTGTTCGATGGCGCCGTGATTCATCACCACGATGCGGTCGGCCATGGTCAGCGCCTCTTCCTGGTCGTGGGTGACCATGATGGTGGTGACGCCGAGCCGACGCTGCAGCGCCTTGATCTCATGGCGCAGCCGCAGGCGGACACGGGCGTCGAGCGCCGACAGCGGCTCGTCGAGCAGCAGCAGGCCGGGCGAGGTGGCGAGCGCGCGCGCCAGCGCCACGCGCTGCTGCTGGCCGCCGGACAGCTGTGCGGGATATTTCGGGCCGGCATCAGGCAGACCGACCAGGGTCAGCAGCTCGTCGACGCGCCGTCCGATCGCCGTCCTGCTGTCGCGCCGGCTGACGAGGCCGTAGCCGACGTTGTCCATGACGGTGAGGTTGGGAAACAACGCATAGGACTGGAAGACGATGCCGAAGTCGCGCTTGGACGGCGGCAGGGCGGACACGTCCCGCCCCTTCTGATGAATGGTACCGGAGGTTTGCGGATCGAGGCCGGCAATGGCTCGCAGCAAGGTGGTCTTGCCGCAGCCCGACGGCCCCAGGAAGCAGACGAACTCACCCTCGGTGATATCGAGACTGATATCGCCGAGTGCGGTGAAGTCGCCGTAGCGCTTGGAGAGGTTGCGAACCTCGAGGTGTGTCACTTCGCCTTCGGCGCGGACTTGCCGTCGTAGCGCTTGGTCCATTCCGCCAGGATGCGATCGCGGTTCTTGGCCATCCATTCGACGTCCATCTTGGCCATCAGCTTCTCGCCGTCGGCCGGATAGTTGGCCGGCATCGACTTGACCTGCGGATTGGCGACGATGGCGTAGTACTTGCCGTAAAGCTCATTGGCCTTGAGCGAGCTCGCCCAGTCGGCAAGCTTCTTGGCGGCCTCGAGGTTCTTGGTGCCCTTCATGATGGCGGTGACTTCCATCTCCCAGCCCAGGCCCTCCTTCGGCACGATCAGGTCGATCGGCGCGCCCTTGGTCTTCTCGGTGGCGCCACGCATGTCGAAGCCGATGCCCATCAGGCGCTCGCCCTTGGCGGCCTGCACGCAGGGCGCCGAGCCGGAATGCAGGTACTGGGCGACGTTCTGGTGCAGGGCGTCCATGAACTTCCAGCCCGCCTCCTCGCCCATGATGGTGAGCCAGCCCGCCACCGTGAGATAGCCGGTGCCCGACGAGGCCGGATTCGGCATCACGATCGAGTCCTTGTATTCGGGCTTGGTGAGGTCGGCCCAGCTCGTCGGCTTGGGCTTCTTGTTCTTCTCGGCCTCGGCAGTGTTGAAGCACAACACGGCCAGATAGGCATCCATGCCGACCCAGGTCTCGGGATTCTTACCGCTCTTGAAGATCGGCTTCAGCGCCGCGGCGCCGGACGGCGTATAGGGCTCGATCATGCCCATGCTGCCCATCAGGCCGATGCTCGAGGCAGCAAGCCCCCACACGATGTCGGCGCGCGGATTGTCCTTTTCGGCGATCAGCTTGGCCGTCATGACGCCCGTCGAATCGCGCACCCAGGCGATCTCGATGGTGGGATTGTCAGCCTCGAACGCCTTCTTGAATGGATCGAGCTGCTCGTTCTCGATCGCCGTATAGACCGTGAGCTTGGTCTTCTGCGCGAACGCCGTGCCGCCGAGGCCGAGTGCGGCCAGCGCCACGGCTCCCACGGTCATGGCACGCCGCATGGTCGTCATCATCGTCATCGTAAAGCCCCCTCTTTTCGATCGCTCCCGATCGTCTTCGCTACACGCCCTATGTGATGTTTTCGTTGCAGCGCATCACAAAACCTTAACATGGCGCTGGGGCGCGGCAAGGGCCGCGTGCTACGCTCGGGCTGCAAGGAGACTGGGATGGACGGCACGCCACTCAAGGCCCGCCACACGCTTTCGCCGGAGATCGCCCGGCTGGTGGCGGAACACAGGCCCGGCGGGCCGCTGCAACGCGATTTCTATGTCGACCGCGAGGTGTTCGAGGCCGATCTGGCACGGATTTTTCATCGCCATTGGGTTTTCGCCGGCTACGCCTTCCAGGTCGCCCGACCGGGCGACTTCATCACCTACAAGGTGGGGACAGAATCGGTCATCGTGGTGCGCGACCGTTCGGGCCAGATTCGCGCGTTCCACAATGTCTGCCGCCATCGCGGCTCGCGCATCTGCAAGACCGAGCAGGGCAACAACCATCGCCTGGTCTGCCCCTATCATCGCTGGACCTACGAGCTCGACGGCTCGCTGGTGCTCGACACGAGCCGCGAATTCGGCGTCGGCAAGTCAGAGCTATCGCTGCGGCCCGTGTCGGTCGAGAACGCGGGCGGACTGATTTTCATCTCGCTTGCCGAATCGCCGCCCGACTTCGCCGCGGCGTTCGCCACCATCCGTCGCAAGATGAAGCCGCATGCGCTCGAGCGCGCCAAGATCGCCCACCAGGTCGACTATATCGTGAAGGCGAACTGGAAGCTCGTGTTCGAGAACAATCGCGAGTGCTACCACTGCCCGCCCAATCACAAGGAATACAACAGCGCGGCCTACGACGTGCAGCGCGACATGGCGATGCTGGATCCCGCGCTGCAGCCGGCGATGGACGCCATCGTGGCACGCGCCAATGCACGCTTCCGTTTGCTCGGCCTCGACGAAGGCGACGCCATGTCGACCATGACGGGAGCCAACTTCCGCTGCCATCGCACGCCGGTGGTCGAAGGCGGCGTCACCCAGAGCATGGATGGCAAGCCGCTGTGCAACCGGCTCATGGGCGACATCAAGGAATGGGATTCCGGCACGCTGCGCACCACGATCTTCCCCAACTTCTGGCAGCATACCAATTGCGACTATGCCGCAGCCGCCAGGCTGACGCCGATCGGGCCCGATGAGACGCATGTTCGTGGCTACTGGCTGGTCGATGCGGAAGCCGTCGAAGGTCGCGACTACACGCTCGATCGGCTGCTGCCGATCTGGGACCTGACCAACAAGCAGGACTGGACGATCTGCCAGGACCAGCAGGAAGGCGTGAGCTCGCAGGCCTACGTCCCCGGCCCCTACTCCCTGGTCCGCGAGCGCAACGTCGCGCACTTCCTCGACTGGTATCTCGGAGAACTGCGCGCGTGAGCCTGCCGAGCCAAGCCCGCATCGTCGTGATCGGCGGCGGTGCGGTGGGCTGTTCCATCGCCTATCACCTCGCCAAGCTCGGGCAGAAGGACGTGCTGGTGCTGGAGAAGCTCGGACTGACGCATGGCTCGACCTGGCACGCCGCAGGCCTGGTCGGGCAGCTGCGCAGCAAGCGCAACCTAACCCGCCTGATGCAGTACAGCGCCAGGCTCTACGGCAAGCTCGAGGCCGAGACCGGCCAGGCGACGGAGTGGAAGCCGGTCGGCAGCCTGCGACTCGCTTCATCCCAGGAGCGCTGGAGCGAGCTGAAGCGAATGGCGACGACGGCCAGAAGCTTCGACTTCGAACTCCATACGCTGTCGCCCAAGGAAGCCCAGCAGAAATTCCCGCTGATCGACCCGGCCGGCATCGTCGGCGCGGTGTTCGTGCCCAACGACGGATCGGTCGAGCCTTCCAGCCTGACCATGGCCTATGCCAAGGGCGCGCGGACGGCCGGAGTGCGCATCGTCGAGAACGTGCTGGTCACCGGCTTCGAGGCGGAGGGCCGCCGCATCAGGCGCGTGCGCACGAACCAGGGTAGCGTCGCGTGCGAGATCGTGGTGGTGGCCGCCGGCATCTGGGCGCGCGACGTGGCTCGCATGGCCGGCGTGCAGGTGCCGGCGGGCGCCGTCGAGCACCAGTACCTGATCACCGAGAAGAGCAACGCGGTCCCGGCCGGCCTGCCGACGCTGCGCGATCCCGACCGCATCTTCTACCTGAAGCCCGAGCCGGGGGCGCTGGCGATCGGCGGCTGGGAGAAAGGCACGCCGACCTTCGGCGCCGCAGGCGTTCCATTCTCCTTCGGCCGCGAACTGCTGCAGCCCAACCAGGACCGGCTGGAGCAGTTCGTGCTGCCGGCCGCCGAGCGCCTGCCGATCCTGAACGAGCTCGGCATACGCACCGTGATCAACGGGCCGATCCCGATCTCGCCCGACGGCGAGCCGATCATGGGTCTCGCGCCCGAGCGCGACAACGTCTACGTCGCCTGCGGCTTCACTTCGGGCATCGCCGCCTCCGGCGGTGCCGGCAAGGCGATGGCGGAATGGATCGTCGAGGGCGAGCCCGGGCTCGACCTGTGGGCCTTCGACGTTCGCCGCTTCGGCAGCCATCACATGAGCGCCAGGTATCTGGCCGAACGCAGCGTCGACAGCTACTGGCGCTACTATCAGATCCACTATCCCATCGAGGAACTGGAATCGGCGCGCGGTGGCCGTCGCTCGCCGCTCTATCCACTGCTCAAGGCGAAGAACGCCGTGTTCGGGTCGCGCTTCGGCTGGGAGCGGCCCAACTGGTTCGCACCGGCCGGCACCGAGGCGATCGACCGGCCGTCGTTCGAGAGCCGGCCCAACTGGTTCGCTTCAGTCGGCAACGAATGCCGAGCCGCCCGCGAGCGCGCCGTGCTGATCGACCAGAGCTCGTTCTCCAAGTACGAGATCTCGGGCCCCGCTGCCTTCGCCGCCCTGCAGCGGCTCGCAGCCAACGACCTCGACAAGCCGCAGGGCGCCCTCATCTACACCCAGCTTTGCAACGAGCGCGGCGGCATCGAGGCGGACCTCACGTTCGCGCGTCTGGACGAAAACCGCTTCTACATGGTGACGGGCAGCGCCTTCGGCGTGCGCGACATGGGCTGGATCCGGAAGCACCTGCCGACCGACGGCTCGGTCAGCGTGCAGGAGCTGACGTCGGCGCGCGCCACGATCAACCTCGCCGGACCGTTGTCGCGGCAGGTCCTGGAACAGGTCGCCGACGGCGATGTCGACGACCAGGCTTTTCCCTACATGACCGCCCGCGAGCTCCGCATCGGCTTCGCGCCGGTGCTGGCGCTCCGGCTCACCTACCTGGGCGAGCTGGGGTGGGAGCTGCACCTGCCGGCCGAGTACGCCGCGCACGTCTACGAACTGCTGTGGGCGGCCGGCCGTGATCTCGGCCTGGCAGACGCGGGGTACCGCGCCATCGATTCGTTGCGGCTGGAAAAGCGCTATCTCTATTGGGGCAGCGACATCACGCCCGACTACACGCCCTACGAGGCTGGTCTCGGGTTCGCCGTGTCACTCAAGAAGAAATCGGACTTCGTCGGCCGCGCCGCCTTGGAAGAGGCCAAGGCCAGCGGCCCGTCGCGCAAGCTGATCACGCTGCTGGTGGACGCCGATGTCCAGCTATATGGCGGCGAAGCGATCCGCCGCAGCGGCAAGGTTTTGGGTGTCACCTCCTCCGCCGGGTGGGGCCACACGATCGGCAAGGCGATTGCCTTCGGCTACGTGCCCGCCGAGGAAGCAGGTCACGCCGACTACGAGATCGAAGCCTTCACCCGCCCCCACTCCGCGAGCCGCATCGACGGCGCCGCGGTGGATCCGCAGCGAAAGAAGATCCTGTCGTAAGGGCGCGCGGACCCGGAGGGCCACGCTCGTACGACTATCCCTTCCCCAGTGCCTCGCCCACTGCGCTCAGCCAACGGCGAACTACCCGCTCCTCGTCGCGGCCGAGCAGGCCGCCCAGCCGGTCCTCGACTTCCATCACGCGGCCGCGGCAGCGCTTCAGCAGAGCCTGCCCTTTGGCGGTAGCCGTCAACCGCAGGATGCGGCCGTGGGCCGCGTCGGCCGACTTCCTGATGGCGCCCATCCTCTCGAGGTTGCGCACGATCACGTTGATGGTCTGCGGCGTCAGGAAGGTGAGCCGCGCCAGGTCGGCGCCCGACACGCCGGGATAGGACACGATCATGGTGAGCACGGAGAACTGCGGCGGCGTGATGTCGATGTCCGCCAGCGCCTTCTCCATCGCCGCCCGTACCGCCACGCTCGCCTGGCGCACCAGGTAGCCGAGATGGCCCTCTGGTCCGCGCTTGCCTTCGCCGGGCCGCGGCAAGGTTCCCGCCTGGCGTCGTATATCAGAGTTCTTATATTTCATCAGACTTCGAATATAGCAGAGATTGCCCATGGACCAGCAGCTCGCCGACCTCGTGCGCCGCGATCTCGTGGCCGAGAACGGCCAGGACCTCGCCGGGACGCCGGCAGAGCTATCGCATATGACAATTTTGCCGTCATCCCGAGCGAAGCCGCCCAACGGGCGGCGCAGTCGAGGGACCTCGTCTTGTCGACGCATCGACAGAAAAGGTCCCTCCACTTCGCCTCGCTTCGCTCGGCTTCGGTCGGGATGACGGGGATAGGAAGCCATGTGCGATAGCCCTGGCCACGCTCCACCCCGAGTGCTCGTTCGAGGACTTCGCGACCGGCCGCCACATCGGACGCTTCCTCGGCATCGAGCCGACCGGGCGCCCCATCGTCAAGAATGGGCTGATGCTTTCGGAACGCTTTCACTACGACCTCGGCTCGCTCCTGCGCCAGATCGGCGTCGAAACGATCCCGACGCTCGGCGAGCTGCAGCATCGCAAGGCCGCATGAGCGGGCGCGCTATTCCGCCTTGATGCCCATGGCGCGCACGACCTCGCCCATCTGGGCGTATTCGGTGCGCACCAGGGCGGCAAACGCATCGGGTGGCTCGGCGCCGGCATCGATGCCGAAGGAATCGAACCAGGCCTTCGCCTCGGCCGTTGCCGCGATCTTCGCGATCTCGCCGTACAGGCGATCGATGATCGGCCGCGGCGTACCGGTCGGCGCGGCGATCCCTGCCCAGGCAGTCAGCTCGTAGCCCGCCACGCCCGCCTCTGCCATCGTCGGCACATCCGGCATCGACTTGGCACGCTGCGCCGTCGTGACGGCGAGGACGCGCAGACGGCCGTCCTGCACGAAGGGCCTGAGCAGCGTCAGGCCGTCGATGGTGAACGTGACATGGCCCGCGATCAGGTCCTGAACCGCCTGCCCGCCGCCTTTGTAGGGGATGTGCGTCACCTTGATACCTGTGCGGTGCATCAGCAGGCTCGCCGCGAGATGGCCCGGCGTACCGACGCCCGGTGTCACGAAGGTGAGCTCCCCCGGCCTTGCCTTGGCAAGAGCGAGCAACTCTTCGACCGACCGCGCCGGCACGTCCTTGTGTACGGCCAGTGCCTGCGGGCCGACGCCCAGCCGCGTGATCGGCGCGATGTCGACCAGCGGGTCGTAGCCGGGGTTGGGGTAGATGTGCGGATTGATGGTCATGGTGCCGATATGCACGATCAGCAGCGTGTAGCCGTCAGGTGGGCTGCGCACCGCCGCGACCGTGCCCAGGTTGCCGCCCGCACCGGCGCGGTTTTCGACCACGACCGACTGGCCCAAGGCCGGCGACAGCCGCTCGGCGAGCCAGCGCGCCCGAATATCGGTGACGCCGCCGGCGCCGCCGGGAACGATGATGCGGATGGGCTTGTTCGGCCAGGGGGACTGCGCACGCGACGCGGTGATCGATCCGGCAAACGCTCCAAACGCGGCGGCGGATACGACAAGACGTCGACGGGTGGACTGCATGTCACCTCTCCCATGTACCTCCCGGAGCGTAGACGCCGAAAACGGCCACGACGGTGGCAAATGTGTGAACTTTCTCTACTTCGAGAACACGATTGCGCGATCCTGGACCGCCCCATAACGCAGGTTCATGAGGTCGAGTGCGTAGTTCTGGTTGAGCCGCCAGGGCCTGCGCGCGCCCTGCTTGGGAAAGCTGTCGATGGCACGTTTGATATAGCCGGACGAGAAATCGACCCAGGGCAGACGTTCCATGGCCGGATCGTCGAGCCGCGGCGTGCACCGGCGAAAGCCCTTCTTCCGCATGTGATTGAGCAGCCTGCACACATACTCGCAGACGAGGTCGGCCTTCAGCGTCCATGAGGCATTGGTGTAGCCGGACACGAAGGCAAGGTTGGGCACATCGCTGTACATCATGCCCTTGTAGGAGACGGTATCGGCGGGCTCGACGGTCTTGCCGTCGACCGACAGGGTCATGCCACCCATGAGCTGCAACGCAAGGCCGGTGGCAGTGACGATCAGGTCGGCAGGGAGGTCCTTGCCGGACTTCAGATGGACGCCGGTCTCGATGAAGGTCTCGATCTCGTCGGTGACGACCGAGACCTGCTTGCGGCGGATGGCGCGGAACAGGTCGGCGTCGGGCACCAGGCACAGTCGCTGGTCCCAGGGATTGTAGCGCGGCGTGAAGTGGCGATCGATGTCGTAGTCGGGACCCAGGCAGCCGCGCACGCCCTTGAGGATCAACGCCTTGGCGCGCTCCGGCCTGCGCTTGCAGAGCTGATAGAACCACATGCCCAGGAGCACGTTCTTCCAGCGCGTCATGCCGTAGGCCAGGCCGATCGGCAGGTACCGACGCAGCCAGTTGGCGATCGCATCCTCGGCCGGACGTGCCACGACGTAGGTCGGCGAGCGCTGCAGCATCGTGACGTGGGTGGCGTCCTTGGCCATCTCCGGCACCAGGGTAATGGCGGTTGCGCCGCTGCCGACCACGACGACCCGCTTGCCCTTGTAGTCGATGTCGTCGGTCCACTTCTGCGGATGGACGATGGGGCCGCGGAATCGTTCGATCCCCGGGAATTGCGGCAGGTAGCCCGCCGAATAGTCGTAGTAACCGCTGCACATCAAAAGAAAGCCGCAGGTGATCGTGATCCTGCGCTTGTCGGGCCCCTGCTCGATGTCGACCGTCCAGCGCGCTTCCGGCGTCGACCATCGCGCCGCAATCACGCGATGGCCGTAGCGGATTCGGCCGTCGATGCCGTGATCGCTCGCGACCTTGCGAATGTAGGAAAGGATCGACGGGCCGTCGGCAATCGCCTTGGCGTCCCTCCACGGTCGAAAGGAGTAGCCAAGCGTGTACATGTCCGAGTCGGAACGGATGCCGGGATAGCGGAAGAGATCCCAGGTTCCGCCACTGGACTGCCGCGCCTCGACGATGGCGTAGCTCGCGGTCGGACACTTGTCCTGCAGATGCCAGGCGGCGCCGATGCCCGACAGTCCCGCACCGACGATCAGGACGTCGAGATGTTCGGTATCAGCACGTGCAAAATCGGTGGCAGCGTCCATATCCATAAGATCATCGAGGTCATCAACCGGCGCAAGCCGTCCCTTCTCCATCCATCTCGCGTAACGCCGGGCACGACGTTATGTTGGCGCGCCTCGGAATTCGACCCCATGGAAGACAACCAACGCACCGAACGAAAGCTCGCGGCCATCCTGGCAGCCGACGTCGCCGGCTATAGCCGGCTGATGAGTCGCGACGAGGAAGGTACGCTGCAGCGGCTGAAGGGCCATCTCGGCGAGTTGATCGAGCCACATATCGCCGCCCATCGCGGTCGCATCGTCAAGCGCACCGGCGACGGCCTGCTGGTCGACTTCGCCAGCGCCGTCGAAGCCGTGCGCTGCGCGGTCGCCATCCAGGCCGGCATGACCGACCGCAACCGCGGCGCGCCGGACGACGCGCGCATCGAGTTCCGCATCGGCATCAACGTCGGCGACGTCATCATCGAGGACGGAGACATGTACGGCGATGGCGTCAACATCGCGGCCCGGCTCGAAGGTCTGGCCGAACCTGGTGCCATTTTCGTGTCGCGCGCCGTGCGCGATTCGGTTCGCGACAAGCTCGGCATCGAGCTGGAAGACCTGGGCGAGAAGCCGATCAAGAACATCGCCCGGCCCGTCCGCGTGTTCCGCATCGGCCAGGCCAACGGCAGGGCCCGACCGTCGCCGCCCACCGTCCCGGACAAGCCTTCGATCGCCGTTCTGCCTTTCACCAACATGAGCGGCGATGCCGAGCAGGATTACTTCAGCGACGGCATTTCCGAGGACCTGATCACCGACCTCTCCAAGGTGCAGGCGCTGTTCGTAATCGCGCGCAACTCCTCCTTCACCTACAAGGGCCGGTCGGTGAAGGTTCAGGAGGTCGGCCGAGAACTCGGCGTGCGCTTCGTGCTCGAAGGCTCCATTCGCAAGGCAGGCAATCGAGTACGTATCACCGCGCAGCTGGTCGACGCCGAAAGCGGCGGCCATCTGTGGGCCGACCGCTTTGACCGTGAGCTCACCGACATCTTCGCGACGCAGGACGAGGTCGTGCACAAGATCGTCGAGGCGCTGGCGGTGAAGCTCAGCCGTGTCGAGGAGCAGGACCTCAAGCGCGGCGGCACCAGGAACATCGAAGCCTACGAAAGCTGGTTGCGCGCCCGTCAGCTGCTTGGGCTGGGAACCCGCGAGACCATCGCCGAGGCAAAGGCGCTGCATCGGCGTGCCCTGGAGCTCGATCCGGATTTCTCGGCGCCGCATGTCGGCCTGGCCTTCGCGTCGGTGTCCGACTACGTCAACGCCTGGATTCCCGATCCCCAAAGCGCCCTCGCCGAGGGTGAGCGCTGGGCGCGGCGCGCCATTGAGCTCGACGAGCGCCAGCCGGGCGGCCATGTCGCCATGGGCAATGTACGGGTCTGGCAGCGCCGCCACGACGAGGCGCTGGCCGAGCTCGACCGCGCCGTCGAGCTCGACCACAACTACGCGCAGGGCCATGCCCTGCTCGGCATGGCCCTGATGTACTCAGGCCGTCACAACCAGGCGCTGGAGTCGCTTGCCGTCGCGATGCGGCTCGATCCGCTCTATCCCAACATCCTGCTGCACCTGATGGCGCAGGCGCATTTCAGCCTGGGACAGGATGAAATCGCCGCCGGCTATCTGGTGGAGCGCATCGCCCGCAATCCCAACACCGATGCCAGCCGAATGTTGCTGGCGGCGTCGTACGGCCATCTCGGTCGAAGCGAGGAGGCGCGCGAGGCCTGGGCGGGATTGCTCCAGGTCAATCCGCGCTTCTCGGTACAGCAGCGCGAAGGCGTCTTGCCTTACAAAGATCCGCGGGATTTCCAGCGCATCCTCGATGGCCTCGCCAAGGCGGGCCTGCCGTAGCCCGGCGTTCGAGCGCGCGGCCCGGACTACTCCTTCATGAAAGCATTGAGCTCGGGAGTCGGGATCGACGTGTCGAGATAAGTGAAGGTGCCCTTTTCCTTGACCTCCTTGGCCGCGACCAGCAGGCCGGTCATCGCCGCGCGGTAGAGCGAGGTGGCAAGGCTGATGCGCTTCACGCCGGCAGCCTCGAGGTCGGCGCGGCTGAACGAACGGCCTTTGATGCCCACCATGAAGTTGAACGGCTTGCCGATCGAGCTGCAGACCTTCTTCACCGCCTCGATATCGGGCAGGCCGGGCGCGAACAGCACGTCGGCGCCGGCTGCCTCGTACGCCTTCAGGCGCTTGATTACATCGTCGAGATCCGCACGGCCGCGCAGGAACCCTTCGGCGCGCGCGGTCAGCGTGAATGGAAACGGCAAGGCCCGCGCCGCCTTCACGGCAGCCGCGACGCGCGCCGCAGCAGCCTCGATCTCGTACAGCGGCTTGTCCTTGTCGCCCGAGGCATCCTCGATCGAGCCGCCGACCAGGCCAACGCCGGCCGCCTGCCGGATGGTCTCGGCAGCCGCTTCCGGTCCGTCCCCGAATCCCTTCTCGAGATCGGCGGCGACAGGCAGATCGCAGGAGTCGACGATCAGCTTGGCGTTGGCCAGCGCCTCCTCACGCGTGACCTTGCCGTCGCGCTTGCCGAGCACGCCCGCCTTGGCGCCGCTCGACGTGGCCAGCGCCTCGAAGCCCAACCCGGCGAGCATGCGCGCCGAGCCGCCGTCCCACGGGTTGGGGACGACGAACGAACCTGGTGCTTCGTGCAGGGCGCGGAACTTCCTGGCCTTGTCGGCCTGGCTGACGGTCATGGCTGGCTTCCTTCACTTGAAAAACGCCCGGCAAGTCTGTCGCCAGGAGCACCCTTCGCACAACGAGGAATAACCCGATCATCGCTCATGCGTCGCCCTAGCTGGGCTTGATGTTGCCCTTCTGGATGACGTCGGCCCAGCGCTTCATCTCGCTCGGCATCTTGGCCTGCACCTCATCCTGCGGGCCGCCGACCGGCACGATGCCGAGCTTCAGCATGCGCTCGCGGAAGTCGGCGTCGCTGACGACCTCGTTGCCTGTCGCGTTCAGCTTCTTGACGATGTCGGCCGACACCGCCTTGGGCGCGAACAGCGTGTAGTTGGTAGCCGACTCGAAGCCCGCCACGCCGGCCTCCGCCATGGTCGGCGCATCGGGCAGGAGCGGCGAGCGCGCCTTGCTGGTGACGGCGAGACAACGGACCTTGCCGGCGGCGATGTGCGGCAGGTGAGCGAGCACGTTGTCGATCGAGACCTGCACCCGGTTCTCGTAGAGATCGGCCTGGAAGAAGCTGGTGCCCTTGTAGGGCACATGCGTCATCTCCGCCCCCGTCATCTGCTTCAGCATCTCGTAGTTGAGATGGATCAGGCCGCCAAAGCCCGACGAGGCGTACGAGAGCTGCCCCGGCTTGGATTTGGCGTAGGCGATGAGCTCCTGGACATTGTTGACCGGCAGGCTCGGTGTCACCAGCACGCCGATCGTGCCGTTGCCGATCTCGAGGATCGGCACGAAGTCCTTGGCCATGTCGAAGCTGAGGTTCTGGTGGAAGTACGGCGCGATCGAATAGTCGACCATGCTGCCCACCATCAGCGTGTAGCCGTCGGCCGGGCTTCTCTGCAACGCCGCCGCCCCGATCGTGGCGCCGGCGCCAGGCTGGTTGTCGACAACGATGGTCTGCCCGAGCTTGGGCGACATCTTCTCCGAGAAGGCGCGCGACACCGTATCAACGCCGCCGCCCGGCGGATAGGGCGCGATCATGCGGATCTGCTTGGCGGGCCAGGCCTGGGCGCGCGCAACGGTCGGCGCGGCCAGTCCGACAACGGTCGTTGCCAGCAGGCGGCGGCGAGACAGCGATGACATGACGAATCCTCCCTTTTCAGGAGATCAATCTACTTGCTGCGGCCGTCCCATGCACGAGGCTTGAGCTTGTCGACGTCGACGCCCTCCAGGCAGCGCAGGTTGATACCGACCATCGGCGAGCCGTCGGGGCCGGTGCCGTTGGCGTAGCTTTCGATGCCACAGGACGTGCAGAAGCGGTGATGCAGCGTCTTCTTGTTGAAGAGATAGTCGCCCTGCTTGTCGGCGCCCTTGGTGAGCTTGAACTGTGCCTGGGGAGCGAAGGCCCAGACGGCACCGAGCTTGGTGCAGATCGAGCAGTTGCATTTCAGCGCCTGATCGGTGTCGACCTCGACCGTATAGGCGATGGCGCCACAGTGGCACCCGCCGGTGAAGCTCTGCGCGGCCATGTTTCCTCCCTGGAATGACAGCAATGCTGTCAGCTACCCCGGCCAGGGCAGCGACCAGGTCTTTACATTGGTGAAGCTCTTCATGGCTTCAAGGACCCCTTCCTTGTAGCCCAGCCCGGAATCCTTGATGCCGCCGAAAGGCGACATCTCTATGCGATAGCCAGGGACTTCCCAGACATTGACGGTGCCGACCTGCAGTTCGTCGACAAAGCGGGTGATGTAGTCCAGGCGATCGGTGCAGACTCCCGACGACAGGCCGTAGGCCGTGCCGTTGGACACCTTGATCGCATGGTCGATGTCCTTCACGCGGATGACCGGGATGGCCGGACCGAACGTCTCCTCGCGCACCAGCTCGCAGGCCGGGTCGACGTGGTCGACGACGGTCGGCGGAAACAGCGCACCGCGGCGGTCGTTGCCGTGCAGCAGCTTCGCTCCGTGCTTCGCCACGGCCTCGCTGACGCGGTTCTGGAACAGCGTGGCGGCGCGTTCGTGGATCACGGTGCCGACGTCGGTCTCTGGATCGAGCGGGTCGCCGGCCTTGAGCTTCCTCGCCCGGGCCAGCACGCGCTCGACGAAGGCGTCGGCCACGCTGTCGACCACGATGATGCGCTTCACGGCGGTGCAGCGCTGGCCGGAGTTCTTGGTGGCGCCGGCGACGGCGAGCTCGGCCGCCTTGTCGAGATCGGCATCCTCCATGACGATCAGCGGATCGTTGCCGCCCAGTTCCAGCACGAGCCGCTTGTAGCCCGCAGTGGCGGCGATGTGCTTGCCGACGCGTACCGAGCCCGTGAAAGTCACCAGGTCGGCATGCGGATCGGTGATCATGGCGTCGCCGATATCCGATGGATTGCCGGTGATGACCGACAGCATGTCAGGCGGCAGGCCCGCCTCGTAGAGAGTGTCGGCGAGGAACAGCGCGGTGAGCGGCGTCAGCTCGGTCGGTTTCAACACCACGCAGTTGTTGGTGGCGAAGGCCGGTGCCAGCTTGTGCGCCACCATGTTCAGCGGATGGTTGAACGGCGTGATGGCCGAGATCGCGTTGAGCGGCTGGCGCAAGGTGAAGATCTTTCGCGACTTGCCGTGCGGAGTGAGATCGCAGGAGAAGGTCTGGCCGTCGTCGAGCAGGCAGAGCTGGCCGGCGAAGGTGAAGACGTCGAACGCACGACCGACCTCGTAGAGCGAGTCCTTGAGGCACAGACCCGATTCGAGCGTGATCAGGCGCGACAGCTCTTCCTTGCGCGCGACCAGCAGCTCCGCGGTCTTGAGCAGGATCTGCTGGCGTTGATAGCGCGTCAGCCTGGGCTTGTAGGCATGGGCGATGCGGAAGGCCTCGGCGACCAATTCGGGCGTTGCGCGGGGCACGCTGCCGACCAGCCGGTCATCCCACGGGAAGCGCACTTCCAGGCGCGCTTTGGTTTCGACCTTCTTGCCGGCGATACGCAGCATCTCGTGCCGGACGTCGCCCCGGATCATCGTGTCCATGCTGTCCTCCTCAGGCGACGAGGTTGAGCGCGAGGTCGAAGGCGTCGAAGTTGCGCCAGTGGCGGGACGCCGCCTCGACCGAGAGCTTGCGGTTGCAGAGCAGCGGCACCTTTTGCTCGGAGATGCCGCCGTGGCTGCGCAAGGGCTCGGTGAGGCCCGACAGGTCGTGGCGCGAGCCCGAGGTGCCCAGCACCTTGTGCTTGCTGGACACGACGATGAGGTCGCCCAGGCGATCGGGGGGCAACTCGAAGCGCGCCGCGGCTTCCTGCCTGGAGAGCGCAGCCTCGATGCCGGGCAGGGCCTTGACCCTGGCGGCCATCGCATCGGGCGTCGCCTCGGCCGGCAGATAGACGACGGCGAAGGAACCCAGCGCACCGTGATGTACGACGTAGGGATCGGTGATGGGCATGATGACCCGCGCCTTGTCCTTGCCCAGCCATCCGTCGAATACATCCTGCAGGTAGATGACGTCAGGCTGGCCGTCGGCGCCGAACTTGGCGTTCATGCCGTGGTCGGCAGTAAGCACGATGGTGCAGCCCATGGCGTCGAGCCTGGCCATGTAGCCGTCCATCATGGCGTAGAAGTCATTGGCGACCGGCGTGCCGGGCGCGTGCTTGTGCTGGATGTAGTCGGTGGTCGACAGGTACATGATCTGCGGCCGGTCGCGTTCCATGATCTTCACGCCGGCGGCGAAGACGAACTCCGAGAGGCCGGCGCTGTAGACATCCGGCACCGGCATGCCGACCAGTTCGTTCACCTTGTCGATGCCGTTTTCACCGAGCGTCGCCTGGTCGGACTTCTCGGAGGAGAAGCTGCAGGCCTTGCCCTCTCCCAGCTCCAGCCCCTTGCCCAAAAGGCCGCGCAGCTTGTCCTTGGCGGTGACGACGGCAATGCGGCAGCCGGCACGCTGGAACGACGGGAACAGCGTCTCGATGCGCAGGAATTTCGGATCGTTCATCATCACCTCTTTCCCGCTGTCGGGATCGAGGAAGTAGTTGCCGCAGATGCCGTGCTCGGCCGGCGGCCGCCCGGTGACGATCGAGAGGTTGTTGGGGTTGGTGAAACTCGGCACGACGCAGTCGGCCAGAAGGTTCGTGCCCTCGGTCAGCACCTTGCCGAACCATGGCGCGCGGCCCGCTTCGACGGCGCGCTCGATGTAACCCGGCTCCGAGCCGTCGACGCAGACCACCACGGTGGGCTGCCGCGGCAGGCGGTAGTTACGACCATTGACGGTGATACCACCACCGGCGGTGTTCAGACTGTCGGGTGCCATGCGTACCTCCCCTACTCCGCCGCCAACGCCGGGCCGCCGTTGCTGACCCGCATCTCGTCCAGCACCTCGCGCACCGCGCGCAGCGCGCCCTCCATGTGGTGCGGGTACAGCCGACCGATGCAGCCGATACGGAAGGAATCCGCCACGGTGAGCTTGCCGGGATAGATGACGTAGCCGCGGTCCTTCAGCGCATCATAAAACGTCTGGAAGACGAACCGTGGATCGGTCGGCATGTGAAACGTGACGATGATCGGCGCCTGTAGGCGGTCCGGCAGCAGGGTGCGGAAACCCATGGCGCGCATGCCGTCGATCAGCACCCCGGCATTCTCGCGATAGCGCTTGCCACGACCGGCGACACCGCCCTCGGCCGCGTGCTCTTCGATCGCTTTGCCCAGAGCCGCGATGACATGGATCGGCGGCGTGAAGCGGTATTGGCCCGTGCGGGCGAAAGCCTCGGCCTGCTCGAACAGGTCGAGCACCAGGGTCGTGGCGTTGCCCTTGCATTCAGCCAGCGCCTCGTTGCGGCAGATCACGAAGCCGAGGCCCGGCACGCCCTCCAGGCACTTGTTGGACGACGCGGCCAGCGCGTCATAGCGGATCTTGCGGCCGTCGATCTCGAGTGCGCCGAACGCACTCATGGAATCGACCAGCAGGCGGCGGCCGTGAAGCGCCACGATCTCGCCGATCTCGGCGATGGGATTGAGGATGCCCGACGTCGTCTCGCAATGGACGGCGAAGACATGGCTGATGGCCTTGTCGTCGGCCAGCATCTTGTCCAGTCGTGCCAGGTCGGGCGGCGTGTCCTCGGGCGTCTCCAACGAAAGCGTCGCGCGGCCGGCGATCTGGCCGATCTTCAAGGCGCGCTGGCCGTAGGCGCCGTTGATCAGCACCAGCAGCTTGCCGGACTTCGGCACGAACGAGGTGATCATCGCCTCGACCGCAAACGTGCCCGAGCCCTGCACCGGCACCGTGACATGCGTGCCCTGCACTCCCGCCAGCTCGGCGATCTTGTCGAGCACCATGCGGTTGATGCGCAGGAACTCCGCGTCACGCGAGCCCCAATCGTGGACCATCGCCTGCTTGACGCTGGCCGAGGTGGTGAGCGGACCGGGCGTCAGCAACAGCGGATCGCCGGTTTCGGACGCGGCTGGCTTGAAGGAGACAGGCTTGGTGGTCATGCGGCGATTCATGGCCTCGCGGCCTCTATCCGTCCAGTATATAATCCATATGCTTCATATTGGTTTTGGATATATGACACCGACGCAGCTGCGCGCTTTCCATCTGGTGGCTGAATCCGGGTCTTTCTCGGCCGCGGCCCGCGCCTCGGGGCTCAGCCAGCCCAATCTGTCGAGCCAGGTTACGGCACTGGAGCAGGCCTACGGCGTTCGCCTGTTCGACCGTCGCGGGCGCAATGTCGCGCCGACCGAAACCGGCCGACAGCTGCATGGGATCACCGCGCGGCTGTTTGCGGTCCAGGACGAGGCTCGTGCCCTGCTCGCAGGGGAACAGGCCCTGACGCGCGGGCATCTCCGGATCGCGGCCGATTCCGCTCATCATGTCGTGCCGATCATGGCCGCCCTGCGTGACCGTGCCGAAGGCCTGACCTTCGCGCTCGCGATCGACAACTCGGCGGTCGTGCTGGATCGGCTGCTGCGACACGAGGCCGACGTTGCGGTGATGGCGAAGAGCGTGTCGGATCCTCGGCTGCACGCCGTGCGGCTACGCACCGACCGTGTCGTCTTGTTCGTGCCGGCGCGACATGCGCTTGCCAAACGCGGTCGCGCTGCCCTTTCGGCGCTGGCCGGGCAGTCCCTCGTGCTGCGCGAGCGCGGCTCGATTACCCGCGAGGTGGTCGAGCAGGCCATGGCCGCTGCCGACATCCGGCCCGGCGCCATCGTCGAGGTGCAGACACGCGAAGGCGTGCGCGAGGCGGTGGCAGCCGGCTTCGGCATCGGCGCGGTGTTCGAGAGCGAACTCGGTGAAGACCGGCGCTTTCGCCCCGTTCTTGTCACGGACACCGACCTCAGTGTCGCCGAATATGCGGTGTGCCTGCAGGAGCGCCGCCGCGTCGCACTGGTGCGAGCCTTCATGGACGAAGCGACGGGGCATGCGCCAGTCTGAGCCTTTTTCGTTCGTCTGCGGCCCGTAGTCCGCCGAGAGTCACAAAAACGTCAAAAAACTTTCATCGATGGGAATCGAGGCGTAGGGTTCTGCGATCATGCATGGCGTCGAGACCGTCCTGAACGTGCTGGGCAGCGTGGCGCTGCTGCTATGGGGCGTGCGCATGGTGCGTACGGGGCTGACCCGTGCCTTCGGCACCGCCCTGCGACGCGCAATTGCTGCCTGCTCGCGCAACCGCGTCACCGCCTTTCTGGGCGGCATCGCCATCACCGGCCTGCTGCAGTCGAGCACGGCGACGTCGCTGCTGGTCTCCTCTTTCGCCGGCCGCGGGCTGATCCCGCTGTCGATCGCCTTCGCCATCATGCTGGGCGCCGATATCGGCACCACCATCGCCGCGCAGATCCTGTCCTTCGATCTTGGATGGGTCTCGCCGCTGCTGATCGGCGCCGGCGTCATCGCCTTCCTGTCGAGCGACACCGACAAGTCACGTCATCTGGGCCGCGTCGCCATCGGGCTCGGCCTGATGCTGCTGTCGCTGAAGCTGCTGGCCGCCGCGACCCAGCCCTTGCGCAGCGCGCCTGCCTTCATGGCGATGCTGCAGGGCCTGCAGGACGAGTACGTGATCGCCGTTGTCGTCGGCACGCTCGCCACCTGGTTCGTTCATTCCAGCCTTTCGACGGTGCTGCTGGTGATGTCGTTCGCGGGATCGGGCCTGATCGAGCCGAAGCTCGCCCTCGCGCTGGTGATCGGCGCCAATATCGGCGGGGCGCTGGCGCCCTACATGGCGCAGTCGGGCGCGGATGTCGCCGCCCGCCGCGTGCCGCTCGCCAACCTAATGACGCGCGCCATCGTCGGCGTGGCGCTGCTGCCTTTCCTCGGTCCGCTGGTCGACTGGTTGGCGCTTTTGGACGCCTCGGCCACCCGCATGCCGGTGAACTTCCATACCGGCTTCAATGCGCTCGCCTCGCTGCTCTTCCTGCCGCTGGTCGACCTCGTCGCCTGGGCGTGCCGCAAGGCGCTCCCCGACAGGCCGGTGCCTGACGATCCTGGCAAGCCGCGCCATCTCGATCCCAATGTCCTCGATTCGCCGGCCGAGGCGCTGGGCTGCGCCTTGCGAGAGACCTTGAACCTCGGCGACCGTGTCGCCGACATGCTACGCCAGACCATCGATGTCCTGGAGCGCAACGACGCCAAGACGATGAAGGCGATCGAGGCAGCCGATAATGCCGTCGACCAGCTCTACGAGGCGATCAAGCTCTATCTCGTGCAGACCTCGCGCAACGAGCTGGGCGAGGAGGACGGCAAACGCTACGTCGAGATCCTGACCTTCACGACCAACCTCGAGCACATCGGCGACATCATCGACAAGAACCTGATGGAGCTCGCCGCGAAGAAGATAAAGAACCGCTACGCCTTCTCGACCGAAGGCATGGCCGAGCTGCGCGCCTTCCATGGCCGCGTGCTCGACAACCTGCGGCTGGCGCTGAACGTCTTCACGACTCGCGACATCACGCTGGCGCGCCGCCTGGTGGCCGAGAAGGCGGCCCTGCGCGAGGCCGAATCACGAACCGCCGACAGCCACTTTGGCCGCCTGCGCGAGGGCCGGCCGGAATCGATAGAGACGAGCTCGATCCACATGGACGTGATCCGGGACCTGAAGCGCATCAACGGCCATCTGGCATCGGTCGCCTATCCGATCCTCGAGGCGGCCGGCGAGCTCGCCGACACGCGGCTCAGGACGGCGCCCGAGCCGACGACCGGACAGCCGGCGCCTTCGGTCTAGGCGTCTCGACGATCAGCCCTTGATGCGCGCACCCGTCGGATCGAAGGGACAGCGCAGCGAGACCTTGGCGCGAAGCCGCGTACCGGCCAGGTCGACCTCGAACTTGCCGCTGTCGAGCCAGGCGGCGTCGATCCCGGCCTCGTCCGCACGGCGGACATAGCCCAGGCCAACCGACGCACCGATCGTGTGGCCGTATCCCGCGGAGGTGAGATCGCCGACCGGCCGGCCATCGCGCAGCAGGGCCTCGCCGCCCCATAGCAGCGGCTCGCGGTCCTCCAGCACCACCGATACCAGGCGGCGCGCCAGCGGCTTGGCCTTGGCCTCGATCAGCGCCTTCTGGCCCAGAAAGCCACCCGGCTTGTCGAGCTTCACTGCCCAGCCCAGCCCGGCCTGGAACGGCGTGTCGTCCGGCGTGAGCTCGCGGCCCCAGGCACGGTAGCCCTTCTCCAGGCGCATGCATTCGACGGCGTAGTAGCCGGCATCGCGCAGGCCGAACTCGGCGCCGGCTTCGTGCAGGGTTTCGAACACCGTGACGGCGAACTCGACCGGGACGTAGAGTTCCCAGCCCAGCTCACCCATGTATGTGCGGCGCGAGGCCAGCACGGTGCCGTGGCCGATCCCGACCGCGCGGATGGTGGCAAAGGGGAAGCGCTCGTTGGAGAAGTCGGCGCGGCTCACCTTCTGCAGCAGCGCGCGGCTGCGCGGGCCCATGACCGACAGCACGGTCCACGCGCCGGTGACGTCGGTCAGCGTGACATGGGCGTTCTCGTCTACGTGGCGACTCAGCCAGTCCATGTCGCGCACCGGCTGTGCCGAGCCGGTGATGATCAGGAACTTGTCGCTGGCGAGGCGCGCGATGGTGAGATCGCTCTCGAACATGCCGCGCTCGTTCAGGATACCGGTATAGACCGTGGCGCCGGTCGGCACTGCGACATTGTTGGCGGCAAGGCGTTGCAATTGAGCTTCGGCATCGCGACCCTGCACGAGAATCTTGCCGAACGAGGTCTCGTCGACCACGGTCACGGCTTCGCGCGTGGCGCGATGTTCCGCCGACACGGCGTCGAACCACGCGCCGCGGCCCCAGCCGTACTGCATGTCGGGAGTCTTGCCGACATCGGCAAACCAGTTGGGCCGCTCCCAGCCCATCTTGTTGCCGAACCAGGCGCCGCGCGCCTTCAGTCGATCATAAAGCGGCGAGCGGCGGAACGGCCGGCCGCTCTCCTGCTCGCGTTGCGGCCACGGCATCTTGTAGTGCAAGCCGAGGGTCTCGGCGACGCGGCTCTTCAGCCAGGCGTCGTTGCCGTGGAACTCGGCGAAGCGGCGGATGTCGACCGGCCAGAGATCGAGTGTCGGCTCGCCGGCCACGATCCATTCGGCCAGCGCCATGCCGGCACCGCCCGAACTCGCAATGCCCATGGAGTTGAAGCCCGCGCCGACGAAGAAACCCTTTACTTGCGGCGCCTCGCCCAGGATGTAGTTCAGGTCGGGCGTAAAGCTCTCCGGACCGTTCATGAAGGTCTTGATGCCGGTCTTCTCCAGCGACGGCACGCGGATCAGCGCATTGTCCATCAGTATCTGAAACTGGTCCCAGTCGTCCGGTAGCATGCCGAACTCGAAGTCGTCGGGGATGATGTCCTTGTTCCACGGCTTGGCCTCGGGCTCGAAACCGCCCATCAGCAGGCCGCCGACCTCTTCCTTGAAGTAGATGTAGCCGTCGGGATCGCGCATCACCGGCAGGTCGCGCGGCACGTTCTCCATTCTTTCGGTGACGATGTACATGTGCTCGCAGGAATAGAGCGGCACCGTGACACCGACCGTGCGCGCGAGCTGGCGCGCCCACTGGCCTCCGCAGTTGACGACGATCTCGGCCTTGATTGGACCCTCGGTGGTCTGCACGCCGGTGACGCGGCCGTCCCTGGTGTCGATCGCCGTCACCCGCGTCTTCTCGAAGATGCGGACGCCGCCGCTGCGCGCGCCGCGCGCCAGTGCCTGGGTGATGTCGGCCGGATTGGCCTTGCCGTCGCCCGGCAGCCACACGGCACCGACAAGGTCGTCGGTGCGCATGATGGGGTATTTCTCGCCGGCCTGCTTCGGCGTCAGCGGCTCGCACTCCACGCCCTGGGCATTGGCCATCGCGGCGGAGCGGCGCAGCAGCACCATGCGTTCCTCGGTGCGCGCGACCGAGAGCGAGCCGCACTGCTTCCAGCCGGTCGCCAGGCCGGTCTCGGCCTCGAGCTTGGAGTACAGCTCGGTGCTGTAGCGGATCAGGCGCGTCAGGTTCTGGTAGCTGCGCAGCTGGCCGACAAGGCCCGCCGCGTGCCAGGTCGTGCCGCCGCTCAGTCGGCCCTGCTCCAGCAGCACGACGTCCTTCCAGCCGAGCTTGGCCAGGTGATAGGCCGTCGAGCAACCCATGATGCCGCCGCCGACGATGACGACACGGGCCTGCGTGGGGAAGTTCGTCGCCATTACAGTCTCCCCGCGACCGCCGCCTCGTACATCCTGCGCATCTCCGGCACGCCCGCCTTCACGGGATTGCCGCCGGCCGTCGGATCGACGGCGGCCATCTCGGCGAACTTGTCGAGGTGGCTCTCCTTGACGCCGAGGTCAGCCAGGGTGTGCGGTATGCCGATCTGGCGGCGCAGGTCGAGGCTCCATTCCATGAAACCGTCAAAGGTCGGGTTGCGCAGGCCGAGCCAGCGCGCCAGCCGCTGGATCTTCTCGTCGATCGCGGCGCGATTGAACTGCAGCACATAAGGCATGGCGACGGCGTTGGTGAGGCCGTGATGCGTGTCGAGCACGGCGCCCACCGGGTGCGACAGCGAATGGATGGCACCCAGCCCTTTCTGGAAAGCCGTCGAGCCCATCTGCGAGGCGGCCAGCATGTGGCCGCGCGCCTCGATGTCCCGGCCGTCCTTGACGGCACGCGCGAGGTTCTCCTTCACCAACCGCATCCCCTCGACGGCAATACCTTCGGCATAGGGGTGATAGCCCGGCGCACAATAGGCTTCCAGGCAATGGATGAACGCATCCATGCCGGTGCCCGCCGTCAGCCTGGCCGGCAGGCCGACCGTCAATTCGGGGTCGGCGATGACGATCGACGGCATCATCCTGGGATGGAAGATGACCTTCTTGGTGTGCGTTTCGGTATTGGTGATCACTGAGGCGCGCCCGGTCTCCGAGCCGGTGCCGGCCGTGGTCGGCACGGCGATCGTGGAATAGATCCCCTCCGGTTTGGCGCGCGTCCACCAGTCGCCGATATCCTCGAAATCCCACAGCGGCCGCGTCTGACCCGCCATGAAGGCGATCGCCTTGCCGGTGTCGATTCCCGAGCCGCCTCCCCAGGCGATCACGCCGTCGTTCCTGGCGGCACGCAGGATGCGCACGCCCGCTTCGACGTTGGCAGCCACCGGATTGGGCTTCACCTCGCTGAACAGGGCAGGGTCGAGCCCGGCCTTGCGCAGCGACAGCATGGCGTCGCTGATCATCTGCAGGCTCGCGAGCCCGGGATCGGTCACCAACAGAGGCCGCTGCAGCCCGATCGCCTTGCAGGCGTCAGGCAGCTCGCGGATGCGGCCTGCGCCAAACCGGATCGAGGTGGGGTAATTCCAATTGCCGACCAGAGACTGAGGCATCAGGTGGTTTCCATTCGAATAGGCTCATTCGCGGAGCTTCACACACGTTATTCGTCATTACCGGAGATTTCAGATGGGCGAGAAGCTAGCACGGTGTCCTCTCGCCGGAGGGCTCAAATCTTCTGGGGATGGCCTTCCGCAGTGGGCCATGAATAGCGTGGGTTTGGAGCACATCGGCGAGAAGTTGGCCGGGCAGCCTCGTCGTCGAGTTTCGTGTGGCGCAAGGCCGATTGGCTAAGCGCCGCCGTGTCGTCACGTCCAGCTTGATCCATCACTCCGATTGTAGGCGTCCGACCCGGATGCGAATTGTCTAGAGACACACTCTTGTGTGACTTTCCGCACATATCCAGGGGGCTTCTTACTGTATGCAGTGATCGAACTGGAGGGCGACTTGCGCATGATCGACCTCGGTGGTCTGGTGTCCCTGTCGCGGGGTGCCGCCTCTGCGCTGGCATCCGGCGGCTGGGGGACGTTCATGGCAGAGTTCGATCTCGGAGAAGTTCGCGCCGAGCATCATGTTGCCTGGGCGAAGCGCGCAGTGCTGCTAATTGACATTGTGGGATCCGTTGCGCTGATCGAGCAGGACGAAGTCGGTATCATATCCGACTGGCTCCGCTTCGTTGATCGCGTGAAGCGGGACATCCTGCCATCGTTCAGCGGGCGCATGGTGAAGAGCCTGGGCGATGGCATGTTGCTTGATTTTGCCGACGTGCGCTCGGCCGTCGCGGCCGCGATGGCTATTCAGCAGGCGCGGGCAGACGCCAACACCCATCGTGCTGCCGATCGCCACGTGCTGCTGCGAATGGGTATGGAGATAAGCGAGGTCATCATCGAGCCTGACGATGTGCTCGGACGAGGTGTCAATCTGGCGGCCCGCCTGATGACTCTGGCAGGGCCAGGCGAGATCGTGATCTCCCAGCACGTCCGCGACGGCCTGACGCCCGGCCTCGACGCGGAGGTCGACGACTTAGGTGATTGCTACGTGCGTGGCTTGGCGCAGCCAGTGCGAGCCTACAGACTGGGGCCCCACCAGGTGCACCTCGGTACGGCGCCTACGGTTGTATTCGATGAACTCACGCCCGCGATCGCGGTGGTTCCCTTTGCCTCCCGGATGCTAGCGAACGATCATGGTGTCCTGGGCGAGATCCTAGCCGAGGAAGTCATCCGCCGGCTGTCGCACACCTCGGACCTGAGGGTTGTATCGAGGCTGTCAACTACTGCGTTCAACGGGCGAAAAGCGTCTGCGGCGGAGATCGGCAGCTATCTGCACGCCGACTACGTGCTGTCAGGCGCCTACCGAAGCAATGACCGACGTTTAAAGCTCGACGTCGAGCTGGCAGAGGCACGCTCCGGCACGGTGGTATGGGCCGACAGTCTGGAGGATACCACCGACGCCATCGTGAACGGCGAGCAGGAGTTGGTTGGTCGGCTGGTTGCCATCATCAGTGCATCGGTGACGACGCGCGAGGTCCAGTGGGCGCGCTCGAAGCCTTTGCCGACGCTACGGGCGTACACGCTTCTGATGGCTGCCGTCAGTCTCATGCACCGTCTGTCGGTGCCCGATTTCGAAGAAGCACGTCGACTGCTTGAGGAGTTGGCGGGCCGCGGCCTGCGCCATCCGTTGCCGATTGCCTGGCTTGGCAACTGGCATGTGCTGCGGGTCCAGCAAGGCTGGTCCGATAGCCCGCAGCGCGATACCTACCTTGCCTCGGAGTGCACCAAGCGCGCGCTGGAGATGGACCCTGACAACTCGCTGGCGCTTGCAATCAATGGCTTCGTTCACGTCAACCTCCTCAAGAAATTCGACGTTGCCGAAGAGTCCTACGAGCACGCACTTGCGATCAATCCCAGCAACTCCTTTGCGTGGCTGCTCAAGGGCACTCTGCACGCGTTCAAGAGTGAAGGGGCGCAGGCAATCGAGCACACCGAACGTGCTCTTGCCCTCTCGCCGCTCGATCCGCACCGCTACTTCTACGATTCATTGGCAGCGACGGCGGCAATCGCCGCCGGCCAATACGGCAGGGCGCTCGAGCTTGCCCAGCGTTCCCTCCGAGCCAATCGCAAGCACACTTCGACCTTGCGTTCCAAGACAATCGCGCACTGGCAGCTTGGCCAGGTCGAGGAGGCGCGCAAGGCGGCGCAGGAGCTCTTGAAGCTCCAGCCGGGCTTGACCGTCAGCGGCTGGATGAAGGGTTCGCCAGCAGCCGACTATCCGATCGGCCGCATGGCAGCGGAGGCGTTGCGTAAAGCGGGGGTACCGACGTGAGCGTCTGAAGCAACCAAGGGGGCATAATGTCTGTCGAAGCATTCTCGGGAGGCCTTGGCGGTCTCGGTGGTCTGGGCGGTCTCGGTGGTCTGGGCGGCCTTGGTGGATTGGGTGGCCTGGGAGGTTTGGGGGGCCTCGGCGGCTTGGGCGGCCTCGGTGGATTGGGCGGCTTGGGCGGCCTAGGTATTGCAAATTCGCCGGCCGCTGCTGAAGCCCTTATCCGTACACGCGACGGTATCAGTGGGCCTTTTGTGCTTCCGCCGATCCCGGCGACGCCGCCTGCGTTGCCGTTCGATGATCCCGATGTGTTGGAGAGATGGGAACCATGGGTCCGGGCAAGCGTGTTCGACGCCGTGCTCAACACGAAAGTCGGATTTCGCAGACTCACCGCAGTCAGTCCATTTATGAGGATGTACCAGCTGCAATGGCCACCGCCGGGTCCGCCCTTCAGCTACCGGCCACTTGCTGATATTTCGACTCCTGATCCCGCGCAGTTCCGAAACTTTCTGGTCTTCCTCAACACTTACGCCGACCTTCGTGGCGACCGTGCGCCCGAGATCATGACCCAGATGGGCGGCGCGCTTACCTTCCTGAGCGCGATTCCCTTCCTCCATCCATCGCGCACGAAATGGACTCTCGAGTTGTTGGCCGCGGCGCTTAGGCTGGCGAACTTCACCGAGATGCGCTTCAAGCATGCGCTCGCGGGCCGGCGGCCCAACGAATATTCGCCTCAGGTTCAGCCGATGATCCTTACGCCCTCGCACAGCACCTTCCCAAGCGGTCACGCGACCGAAGCATTCATGTCTGCTTATGTGCTCTGGCAACTGCTGATGGCTTCGGGCAACGTGCAATACACTAACGCCATCAGTTCGCAGAATTGGCGTATTCAATTGATGCGCCTGGCCAGCAGGGTCGCGATCAATCGGACGGTTGCAGGCGTGCATTTTCCGGTCGACAGCGCCGCTGGCTGTTTTCTCGGTATACAACTCGGCCGGTATTTCTGGCTGCGCTGCAGCGCTCCGCCTGCGGGTATGTCGGGCGAACCGGCCCCGTTGCGACGACCATTCCGTTTCATCGGCGCCCTGTACCCCTTTGGTGGCGTTCCGCCGAACGACGGCGACTTTTACTGGGAGCGAATATACGCAGCGCTTCATTTACTGCCTGTCATTCCTCCCGTGAATTACATAGTTCCGATCGGGACGACGCAGCAGCCGATTCAGGGCGATCCGCTCCTCAATTGGCTATGGGAGAAGGCGCGGCTCGAGTGGCAGTGAACCACCGGTTCTGCGTGCTCCACGGTTTTCCCGGAGGTTCCGATGGCACAAAAGTACAAGGTCTTGGAAAGGATCGATCCGTATGTTGCCTGGGCGCTAGGTCCGGGCCGCGGCGCCTACTTCACATCGGGAAGGGAGGTAATGCCTCTCCTGTTGCGCGTGAGTAAAGATAGGGCCCAAGAATTCGTCGCAGGAACTTTCATTGCCAGCCGAACTGGCTGCAAAGTCTGGCAAAAGTCCCTCGAGATTCTCGGTCGTCACGTCGATCCCGGGATGGCGGCGAACTCCGCGGTCTGGATCGGCGCAATGCTGACGGAACAGGCCTCGGAGATCTTGTCGACGGCTGGTGCGCTACGTGGAGTACAAAGCGCGTCGCTGGGCCCTCCGCTGAGCCTTGCAGCGCTAAAAACTATGAAGGCGCTGCGAATTCCGAGGCGAAGATCCAGAAGCAGGGCAGCGAGGTCCGTCGGTGCCGGCGCAGCGCCGCCAGCGGTTATCATGGGCATAATCGATGACGGCATCGCTTTCGCTCATAGAAGGTTTCAACTCGCGACGACGCCGCCGACGACGCGGGTCGAGTATTGTTGGGTTCAAGGGCCTCCCATCGACAGATTCTATACGAAGTTGCAGATCGACAACTTACTGGCGGCATCCGGTGGCGACGAGGAGCTCCTTTATCGCCTGCCGGGGGGGACGCCACCGGGACCCTTCTACGATTTCTTGATCCCAGACCATCATAAATCGGCTGCGTTGCGCGTCGCCCACGGCACGCATGTGATGGACCTCGCCTGCGGTCGTGAACCGATTGATATGGTCGTTGACCGTCCGATCATCTGTGTCCAGCTTCCGCCGACCGTCACGGCGAACATGATTCCGGGGACGGTCATTGCACCGGGCACGCTCTACTACCATATCGCGCGCGCGATTCGGTACATCATCAACCGAGCACAGCTGATTTCGGCAAGTTGGGGTTCGGCCCTGCCGGTCGTGATCAACATCAGCTATGGGCTGTTAGCTGATTGCCACGACGGAACTGGCGGCCTCGAGGCCTTCATCGAAGACATGATCCTCGAATGCCAGAACGTCCATGGCTTCGATCTGCGGGTGGTAATGCCGGCCGGCAACAGCTACCTCTCGCGGACGCATGCCCTCATCAGCTTCACGGCGCCGAACCAGGTTAGACGCTTGCACTGGCGCGTGCAGCCGGACGATCGCTCGCCCAGCTTTCTCGAAGTCTGGCTGCCCTCTCCGATTCCCAGTCCGGCAACGAGCCGCGTTACTCTTACCGTCACCCCGCCTGGCGGAGCGCCAAGTATGACGACTTATGAATGGGGACCGTCGGGGCAACTCAACACACCGTCCGGTATCTATGCTAGAGCTCGCTGGAATCAGTGGGCTCCATCGGATCGCACTCGATTCACAGTTATGGTGCAGCCGACGGCACAGCCTGATCTGCCGGTGGCGCAACTTGCACCTGCCGGCAAGTGGGAGATTGAACTCCGGAATACCGGAGGGCTCACCGCCGCGCCCCAAGACCTCGTCCATGCCTGGATCCGGCGCGACGACAATATCTACGGCTACCCGCTTCGCGGCCGACAATCCTATTTGGATGATCCCGATTACGAGCGTTTCCATCAATCCAATCCCATTGGCCCGGACGAGGAGGTCGACGTCGGCGCCAGCGTTGTGAAGCGCGAAAGCACGATCAATTCCATGGCGACCGGTCCGTCGACCATCGTGATTGGCGGCTATATTGGAAAGGTGAGGAAGGCGGCTAAATATTCCACTGCTGGCGCGAGGACGGGGATGCCACCGCCTGTTCCGCCAACGATACCGCGGCGGCCCGATGTCATGGCCGTCAGCGACGATGCTCGTTTCCACACGGGTGTTCTGGCGGCAGGTTCACACAGTGGCTCGGTCGTTGCCATGGGTGGAACGAGCGTAGCAGCACCCCAAGTTGCGCGTTTGGTCGCCGACGATTTGGCCGGCGGTAGCTTGGGAGACCGGGCCGCAGTCCAAGCGATGGCGCTGGTGCCTATCTTGCCTCCCCAGCTGGGAGATCCGGCGCAACCCGAGCGCACCGGTGCGGGCGGGATCGTCACCGCTCCAATTGTCCGATTGAGGAGGTATGACCCGTAACTATAGCGCGAAGGCTCATTGATAGTCGGCCGTTAAGAAACGGGATTGAGGCTGAGTTGGCGGGTGGGTGGAGCAAGGCGCTCAGCCGAGGGGACTGAGCGGGCGAACGCGTCGTCCCCATTACGGATTAGCTCTAGCTCAACCTGCCCCAGGGGAAAAAGATCTTCGTCACCGTTAGTGCCGATAGCCTCTCAGCGGGGCTTCAAGCGGCCTAAAGCAATAGTATGACTGGTAGGTCGATACATTTGTACGGGAAGCCACCTTTGGCAGAGCGCCCGACGCTGAAAGTACGCCAACTGCAGGGCTAACCGACTTTCCGGTACCGAGCCAGAATGCCCCTTTGCTAGATGATCTCCAAGTACCGATCGAGCTCCCACTCGGTGATGGCCTTGCGGAACTCTCGTTCCTCCCATTCGCGAGTTGCGGAATAGTGATCGACGAAGCTCTCGCCGAACAGATCGCGCGCCGCCTTTGAGGTTTTCAGGCTGGCCGCCGCTTCCATGAGGGTGCGTGGAAGCTGCGCCTTCTCGGGATGCTCGATCTCGTAGGAGTTGCCCTTGATCGGCTCGCCGGGATCGATCTCGTTCTCCACTCCCCACAGGCCCGAGCCGACGGCGGCGGCCAGCGCGAGATACGGGTTCGCGTCGGCGGCGGCGATGCGGTACTCCACGCGCGTCGACTTGGCCGAGCCGGGGATCACGCGAAGCGAGGTCGTGCGGTTCTCCACGCCCCAGCTCGCCACGGTGGGCGCCCAGAAACCGGGAATGAGCCGGCGGTACGAGTTCACGTTGTTGGCCACCATGGCCAGCAGGTCGGGCATCAGAGCCCGCTGGCCGCCGACGAAGTGGCGCATGGTCTCGCTCATGCGATGGCCGCCGCCTTCGTCGAAGAAGACGGGCCTGCCGTCCTTCCACAGCGACATGTGCATGTGGCCGCCGCAGCCCGGCCAGTCCTTGGACCACTTGGCCATGAAGGTGGCGAGCCAGTCTCGCTTCTGCGCCAGAACCTTGGTGTAGAGCTTGAACAGGGCGGCGGCGTCGGCCGCGCCGAGGGCGTCCTTCACGCGCAGCGCCGCTTCGAGCACCCCGGCGCCCGTCTCGGTGTGCAGGCCCTCGATGCCCATGTCCATGGTCTCGCACATCGCCAGCAGGTCGCGGTACCAATCGGACAGGACCGAGTTGCGCAGCATCGAATAGCCGAAGAAGCCGGGCGAGATCGGTTTCAGGTTCCTGTAGCCCTTTTCGCGAATCGAGAACGCCGTCTCGGCGAAGACGAAGAACTCGTATTCGAAGCCGACGCGAACCTCGAAACCCAACTTCGCCGCGCGCGCCAGCACCCGGCGCAGGACGCCGCGCGGACAGATCTCCTCGGCCTTGTCGGTGAACTCGCAGAGGAACAGGAGATTGCCGGGCTCGGTCGCGATCTCGCGGCAGGTCTCGGGCAGGATACGTACGTTGGCATCCGGGTAGGCGGTGTGCCAGCCGGTATAGGTGACGTTGTCGTACAGCTGGTCGTTGGAATCCCACCCCAGCACCACGTCGCAGAAGCCCATCCCGCCGTCGAGCGCGCCGCTGAACTTGTCGATGTGCAGGTACTTGCCGCGCAGGATCCCGTCGATGTCGTGGACGCCCACCTTGACGTGGCGCAGTCCGCGCTCCTGCACGATCCGGCGTGCATCGGCAGCCGTTCTTACCTGGCGCGGTTCCATTCGTTCCCCCTTGTAGCGATGAGAGTCTAGCTGGCGAGGTAGCGTGGAAGCCAGAGGGCAATATCGGGCAGAACCGCGATCACCATGGTGAAAAGGACCATGATGATCAGGTACGGCAGGGTCACCTTGGCAATGTAGCCCAGGCCGTCCTCGGTCAGCCCCTGGATCACGAACAGGTTGAAGCCGACCGGCGGCGTGATCTGGGCCATCTCGACCACCAGTACGAGGAAGATGCCGAACCAGATGGGATCGAAGCCTGCCGCCTTCACGATCGGCATGACGATCGGCAGGGTCATGACGATCATGCTGAACCCATCGAGGAAGCAGCCCAGGATCAGGTAGAACACGATCAGGGCCACGATCAGCATGAAGGGCGACAGCCCGAGGCTCGAGACGAAGCCGGCGACGGCGGCCGGAATGCCGAGGAACGCCGCGGCGCTCCCCAGGATCGAGGCACCGAGCACGATCAGGGCGATCATGGCGCAGGTCTGCACCGAGCCGATGGCGATGGCGCGCAGCGCCCCGCCCTTCAGCTCGCCTTGCAGGCCGGCGACGACCAGCGCCCCCAGCACCCCGACGGCGGCAGCCTCCGAGGGCGTGGCGAGCCCGCCATACATCGACCCCAGGACGCACAGGATCAGGAACACCGCCGGTCCGAGCTCGCGTACGGAGGTCGCGAACTCCGCTCCCGATGCCAGGCGCACCTTGCGCTCGCTCGCTGGCACCAAATCGGGCCTGATCGCGGTGTGGATCATGATCCAGCCCATGAAGCAGCCGGCGAGCAGGAAGCCCGGGATGAAGCCCGCAGTGAACAGCTTGGCGATCGAGACGTCGCCCAGCACACCGTAGATGATCATGATGTTGGACGGCGGGATCAGGAACCCAAGCGTGCCCGCCCCGGCCAGCGAGCCTACCGCGACGTCCTTCGAGTAACCGCGCTTCAGCAGCTCGGCGAGCGAGATGCGGCCGACGACCTGCGTGGTCGCCGCCGACGAGCCCGAGATTGCCGCGAAGATCGAACAGCCGATGACGTTGACGTGCAGCAGCCGTCCCGGCAGCAGCGCCGCCCACGGCGTGAGGCCACGAAAAAGCGACTGCGACAGCCGCGTGCGGAACAGGATCTCGCCCATGACGATGAACAGCGGCAGCGCCAGCAGCTCCTGCGTCGTCAGGATGTTCCAGGCGTACTGCGCCAGCAGCTTGTCGAGGGGGATGTCGCGGAACACCGCCAGCAGCACGGTGCCGGTGACGGCCAGCGTCCAGCCAATCCACAGGCCGCCCGCCAGGAAGGCGAACAGCACCACGAACATGACGATGACGATCTCGAGCATCGAAGCCTACAGCGCCAGGATCATTCGGCGACCGACGCCGCACGCATGTTGAGGTCCTCCAGCGGCAGTCCGAGCAGCGCCTGGAAGAAGCGCGCCAGGAATTGCAGGACCAGCAGGCAGATGCCGAAGGTCACCAGCGCTTGGGGGATCCAGAGCGGCGTGGCGCTGGAGAGCGAGACCTGGTCGGACGAGAAGCTGCGCCAGGTGAAGTTGACCATGGCGACGGCGAGAAAGCCGGTGAAGGCCACCCCCAGAGCCGCCAGCACCGTCTCCATCCAGCGCCGCGTCGCGGGCGTGACGCGGGCCAGCACCAGGGTGACGCGAATGTGGCCGCCCGCCCGCAAGGTCATCGCCGCGCCGAAGGTGAAGGCTGCCGCCATCAGGTAGGAACTGTACTCCCAGGCGATCGGGATATCGGCCGGCACCCAGGGGAATACCTCGGACAGGGCGCGCACCAGCACTTCACCCAGCATCAAGCCGGTGAGCGCCACCAGGCAACCCGCGCCCAACCAGCCGTCGAGCCGGCCCAGCGTGTCGATGGCGTCAAGGATGGCGCGCAGGGGCTGGGGAGCCCCTGCGTTCGGGTTCGGACCGTGCGCGCTCACGCGCGCTTCATCTCGACGAGGTAGGCCTTGATCGGCTTCTCGGCTGCCGGCACACGCTTGATGAACTCGGCGATCATAGGCTCGGTCCGCTTGCGCAGGTCGGCCACCATCTGCGGCGGCGGAATGACGATCTGCATGCCGCCGTCGGTCAGCTTCTTGTTGCTGTCGGCGTCGGCCTTGAGCGAGGTCTGCCAGAAGTCGGGTTCGAGCTTCTTGGCGAGATCTATCATCACTTTCTGATTCGCTGGCGAGATCTTCTTAAGCGTGTCGTTGTTGATCGTGACGATCTGGCAGGACCAGGCGTGGTTGGTCTGGTGGAAGAACTTGAGGAACTCCCAGAACTTGCCGTCGACACCGGACACCGAGGAAGTCGACACGCCGGCAACGGCGCCTGAAGACAGGGCGGCGATGGTCTCGCCCCAGGGAATCAGGGCCGGCGCCATGCCAATGGCGCTGCACATGTCCTGGGCGTTCTTGTCGGGCACGCGGATCTTGATGGCCTTCAGCGCGTCCAGCGATTCACACTTCACCTTGAGGTGCAGGTACTGCGTCGGCCACGGCACCATGTAGAGGATGGTCTGGTTGTTCTTCAGCGCCACCTTCTCGTACTCGGGCCTGAGGTACTTGTGCAGCACCTTCAGCTCCTCGATGTTGTTCGAGATGAAGGGAATTCCCTCGGCGCCCATGATCGGCTCATCGCCGATCTGTTGGATGTTGAGGATGTCGGCCATCGGCACCAGCCCGTCGCGCACCGCGCGCAGCTGCTCGGGGCCCTTGAAGCCGAGCTGGCCGCCCGACTTGACGTCGATATCGATGGCGCCCGAGGTGCCCGCCTTGACCTCCTCGGCAAATTTCTTGGCGTTGATGGTGTGGAAGTTGCCATCCGGCCACACCGTCGCGAGAGGCAGCTTCAGCGCAGCCTGTGCCCGCACCACGGCGGGCGCACCAAGCATGGCGACACCCGCGCCTGCCTTCAATGCCGTCCTACGTCCGAGCTTCATGAGAGCCCCCTTCACTGTTTGACACCCTTCCCCGAAATCCGATCGCCCGGCCGCCGCTACTCGGCCGCCTTTGGCGGCTTGTAGGCATAGATCTTCTCGGCGGTCTCGCCCGAGATCAGCCCGTCTGCCAGGTCGTTGGCGACCTGCACCCGGTCGCGCTCCACCGGCTTGCCGATGCCCCCACCGCCCGGCGTCATGACCACCAGCCGGTCGCCCGGCGGGATCAGCTGGAAGCCCTTGCCCTTCAGCGTCCGGCCCGACTTCAGCGCCACGAAGCCCGCCTCGCCGTCCCGTCCGCCGTCGCGACCGCGCGGCGGATGGTCGATGCGGTCGAACGCCGCCAGCAGGTCGAACGGCTCGGCAATGCCGCTCTCGATCTCCATGATCTGGCCGAGCCCGCCCCGGGTGCGGCCGGCGCCGCCCGAATCGGGGCGGAACTCCTTGCGCCAGAAGATCAGCGGCGTCTGAGTCTCGGCGATTTCGACCGGCGTGCCGCGCACACCGCTCGGGTAGGCCGTGGCCGAGAGCCCGTCCTTGTCGGGGCGCGCGCCGGTGCCGCCGTTGGAGGTGATGGCCATGCCGAAGCCGTAGTTGCCGCCCTCCCCGCCTTTGACATGGCCGCGCACGTTGAGGTTCCACAGGCACGACGTGCCCTCGGCCGGCACGCGATCGGGCACGATCTGGCGCAGGCAGCCGAAGATGACGTCAGGAAGCATCTGGCCAATGATGTGGCGGGACGCGACCGCGCTGGGCTTCGGCGCATTAAGGATGGTATCGGCGGGCGCCGACACGGTGAGCGGCTCGAGCGAGCCCGCGTTGTTGGGAATGTGCGTCGCCACCACGCAGCCCAGGCCAAACACCGTGTAGGCCGTGGTGTAGGCATGCGGCACATTGATGCCGCGTCCCGATACGGCCGACGTGCCGGTGTAGTCGACATGGATGCCGCTATCGGAAATGGTCAGCGCGGCCTCGAGCGTCAGCGGCTCGTCGTAGCCGTCGATCGTCATGGCGTTGCGCCAGGTGCCCTTGGGCAGCTTGGCGATTTCCTCAAGCACGGCCTCGCGCGAGCGCGCGATGATGTGGTCACCCAGTTCGTCCAGCGATTCGATGCCGAACTCGTCCATCATCTCGACCAGGCGGCGGGCGCCGACATCGTTGCAGCCCGCCAGGGAGTAGACGTCGCCCTCGGTGTCGACCGGCAGGCGCGTGTTGGCGCGGATCATCGACATCAGGGTGTCGTTCACCTTGCCCTGGTCGAACAGCTTCAGCATCGGGATGTAGAGGCCTTCCATGAACACATCGGTGGCG
The DNA here is from genome assembly GCA_902825855.1 of uncultured Rhodospirillales bacterium. Lineage (GTDB taxonomy): Bacteria > Pseudomonadota > Alphaproteobacteria > Reyranellales > Reyranellaceae > Reyranella. The sequence continues at coordinate 25,950 of CADECW010000006.1, read as the reverse complement.
TCCGGTCCGAAGCCGATGCCGCCGATGTCCATGAGATGACTGGTGCAGGAGAACAGCGCCACCAGCTTGCCGTTGCGAAAGGCCGGCGTGGTGATGACGAAGTCGTTGAGGTGGCCGGTGCCCATCCATGGATCGTTGGTGATGTAGGCATCGCCGGGCTTCATCTTGTCGACCGGGAAGTAGCGCAGGAAGTGCTTCACCGATTCGGCCATGGAATTGACGTGGCCCGGCGTGCCGGTGACGGCCTGCGCCAGCATACGGCCCTCGAGGTCGAACACGCCCGCCGAGAGATCGCCGCATTCGCGCACGATCGGGCTGAAGGCGGTGCGCATCAGGGTCTGCGCCTGCTCCTCGACCACCGCGATCAGACGGTTCCACATGATCTGCAGGTCGATCAGGCCGACGCTGTTGGATGGGCTCATGCTTTCCTCACGCGTCCTTGCGGTCCATGACGATACAGCCAGAAGCATCGATATGCGCGGCAAAACTGGCCGAAATGTAGGTCGAGGTCTCGTCCTCGGCGACGATCGCCGGCCCCGGGAAGGCGCTGCCCGGCGGCAGGGACTCGCGACGATAGACCGGCACCTCGGTGGTGCGGCCGCTGCGGCCGTCGAACACCGGCCGCTTGCCGACGGGCGCGGGGGCCGCGACTGACGGCGCCGCGCCCTGCTTGGCCGGCAGCTTGGCCTCGGTCGAGACCTGGACCGACCAGCTCAGGATCTCGATGGCCGCGTTCGGGATATGGCGCTCGAACAGGACGGCGTAGTCGCGCTCGTAGGCCTCGCGCAAGGCCTGGGAGTCCGACGCCCGCAGAGGCCGCGCCGGCAGTTCGACAACGATCTCATGGCCCTGGCCGACGTAGCGCATGAAGGCAAGCCGACGCTCGAAGGTCGCCATGCCGCGTGCGCCGGGTGCCACCAGGGCGGTTGCCTCGGCGCTCATTTCCTCGAGGAGCCCGCTGGCCGCTTCGCCATCGAAGGCATCGAGCCGCATGTAGCGGCTGCGCACCAGCTCGTACGACACCGGCGCCGCGAGGAATCCCACTGCCGATCCGACGCCGGCGTTGGGTGGAACGATCACCCGCTTGACGCCGATCTTCTCGGCGACCCTGGCGGCGTGCAGCGGCGCGCCGCCGCCGAAGGCGATGAGATTGTACTGGTTGACCACGGCGCCACGCTCGACAGCGTGGACGCGTGCCGCACTTGCCATATTTTCCGATACCATCTCGTAGACGGCGTAGGCTGCCATCTCGGTCGAGAGCCCGATGCCTTCGGCGACGTCGCGCTCCAGCGCGCCCTTGGCCGCGCCGAGATCGAGCTTGATGCTGCCGCCGGCAAAGTCGTGCGGATCGATCGTGCCGAGCACGACGTTGGCGTCGGTCACTGCGGGATGGGCGCCGCCGCGGCCATAGCAGGCCGGGCCGGGCTCGGCACCGGCGCTCTCCGGCCCTACCGTCACGCGCTTCAGGGCATCGAGCCTTGCGATCGAGCCGCCGCCAGCGCCGATCTCGACCATCTCGATCACGGGGATGCGCACTGGCAGGCCCGATCCCTTGAGGAAGCGCGCGGCGCGATCGACTTCGAACAGCCGCGCGGTGTGCGGCCTGAAATCGTCGATCAGGCAGATCTTGGCCGTGGTGCCGCCCATGTCGTAGCTCAATGCCCGTGCCTCGCCGGCGCGGGCCGCCACCTGCGCAGCAAAGATCGCGCCGCCGGCCGGGCCGGATTCGACCAGCCGCACCGGGAAGCGCCGCGCCGTGGCGATGGCGGTAAGGCCGCCGCCCGAGGTCACGAGATAGATCGTGCCGGTGAACTTCTCGGCGGCCAGAGCCGCCTGCATGCGCTCGAGATAAGAGTCCATCAAAGGCTGGACATAGGCGTTGGCAACAGCGGTCGAGGTACGCTCGTACTCGCGCACCTCGGGACAGACCTCGCTCGACAGCGTGACCCAAAGGTCGGGAAGTGCTTCCTTCAGGATGTCGCGCGTGCGCCGTTCGTGCGCCGGGTTGGCGTAGGCGTGCATGTAGGCGACGGCGAGGCTCTCGACGCCGTCGGCCTCGAGTCGGCGCGCCGTCTCGCGCACCGCCTTCTCGTCGAGTGCCAGGCGGACCTCGCCGTGCACGTCCATCCGCTCGGGCACGGTGAAGCGCAACGCCCGCGGCACCAGGGGCTTCGGCTTCTCGATGGTGAGGTCGTACTGGTCGTAGCGGCTTTCGTTAGCGATATCGAGGACATCGCGGAAGCCCTCGGTGGCAAGGAGCGCCGTGCGCGCGCCGCGCCGCTCGATCACGGCATTGGTGGCGAGCGTCGTGCCGTGAACGAACACGGCAACGTCGCCGAAGCTCCGGCCGGCGTCGGCCAGGATCAGCCGCACACCGTCGAGAACCGCCTCCTCCGGTCGCTGCGGCGTGGTCAGCAGCTTGCGCGTCAGCCGCTTGCCGGCCTCTTCCAACACCACGTCCGTGAACGTCCCGCCGATGTCGACGGCGATGCGCAAATCCCTGACCACCTTCAATCCAGACCCATATCCTGCAAAACGGGCGCGACCGTAGACCGGCCTCCCCTGCGTTGCAATTCGCACGCCAGGATGCCTATGGTCGCAGCGTGACGGCCACGGCCCCGACGTTCAGGGCACGACTCTACGCCCTGCTGCACTACAGCGATCCCACACCCGGCGCCCGAAAGGTGCGGGTGGCCCACCTGATCGTGCTGGGTATCGGCCTGTTCGCCGTGATCCTGCTGTCGGTCGACGAGATGGATGGGCAGATCCGGCATGCGCTCCGCATCATCATCTGGAGCGTCACGTTCATCTTCCTCGCCGAGTACCTGGCACGCCTGTGGGTGGCGCCGGAAGCGTCGCATTACGACCAGGAGTCGGCGACCAAGGCGCGCCTGCGCTGGGCGATGTCGATCCCCGGCCTGATCGGGCTTCTTGCGACCCTGCCGGCCTTCCTGTTCTTCGGCGGATACGTCATCACCGGCGCCGACGCCGCCTCCGTCTTCTGCATCCTTTGGATCATGAAGGTCGGCCTGCATGCGCCGGCCTTCAGCACGTTGTTCCGTGTCGTGTCGAACGAGCGCGCGCCGATCGCCTCGGTGCTGATCCTGTTCGCCATCGTTCTGATGATTGCCGCTACTGCCGCTCACATGTTCGAACGCGTCAAGCAGCCCGAGCCGTTCGGCTCCCTGCCGGGCGCCATGTGGTGGGCCGTCGTCACGCTGACCACGACCGGCTACGGTGACGTGGTGCCCGAGACGCTGGGCGGCCGCCTCGTCGGCTCGCTGCTGATGATCTCGGGCATCGCCGTGCTCGCCCTGATGACCGGCGTGCTCGCCACCGGCTTCGCGCAAGAGGAACGGCGTCGCGAGTATCTGCGGGTCTGGGAACAGGTAACACGCGTGCCGCTGTTCGCCTCGCTGGGCGTCGTTACCCTGTCGGAGATCGTGGGCAAGCTGCGCACGCGCTACTACCCAGGGCGCATCACCGTCGTGCGCCGCGGCGATGCCGGCGATTCCATGTTCTTCATCACGAGCGGTGAGGTCGAGGTCCGCCTGCCAAACGGCGGTTCGGTGCGGCTGGGCGAAGGCGCCTTCTTCGGCGAGATGGCCCTGCTCGAGCGCCAGCCGCGCACTGCATCGGTGGCCACCACCAAGCCGACGACACTGCTGGTGCTCTACGCCAGCGATTTCTACGAGATCGCCTCGCACATCCCCAAGCTCGCCGAGGCCGTTGAAATCGAGGCCAAGCGGCGGCGCGAGGAAAACCTGGAACGCCAGGCCGCTGGCCGGCGGTAAAAAGGCCCCCGCCTTGGGCCATTGGCCGGGCCGGCCCGGTCGGCTATACCGCGCCTCTTCGAGCCTAGCGGCTAGTAACGAGAGTCCCCTTCATGTCGTCAATCACGCCCGTCATTCTCGTTGGAGGCTCCGGCAAGCGCCTGTGGCCGCTGTCGCGAGAGAGCATGCCCAAGCAGTTCGTCCCGCTGCTCGGCACGCAATCAACCTTCCAGCAGACACTGCAGCGCGTCGCCGACCGCGGCCTGTTCGCACGGCCCGTGATCGCGACCAACGATGCCTATCGCTTCATGGCCGAGCAGCAGGCCAAGGAAATCGGCATGGAAATCGAGATCCTGGTCGAGCCGTCGCGGCGCGATTCAGGACCGGCGATGGCGGCCGCGGCCGCCTATGCGCGCAGCCAGGGCGCCAAAGCCTTGCTGGCGCTTGCGTCGGATCACCTCGTGATCGGCGCCGAAGAGTTCCGAGCCGGTTGCCGCGAGGGCCTTCTGGCCGTCGGGCAGGGCGGCATCGTGACGTTCGGCATTCCGCCGACCGAGCCCAAGACCGACTACGGCTACATCCGCCCCGGCAGCCAGAGTATCGGCCCGGTGCAGAAAGTCGCGGCGTTCGTCGAGAAGCCCAATGCCCAGACTGCTTTGCGCTACATCGCAGAGGGCCTGTTGTGGAACAGCGGCAACTTCCTGTTCCCACCCGACGTCCTGCTGTCCGAGATGGCCCGCTTCGAGCCGGCCATGGCGGCGGCGGCCGAAGAGGCCGTTGCCAAGGCCAGGAAGAACGGATCGACGGTGTTTCTCGACGCCGACGCCTTCGCCAAGGCGCCGGCCAAGTCGATCGACTACGCCGTGATGGAGAGGACCGACAAGTGCTGGGTGGTGCCAGCCAGGTTCCGCTGGTCCGACCTCGGCACGTGGGACGCCCTGCTCGATATCGGTGAGGCCGACAGCGCGGGCAACGTCACCGAGGGGCCGGTCGAGATCGATCATGTGCGCAATTCCTACGTCCGCTCGGACGGGCCGCTCACCGCGGTGATCGGTGTCGAGGAGGTCGTGGTGGTGGCGATGAACGACGCCGTCCTGGTCGGTCATCGCGACAACCTTCCGCGACTGAAGGACGTCGTCCAGCGCATGTCCGACGGCAAGCACAAGGCGGCCACCGAACATGCCGTGATGCACCGACCATGGGGCAGCTACCAGGACATCGACCGCGGCGAGCGCTTCCGCGCCAAGCGGCTCTCGGTCAATCCCAAGGGCAAGCTCAGCCTGCAGAGCCACAAGCGCCGCGCCGAGCACTGGGTGGTGGTCCGGGGCGTGGCCGAGGTCACGCTCGACGGCAAGATCATGACCCTGCACGAGAACGAGTCGATCTACATCCCGATGGGCGGCATCCATCGCCTCGCCAATCCAGGTGAAGAGCAGCTCGAGGTCGTCGAGGTTCAGACCGGTGACTACCTCGAGGAAGACGACATCATCCGCTACGAGGATATCTACGCTCGTGTGTGAGCCGTGACGTTCGGCGTCCACCACGAGTGGGGCAAGCTGCGCGAGGTCGTGATCGGCATCTCACCGGCCGAGGACTTCGTCATCTTCCACGAAGAGTCGCAGCGCTGGCTGCTGCCGGAAGCCGCGAAAGTCAGCCGCGCTCACAAGAGCCGGCGGCTGATCGACGTCGATCGGGAGTGGGCTCGGCGCATCGAGCAGCAGGTCGACGCGCTGGCCGACCTGGTGGCGCGCGAGGGCGTGACCGTCCATCGCCCACAGCGGCTGGAAGGCGAGGAACGCACCTTCCTCGCGCCCGACGGCGAGGGTGCCCAGCTCTTCCCGCGCGACGGCATGATCGTCGTCGGCGACAACGTCATCGACGGCTCGTTGCGGCTGAAATGCCGGCAGCGCGAGCGCTATGGGCTGCGGCCCATCATTCAGCGGATGGTGCAGCAGCGCGGCGCGCAGTGGTCGAGCGTGCCGCTCGGCTCGCCGGGCTGTGTCGACGGCCCGTTCCTCGAAGGTGGCGACACGCTGCTGAATGGCCGGGAGGTCTATGTCGGCATCTCCGGCTGCGCCTCCGATCTTGCCGGCGTCGACTGGCTGCAGGCGCTGCTTGGCGACCGGTACCGCGTGCTGGCCGTGGCGATGAAGTCCAACGTGCTGCACCTCGATTGCGCCATGGCGCTGATCAAGCCGGGACTGCTGGTCTATTGCCCGGAAAAGCTTATCGACGGCCTGCCGATGTCGCTGCGCGACTGGGACAAGGTCGAGGTCTCGGTCGACGAGGCCAATCGGCTGGCGACCAACGGCCTGATCCTCGAGGAAGGCCGCATCATCATCGATGCCGACAATCTCCGCGTGACCGACGAGCTGCGCAAGCGCGCGATCGAGGTCATCCCCCTGCCCTTCGACGCGCCGATCGCCGCCGGCGGCGGCCTGCGCTCGGCGCACCATCCGCTGGTGCGCGAGAGCGTGCTCGCCTGATCAGCTTCCAGGCTACGCGCCGCGCTTTGGCGTGCGGTCGAAGACGATTGGCTTGGGCTTGTTCAAACGCTTGTTGATGTGCACTCCGAGGGAGCGCACCAGCATCGCCGCCTGACCGCCGACGAAGCGCAGTAGGACCAGGGCAAAGCGCGCCGGTGACATCGCGCCGCCGCGGATGAAGTTGTGGCCGGCGCGCAGGAACGTAGTGGCGCAGAACAGCACCCAGGCCAGGGTCACGAAGAACAGAACGAGCAGCAGCGGTATCAGCGACGGCGCCAGCAGCCCGGCCAGCAGACCCGCGACGACGCCGACCAGCAGCACCGGCTGGTTGAGCGACATGCAGAGGTGCAGCAGCGCCGCCGCCTTCGATGACGGCGCGATATCCCGGCTCTTCATGATCTCGCGGAACATGCGCATTCCGACATGGCGAAAGCCGTCCTGCCAGCGCTGCTGCTGGCGCAGCCAGGTCCTGGTGTCGGCCGGAAGCTCTCCCGGCACCGGCACGCTGGTCAGAAACAGCGCCCGCCAGCCCTTGACCCAGCCGCGATAGGTGAGGTCGAGATCCTCGGTTACCGTATCGCCCTTCCAGCCGCCGCCGGCCTCGATGGCCGCCCTTTGCCAGATGCCGCAGGTGCCGTTGAACGGCAGCGGATGGCCGGCCCAGCAGCGCGTCGCCTGCTCGATACCGAGATGGGCGTCGAGGGTCACCATCTGCATCTCGGTGAGTGCGTTCTCGTGCGGATTGAGGAAGTCGAAGCGCGCCTGCACGAATGCCCAGTTGGGATTGGCGAAGAACGGCCGCATGCAGACACGCAGGAAATCGGTCGACGGCACGTAGTCGACGTCGAAAATGGCAAAGTAGTCGTGCGGCGTCTGTTGCATTGCCTCATGCAGGGCGCCGCCCTTGAAGCCCGAGCGATCGGTACGCTGCAAGGCGACGATGTCGAACCCCTTGGCCTTCAGCTCGGCCACCACGGTGCGGGCAAGCTCGGCAGTCTCGTCGGTGCTGTCGTCGAGCACTTGAATGTGCAGCTTGTCGCGCGGCCAGGCGAGCGCGGCCGCTGCCTCGATGCCGCGCCGGAGGACGCCGCCTTCGTTGAACGACGGGATCTGAACCACGACGTGCGGCAGGTCGGCATCGTGCGGCAACGGCGTGGCCAGCAGCGCCTTCTCGCGGCCGAGCCCCCGCTCCTTCAGGCGATGATGCAGGATAACCATGTAGAGCAGGCTGCCGATGGAGGCGGCGAGCATTACGCAGCACACCACGTAGATCACGGCGAGCAGCGGGGCCAGGGTAGCGATCGCGGCCATCAGGCGCCCGCCTTGGGCGTGCGGTTGAACTCCGTCTTGCGCCCGAACACGGCGCCGACGATCGGGCCGGCATTGGCGGCGGCCAGATAGACGATCAGCGCCGGCACACTGGCCGCCGTGACGAGATACCGACCGAGGTCGCCCCGTTTCAGGCGCCGCCACGCGCCGAAGGTCATGCCGAACAGGACCGCCAGCATGACGATGAACCACAGCCACAGCAGGAAGCGGAAGAAGCCCGGCAGATGACCATGGCCGATCGTCGACAGGACCAGGGACACGATGGCCGCAGCCAGCACGGGAAAGATGAGCTGCTGGCCAAGCGCCACGGTGGTCATGAACTTGGCCTCGTCCGACCAGTCCGAGCGCCAGATCGGGCCGAGCAGCTTGCGGGCAACCTGCATGAAGCCCTTGGACCAGCGGCCCTGCTGGGCGCTGAAATCATCGAGCTTGGCCGGCAGCTCGCCGACGACATGCGGCTCCATGAGGAAGACGCCGTGCCAGCCCCTGAGCGAGGTCCTCAGCACCAGATCGAGGTCCTCCGACAACGTGTCGTGTGACCAGCCGCCCGCCTCCTCGACCGCGACGCGCCGCCATATGCCGCCCGTGCCGTTGAACTGGAAGGGCATGCCACGGCGGGCGCGGATATCCTGCTCGACCGCGAAATGGGCGTCCTGCATCAGCCGTTGGGCCCGGGTGAGCCAGTTCTTCTCGCCGTTGCCCCATTCGATGCGGGTCTGCACGAACGCAGCCTGCGGCTCGACCAGCAGCGCGGCCATGGCGCCGCGCAGCCAGCCCGGTTCGGGCACGAAATCGGCGTCGAAAACGGCGACATAGGGCGCGTCGCAGAGCTTCAAACCCTCGGCCAGGGCGCCGGCCTTGAAGCCGGAACGGTCGTCGCGCCGGATATGCGCAACATCGATGCCGTCGCGCTTGAGGCGTGCCACGGCATGGACAGCGATGTCGGAGGTGAGGTCGGTGCTGTCGTCGAGCAGCTGGATGACCAGCCTGTCGCGCGGCCAATCGAGAGCGGCGGCGGCGCCGAGGACGCGATCGATCACCAGCGGCTCGTTGTAGACCGGGATCTGCACGAGGACGCGCGGCAGTTCTTCGGGCAGCGCCGGCGAGGCCGCGTCGGCCGGCGGCAACTCGATGGACCAGTACACGAGATACAGGAAGTAGCCGGCGATGACGAACTGGACGGCCAGGCAGAGGAAGGCGATGAGGTCGATGACCGCGAGCAGCACGGTTGCCGCTCAGTGGTAGTGGATCGGCACGTCGAAGCAGCGGCCGTCCTCGATGTGAAGGCGGCGGGAGGCGACGTCGAAGATGCGCTCGTCGTGGGTCGACAGCACGACGGCGCACTTGGCGCGCATGGCGAGGTCTTTCAGCTGATCAACCACCAGTCGGCCGGCCACGCGATCGAGGGCCGAGGTCGGCTCGTCGGCGATGATGAGATCGGGCAGGCCGATCATGACGCGGGCAATGGCGACGCGCTGCTGTTGCCCGCCCGACAGCTCGTCGGGCCACGCCGCGCCCTTGTCGCCGAGCCCAAGCAAGGTGAGCAGGTGGCGGGCGCGCTTCTCGTCCCATTTGGGATCCGACAGGGGCGTCGTGGAAACGCCGGCCATGACGTTCTGCAGCGCCGTCAGCGAGCTGAGCAGATTGCGCTTCTGGAAGAGAAAGCGGATGCGGTTGCGCAGCACATCGAGCTCGCGGCCCTGCAGGCCGACGATGTCGGTACCGAGCAGGCGCAGCTTGCCCTCGGACGGCCGGCGCATGGTGCCGAGGATCGTGAGCAGCGTGGTTTTGCCCGAGCCGGAGGGCCCGGTGACGATCACCAGCTCGCCCTCGCGCACCTGCATGTTGATGTCGAACAGCACGTCGGCCCGCTGCGGCCCCTCACCGTAGTGGTGGTGGACGTCGATCGCCTCGACGACGGGTGGTCCGAAGTGGTGCGCCTCCGTCGACATGATCACTCGAACAGCATGATGGGGTCGACCTTCCACAGTCGACGGATGGCGAACAGGCTCGACACCACGGTCATGATCACGCAGGCGACCAGCGATACGGTCATTTCGCGCAGGCCCATCGACATGCCGAGGTGCATGGCAGCTTCGGTGACTCCATAGACCACACGCCCCAGCGCGAACGACACGACGAAGGCCGGCGTGATGATGGCCGCACCGATCTGGCCGATCATGAACAGGAAGAACCACCAGTCGTAGCCCAGGCTCTTCAGGATGGCGTATTCAGGCAGGTAGAAGCGGATGATCTGGTACTGGGCGTAGTAGATGAACACCATGCCGATCATCACGCCCATGATGAAACCGAGATCGGTGATGTAGCCGACCGGAGTCTCGCGCGACCAGTAGACCCGCTCGCGCGCCTCGAACTCGCGCTTGTCGATCGCCTCGCCGCGCCCGACCAGGGTGCGGTTGAGCTGCTCGCGCACCGCATTGACGTCGGCGCCGGGCGCCAGATGGATCGAGATGAAAGCCGGACGGTCGGACCACCAGTTTCCGAACACCTCGGCCATAGTCTCCTGACTCATCATTATGGCGCCGTCGTTCAGCACGTTCGGACCGACGGCGAAGGTGCCGACGGCGAAGAGCTGGCGCAGCAGGCCACGATTGTCGGGCGGCCCCAGCACCGTGTACTGGTTGCCGCTGTCGGCCTGGGCGGCGAGATCGCCGAAATAGGGCCGGGAATCTCGATCGAACAGGATGCGCCGAGTTTCCCGCAGCTTGTGCAGGTTCTCCTTGAGGCCGGGCACGTCGACTGCGGGCTTCTCCGGGTCGACGGCATACCAGGCGAGCCGCCGGGCCGTCGGCATGCCGGCATGCTGAAGCGACATGACGCCGAACCAGAACGGCGAGTAGGCGGAGACCGAAGGATTGGTGGCGATGATATCGGTCACCGCCACGGGCACCTCGGCATGCAGCTGCATCGACTTGAACCCGTAGGGCACGATGATGAGGTCGCCCGATACCATGCGATGCAGCCGCACCGATGACTCGTAGACGGCGCGCTCGATGCCGAGCTGAGCGAAGATCACCAGCAGGCTCGCGGTGACGCCGCCCAGTGACAGAAGCGTGCTGGTGCGCTGACGCTTGAGCTGCTGGGCGCCGAGCGGCATGGCCGTCGAGGTCCGTGCGGCGGCCCGCACGGCGGCCATCGACAAGTCGGGACGCCAGCGTCCGATCCGCACCAGGCGTGCCCAAAGGCGCGACAACCGATGCCGCAGCCCCGGTGCGTCAGGCAGCGTGATGGCCATCAGAGGAAGGTGACGCGCGTCTCACGCCCCAGCACCGGGGGCATGCCGGACGAGTCGTCCATCTTGATTTCGACCTGAACGACGCGGGCATCGGTCGACGAACCGCCGTCCGGCTCGACCCGCTGCATGCGCTTGACCGTGGGGGCGATGCGCTCGATCGTGCCCTTGTAGACGTCGTTGGTCCCGCGGAACGTCACGTCGACCTTGCCGCCCGGCTTGAGTCGGCCGACGTGCAGTTCGTCGACGTCGGCCAGCACGCGCAGCTGGCTCATGTCGACGACCTTGACGATGCCGGCCGGCGACACACGCTCACCTTGACGCGAGAATATCTGGACCACGACCCCGTCGAGCGGCGTGCGCACCAGCGCATCCTCGACCGTCCGCTTGACGCTGTCGACGCGCGACTGGGTGTTGGCGAGGTCGATCTCGTACTGTGCCAGATCGTTGTCCAGCGTCGTCTTCAGCAGCGCCAGCCTGACTTTCTGCCGCTCGAGAGCCTGGTCCGCGAGTGCCGTCTCGATCTCGCGCTGGTCGGGCGGCTTTCCCGAGCGCGCCCGCTGCAGGGTGTCGAGCTTGTTCTGCTCGATCGCGGATTTCAGCGCCGCTTCCTGCAGGGCAATCTCGGAGACCCGTGTCCCCTTGAGGACGAAGTCGTAGGTCTGCTTGAGCTTGACCAGGTCGGCCTCGGCCATGCGCAGGGTCACGTCGGCCCGGGCATAGTTGGACAGAACGGCGAGGATTTCGCCCTTCTTGACCTTCTGGCCGTCCTTGACGCGCAGTTCGACCAGCACGCTGCCGCCGGCCGGATCACCGGCGACCACGGCCGTGCCCTCGGGCGCGTCGGTATAGCCGCGGGCAATCAGAGGCGGCGGCGCGGGCTTGCCCGCGTCCTGGGCGCTGCTGGTCTGCCGGCTGGGCATGACCCACAGCCCGGCGCCGGCGACAGCGAACAGGATCGCCAAGCCGATGGCGCCCCACCTTAGTTTCCTCGCTCGAGCCATTGCGAATTCTACCAAAAAACTCCGTGGTGCGCTTGCCAAGCGGTCAGAACGTTGCCGTGAGAGGGATGTTACCCCGGGCGATACCGATGATGGAGAACGTCCGGTAGATCGAAGTCAGGATCTTGTCGTACTCGTACAGCGGCGCATTCGTGACATAGATGACATCTCGGGCCTGCAAACCAAACTGCTGTGCGACAAAAATGGACACCGGTTGAAACAGATCAAGCCGGAAAACCCGCCCACGTGCCGTCGGATTGGTCTCGAGATCGCCCATTCTGAACACATAAACGCCCGTTTTGTTGGCGCGCGCATCGGCGAGCCCGCCGACCTGACCGAGCGCTTCCAGCAGGGTCAGGTTGTGCTTGGTCATCTCGACATTGCCGGATTTCGTCACGGCGCCCAGCACTGTGAAGATCCTCGAATTGGGCCGGACCACGATCTCGTCGCCCTTTTGGACGGGAATGTCCGCTCCGGCCAACAAATCGGAAAATTGCGACGTCAGTATGACCTGACCGTTGCGCCGCACCACGACTTGGAGCTGGTTGGCCGAGCCGGTCGGCGAGGTGATCGGACCGCCCGCCTTGTTGATGGCGTCGACGACGCTGCGCACGTCGTCGAGCATCGAGACGCGTCCAGGGTTCTTCACGTCGCCCGACACCATCACCGTGTGGGTGCGTGCCGCGAGGAATTCGACGATGACCTCGGGTTCCTGGACCTGGGTGCCGAGCTGCTGGATGATCTTGCGCTCGACCTGGTTCAGGTCGAGGCCGGCCACCTGCACTGTGCCGACGACCGGAATTTTGATGCTGCCATCCTCGCCGACGCGCTGGATGCCGAGATCGGCGCTCTGCCCCTGGATCGTCGGGAAGATGTTGCCGCCGTAGCGTTCGAAGATGCGCACCTTCAACGAATCGCCCGGGGCGACGGTGAGGCGTTGCGCCGGCGACAGCGAACTGGTGGCGGTCGTTGGAGTGTCGGGAGTCGCCGCCTGGCGGTAGGCGACGACCGTCGTCGGCGTGAGATCGATGACGTCGAACGGCAGGGCTTCGGTGCTGGTCGTCTGCGCGCCTCCCATCCAGGGGCCGTCGCCGGGCAACGCAGTACATGCCGCCGCGCCAAGGCCGATGCCGAGGACAACGGCGAGGGGTCGCGCGGCGGCGCACAGCCGGCTCCATACTGTCAAAATTCGATCCCCGTCTAGCAGTGGTAGCAGTTCGCGCGCCGCGCCGCGTTTGGTATCAGGATATAGTTCAAGCCCGGCCAGTAATTAACCTGCACGGGTATGGGGGTGCAAGCGTTCCGCAGTCGCGCCGGCGGGGTTTCGACGCAACCTCGCGGCAGCCTCCTCGACCGACGCCACGACCTCGAACAGCTCGGTGAAGCCGCTGACCAGCAGGCAATCGGCTGCAGCGCCGCTGAAACGGCAGAAGGCAATGCGGGCGCCCAGCTCCTCGGCCCTATGCAGGGCGCGGGCGAACACTCGCACGCCGGCGGCACTCATATAGGTCACCTCGCTGCCATCGACGATCACGCCGGCGCCCGGGGCGAGGGCATCGACGATCAGTGCCTCGACCGACGCCGAAGTTTCCGAATCGACCTGCCGGGGCAGCATGACGGTGGCAATCTTGTCCATGGCAATATCACCTCATACGTGCTTCCCGGCGGCGCCATCCCTGCCCGGCCGCCAGCCGGCCGCGAGGTTCGTGCCGCGCCAGTCGATGCGATTGCGGCCGAGCCACGCCTGCACGGCAAGCACCGGCACCAGCGCCTCGCGCACCAACGTCGCCGCCCAGGCGCGCGGGCCAAACGGCAGGCTGTGTGCGGAAAGAAACCATGCCTCGGCTGAAAGCCAGGCGACCGTATGCACGACGACCGCGAGAGCAAGCCAGGTCGGAGCAACGCCGACCGCCAGCAGCGCCGCCAGCAGCGCAAGGCCCGATACGAGCCATCCGATCGCCGGCTCGAACAGGACCAGTGCCCTCACCTCCGGGCTGAGCTTCAACCGCGTCGATCCCCAGCGGACCTGTCGCCGCCACACATCTTGCCAGCGCCTGCCACCGACCAGCAGCCGCGGCATGACGCGTGCCAGCCAGGTCGTTTGACCGAGGCGGTCGCGCACCATGCGCACCACCGAATAGTCATCAGCAAGATAGTTGAGGAAGCCTTGGTGGACGCCAATCCGCTGCAGGGTCTCCCTGGCGAGGATGGTCACGCCGCCTGACGCCACCGGCATGCCCAGCCGGTCCGCCGCCATCAGGAACCGGGCCTGATGACCGTTGATGTAGCTGCACTCCATCTCGCCCGCGAAGTTCGTTGGCCGATCGCCGGCCTTGAGCGCGAGCACGAGGCCGACCTTGTCCGAAAGATGGGCGGCTGCCGCGGCGATCTCGGAATGCCTCAGATCGATGCCTGCATCGCACAGCGCCACGATCGGCCGGCTCGCCGCCTCGAGCCCCTTGCGCACGTTGTTGAGCTTGGGATTGAAGGTGTCGTCGCTGCCGACCAGGATCGTCGCCTCGGGCCAGCCGGCACGGATCCGGCCGACTGCCTCGTCGTCCTCGGTGGTCACGCAGATCAGCACCTCGGCACCCGCCCGCGACAGGTCGGCCAGGCTGGTCACGTAAGCCTTCGAAGCGTCAAGACTGCCGACCATGGGGGCGACGATGCTGAAATCGGCCGCGCCATGCCGCACCGGCTCGGACGGCCGTCGCCAGCGCCCCAGCGCTGCAGTTATCCACTGCACCAGCATCGTGGCCACCCACCAGCCCAGCCCCGTCCAGAAGAGGATGCATGTGGCCATCCGTCATCACTCGCTCACCGAGAAGCGATGGATATCGTCCTTCTCCATGGCCAGCGCCCGGTGATAGGCGCGGATCACCACGCTCGGCTCGCCCTGCGAGCGAATGCGTCCGTCCTCGATCCAGATGGCGCGGTTGCACAGCCGGCGCACCTCGGAGGGCGAATGCGACACGAAGAGCAGCGTGCCCTTGCGGCGGAAACTGTCGATCCAATCGAGGCACTTGCGCTGAAAGGCAGCATCACCCACCGCCAGTGCCTCGTCGACGACCAGGATCTCGGCCTCGACATGGGCGCAGATGGCGAAGGCGAGACGCGTGCGCATGCCCATCGAGTAGTGCTTGACCGGCTGTTCCATGTAGTCGCCGATGCCGGCGAACTCGGCCATCGAATCGAACTTCTCCAGCACCTCGGCGCGAGACAGTCCCATGACGGCGCCGCCGATCATGATGTTCTCGCGGCCCGAGAGCTCGGCGTCGAAGGTGGCGCCGAGCGCCAGCACCGGCGCCACCCGGCCGGTGACGCGCAGTTCGCCGTTCGACGGCAGCGTCATGCCGCAGATCACCTGCAGCAGGGTCGACTTGCCGCAACCGTTGCGGCCCAGGATGCCGATCGAGTCGCCGCGATAGACGTCGAGGTCGATATCGCGCAGCACCCAGAACGGCTTGTAGTAGGTCTTGTACCAGCCGAACATGACCTGCTTCAGCCAGTCGCTGCGGTGAGCGTAGAGCTGGTAGGCCTTGCCGAGGTGCCGGGTCCGGACGACGACTTCAGATGACGTCGACGATGACATTCCGGTACCTGTCGAAGAACCAATAGCCGAAATAGAAGGTGAAGATGGACGTCGCGAGCATCCACAGGATGACCAGCGGGTTGGGCAGCGTGCCCGTCAGCACGAGATCACGCATGACCTCGACGTAGGCGGTGAGAGCGTTCAGGTAGAGCAGGATGTCCCACGGAGGCGGCCGCGAAGTGTGCGTGAAGAACACCGGCGTCATGAACATGAACAGCGGCACGATGTTGATCATCAGATAGCCGGCGTCGCGCGTGAAGGCGCCGATGGCGCACAGGAACCACGACAAGCCCATCAGGAATGCCGCCAAGGGGAGGAAGAGCAGCGGCATGAAGATGACCGTCCAGGGCAGGCCGCCATTCACGGCCGCTATGCAGATCAGCATGACAACGGCACCGATGCCGGTGTAGGCGGCAGCGCGCAAGGTCGAGATGACCGCCAGCATGTCACTGGGGAAGATAGTCTGCTTGATGAAGTGGGCGTACTCGTGCAGCAGCATCGGCGAGCGGTACGCCATCTCCGAGAAGAAATTGAAGACGATCAGGCCGGCGAAAATGAACAGCGCATAGGTGATCGGCTGCTGGCCCTGCTCGCCGACGAAGGTCATCTGCAGCTTGGTCGTGAAGGCGAAGGTGTAGACCGCGATGGCGAGCAGTGGCGCAACGACCGCCCACAGCCAGCCGCCGGCAGAACCGGTGAAGCGCGAGGCAAGTTCGCGGCGAAGGATTGCCAGGACGATCTCCCGGTTGTAGCGCATCTGGAGCAGCGGCTTGGCGAGGAAGCGCGTGAAGCGCTTCGACGGATCGAGCGCTTCGACCACGATCTGCTTGCCGTTGACGACTTTCACCGACGGCATGAGCCGCGTGCCTCCTTCTCGCCTGCGCTGGTGAGCCCGGTAGGGATCGAACCTACGACCACCTGATTAAAAGTCAGATGCTCTACCGCTGAGCTACGGGCTCGCTCCGGCCTGGCGCGGAGGGTCGAAGCCCCGCGCGGCGCCCGTATATGATGAGCGGGGGCCGCGGTCAACGCGGGGCGCCGACCGGCGGGCCGGCCGGTCAGGCCTTCTTGTACTTGTCCTTCAGGCGCTGAAAGACCTTCTTGGACACGAACTGCGAGGTGTCGCCTCCCAGCCGGGCGATATCCTTGACCAGCGAGGAAGCGATGAACTGGTGCCTGTCGGAGGCCATCAGGAAGATGGTCTCGATATTGGGCTCCATTCGGGCGTTCATGTTGGCCATCTGGATCTCGTACTCGAAGTCCGAGACCGCGCGCAGGCCGCGGATGATCACCGAGGCGCCGACCTCGCGGGCGAAGTGGATCAACAGCCCGTCGAACGGTGCTATCTGGATGCGCCCCTTGTCGGCTTCCGAAAAGTCCGCGATGTCGTCCTTGATGATGTCGATGCGTTCCTGCAGCGAGAACAGCGGCCCCTTGCCGATGTTGGTCGCCGGTCCGATCACCAGCTTGTCGACCAGACGAAGCGAGCGGCGCACGACTTCCATGTGCCCGCTGGTGATGGGATCGAACGTGCCCGGATACACGCCGACGCGTTCTGACGCCATGTCTTGACCTCGCTTCCCCGTGACTGGTGCCCCCTGAGCGGCGGCGAAGTCTTAGCGGCACAGCTAGTCCTTATCCACCGTTGTTTCAGCGTGGCGTTCACCATTGCCGTTGCCGTTGCCATTGCCATTGCCGTTCTCGGCGCTGGCTTCATCCTCGCCCATGCGAACCGCCGACACCACGCGCTCGCCCTCGCTGACATTGACGATGCGTACGCCGCGTGTGGCCCGGCCCGCAATGCGGATTCCATCCACCGGACAGCGAATCAGCGTTCCGCCGTCGGTCACCAGCATGATCTGGTCGTTGTCCAGCACCGGGAACGCCGCAACGACCTCGCCACCGCGGCCGAGGCTCATCAGCTCGACGCCCTTGCCGCCGCGCCCGGTGACCCGGTACTCGTAGCCTGAAGTTCGCTTGCCGAATCCCGACGAGGCCACGGTCAGGACGAACTCCTCCTTGACCTGCAGCTGCTTGAAGCGATCCTCGGACAGCGTCGCCGCCGGGGCCGCCTCCTCGGCTGCCGGCGCCGCCTCCTCCTCGGTCGCCTCGGATGCGTTCTCCGCCTGGCGCAGGGCGCGCGACCGCCGCAGATAACCTTCGCGTTCCTCGGCCGTGATGCCCTTGCCGCTGTCGACCAGCGACATCGAGATCACCTCGTCACCCTCGGCAAGCGCGATGCCGCGCACGCCGGTCGAATTACGGCTGGCGAACACGCGGACGATCGAGACCGGGAAGCGCATGGCACGGCCCTGGCTGGTTGCCAGCAGCACGTCCTGCTCCTCGCTGCAGACGCTGACGCCGATCAGCCGGTCGCCGGCGTCGTCGCCCTCGAACTTCATGGCGATCTTGCCGGTCTGGTTGACGTTGACGAAGTCACTGAGCTCGTTGCGCCGGACGCCGCCGCGCGCCGTAGCGAACATGACGTTGAGCGTGGCCCAGCTCGCCTCGTCTTCGGGCATCGGCATGACGGCACTGATCGTCTCGCCGTCACTGAGCGGCAGCAGATTGACGAATGCCTTGCCCCGCGCCTGCGGGGCGCCGAGCGGCAGGCGCCAGACCTTGAGCTTGTAGACGATGCCTCGACTGGAGAAGAACAGGACGGGGGTGTGCGTATTGGCCACGAACAGGCGCGAGACGAAGTCGTCGTCGCGCGTGGCCATACCCGAGCGGCCCTTGCCGCCGCGGCGCTGGGCGCGGTACGCCGAGACCGGCACACGCTTGACGTAGCCGCCATGCGTCACCGTGACGACCATGTCCTCGCGCTGGATCAGGTCCTCGATGTCCTCTTCGAACTCATTGTCGACGATCTCGGTGCGCCGCGGCGTGGCGTACTGCTCCTTGATCTCGACCAGCTCCTTGCGCATCAGCGCGAACAGCTTGCCGCGATCGGCCAGCAGTTCGAGATAGCCTTCGATGACCTTGGCGACCTCCGTCAGTTCCTCGGCGATCTTGTCGCGCTCCAGGCCGGTCAGGCGCTGCAGGCGCAGTTCCAGGATGGCGCGGGCCTGCGCCTCCGACAGCCGATAGGTCCCCTCCGCCGAGACCTCGCGGCCAGGCTCGGCAATCAACACGATCAACGGGGCCACATCGGCCGCCGGCCAGTCGCGCGCCATCAACCGCTCGCGCGCCGCGACCGGGTCGGGCGCGCGGCGGATCATCTCGATCACCTCGTCGATATTGGCGACAGCGATGGCGAGGCCGACCAGCACGTGGGCGCGGTCGCGAGCATGGCGCAGCTCGTAGCTCGTGCGCCGCGTCAGGACCTCGGCGCGGAAGCGGATGAAAGCCTCGAGCAGTTCCTTGAGGCTCATCAGCCGTGGCCGGCCACCGTCCAGCGCCAGTGCGTTGACGCTGAAGTTCGTCTGCAGCGGCGTGTAGCGATAGAGCTGGTTCAGCACGACATCGGCCATCGCGTCGCGCTTCAACTCGACGACGAGGCGGACACCGTCGCGATCGCTCTCGTCGCGCACCTCGGACACGCCCTCGACCTTCTTGTCGCGCACCACTTCGGCGATGCGCTCATGCAGGCGCGCCTTGTTCTCCTGGTAGGGAATCTCGGAAATGATAATGGATTCGCGGCCGCCGCGGCTCTCTTCGATCCGCGTCTTGGCCCGCATGATCAGCGAACCGCGACCGAGCTCGAATCCCGCGCGGATGCCGTTGCGGCCGAGGATGATGCCACCCGTCGGGAAGTCCGGCCCCGGCACGATCTCCGTGATCTGCTGGATCGTGAGCTCTGGCTTGTCGATCAGCGCGCAGCAGGCATCGATCAACTCGCCGAGATTGTGCGGCGGGATGTTGGTCGCCATGCCGACAGCGATGCCGCCCGCGCCATTGGCCAGCAGATTGGGGAACGCGGCCGGCAGGACCGTGGGTTCCTGCTCGCGCTCGTCGTAGTTGGGCTGGAACTCAACCGTTTCCTTGTCGATGTCGGCCAGCAGCGTCTCGGCAGCGGGCGCCAGACGCGCCTCGGTATAGCGCATGGCCGCTGGTGGATCGCCGTCCATCGAGCCGAAGTTGCCCTGCCCCGAGATCAGCGGCAGGCGCATCGAGAAATCCTGTGCCATGCGCACCATGGCGTCGTAGATCGCGCTGTCGCCGTGCGGGTGATACTTGCCCATCACATCGCCGACGATGCGGGCGGATTTGCGGAAGGGACGCGCCGAGTCGTAACCGCCCTCCTTCATGGCGTAGAGGATCCGGCGCTGCACCGGCTTCAAGCCATCGCGCGCATCGGGCAATGCGCGCGCCACGATCACGCTCATGGCGTAGTCGAGGTAGGAGCGACGCATCTCCTCTTCGATGGTTATCGGCGCGATATCGTGCGGCGGCTGAGGCGGCGGTGGGGGCGCGTCGGGGGGCGGCGGCGCCGGTGGAAGGGTCGTATCGTCGCTCACGGAAACCTGGTTTTTGCTCGCTTTTGTGGCCCTGCCAGGGGGCCCGGCGGACGAAGCGGCACCCTAGCAAAACAGGCTGGAAAGACCAACAAAAAACGGTCGATGGACTACTATTTAACGCTTTGATTTTATTCGCTAAATTGGCCGTGAAAACACTCCCTGGAAAGGCCCCGGATTGCCCCCGCAAACAGCCCCAAAATCAGGATTGACGGCGCCTTCCGTAGCGGTCTTCGACTTGGGCGGAGTGCTGATCGACTGGAACCCTCGATACCTTTATCGCAGGCTGATTGCCGACCCCGTGGAGATGGAGCATTTCCTGGCCACCGTGACCACCACGCCGTGGCACAACCTGCAGGATGCAGGCGGAGATCCCGCCGCGGCGACGCGGCTGCTCAAGGCGCGGCATCCCGGCCGCGAGGCCCTGATCGAGGCCTTCTACGGCCGCTTCGACGAGATGATGGAGCAGTCCTTCCCCGAGATGGTGGCGCTGGTGGAGCGCCTCCATGCGGCCGGAACGCCGCTCTATCTGCTGTCCAATGCGCCGGAGCTGGTCGATGTCTGGTTGCGCGGACCTGCCCGAGCCCGGCATCCGTTCTTCGGCCATTTCCGCGACTACGTGGTGTCGGGCGTCGTGAAGTGCCTCAAGCCCGATGCTGCGATCTACGACATCGTCTGCCGCACCGGCGGCTTCCGGCCAGGCGAGGCGGTGCTGATCGACGACAGCCTGCCCAACGTCGAGGGCGCGCGCGGCTTCGGCATGCACGCCGTCCACCACCGCTCGGCAGCCGAGACCGTCGACGCCCTGCGCAAATTGGGCTTGCCGGCGTAAGGCCGTCGACGGCTTTGCCGTCTCACCCAAGGGGTGCACGTCAACGGGCAATTTCGATAGTTGAGATAATTCAGATGTTGGATTGTGCCGAGCCGCTAACGCAGCAGCGCCTCGAATTCGCTGATCGCTGCCAGCGGCGCCTTGGCGTAGGTGCCGCGCCGGCTGACGACGACACTGGTGAGCGAGCGCAGCGAGATCGCCATCTCGGTCGCCTTGGCGACGACGGCAATGCCGTTCAGCACCGGCGCGTCGTCGATGACGAACGGGCTTTCACGCGCGAACAGCAGCATCGGCAGCCCACCAGCCGGGATGATGACTTCGGCGCCCTTCTCGATCAGCGGCTTCACTTGCGTGACAAACTGGCTGCGCACCTCGGCGTAGGCCGTGTCGTCGGTGAAGGCCTTCATGAACGCCGGCAGGTTCATCTTGAGCGCCTGCGTGCCGGCATAGCGCTCGCCAAGCCCGTGCATGCGGATCTGCCGGTCGTGCCAGGGCACGAACACGGGATCGATCGTCACCAGGCCCAGCCGGCCGCCCAGGCTCAGCGCGGCGAGCAGGTTGGCCTCGCCCAGGCCGACCACCGGGATGTCGACGGCGGCCTTGATCTCGATCAGGCCGGGCTCCTGGAAATGCCCGATCACGAAAGCGTCGTAGCCCGCTTTCTCGGCCGCCAGCGCATTGGCGATGACCTGGGCGGCGCAGCGGAACTCGGTCAGGGAATGGAAGGATCGGTCCGGCGGATCGAGGCCATGGACCTCGAAGCTGACGCCGTGAGCAGCGACCCTGGTAAGCATGGCCTGCAGCCGATCGATGTAGGGCGCCTGCTCGACCGGATGAACGAAGCTCTGGTACCAGACTCGCGCCACGTCAGCCTCCTTCCAGACTTCGTCGGAACTGCTTGGCGCAACCCAATGTTCGCCGTGAGCTCGGCCAAGCGACACCCGACCGCAGGCTGATCTGCTGCGGTCGAGGTGCTTGCTCGTGTCTTAGAACGGAATGTCGTCGTCCAGCTCGGCCTTGCCGCCGCGCGCCGCCGGACGGCCACCACCGCCGGACGAGCCACCGCCGGGCGCACCGCCGCCGCCGAAGTCGTCATCCGGCATGCCGCCACTGCCGCCGCCCTCGCCGCCACCGCTGCGGCCATCGAGCATGGTAAGCGCGCCGCCGAAGCGCGGGATCACGACCTCGGTCGTGTAGCGCTCCTGGCCGCTCTGGTCGGTCCACTTGCGCGTCGAAAGCTGGCCCTCGACATAGATCTTCGAACCCTTGCGCACGAACTTCTGTGCGACTTCCGCCAGCTTCTCGTTGAAGATGACGACACGGTGCCATTCGGTGCGCTCCTTGCGTTCGCCCGTCTGGCGATCGCGCCACGTATCCGACGTGGCCACCGACATGTTCACCATGGACCTGCCATCCTGCATGGACCTCACTTCGGGGTCGCGGCCGAGATTGCCGACCAGGATGACTTTGTTGACGCTGCCCGCCATTGGGGCCTCCTTCGCTTTCCCGGTGCCGCGGGACGCGGCACCTACCTCACGGCCGCCAAACTAGACCCAGCCGCCTGTGGGCAGCCACCGATTTTGGGTTGTGGCCGCTTCTCCACCTGAAGTTCGCTCATGCTGCCCCGCCGACAATTCATGCGCTGATCGAGGAAACCGTCCCCTATCCTCCCGACCCATGAGTAATTCCTTTCACGTGTCGCAGGTTTCGCGCGGGCAGGCTTTCGCCATCCTGGGCGGGGCCGCCCTGATGATGACCCTGGCGATGGGCATCCGGCAGAATCTGGGCCTGTTCCAGGCGCCCGCTTCCAAGGAGCTGGGCATCGCCATCTCCGACTTCGCTCTGGCCATCTCGGTCCAGCAGGTCGCCTGGGGACTGAGCCAGCCGTTCGCCGGTATCGTCGCCGACAAGCACGGCACGCGCGGCATCGCCCTGTTCGGCAGCCTGCTGTTCATCGCCGGTGTCGTGCTGACGGCGACTGCCGAGGGCGCACTGCCGATCGTGCTGGGAGCCGGCGTGCTGATCGGCATTTCGCTTTCCTGCACGACCTCGGGCATCACGGCCAACATTGCTGCCCGCGTCGTCCAGCCGTCGCGCCGCACGCTGGCCTTCGGCCTCGTCTCGGCCGCCGGCTCGGTCGGAACCATGGTGACGGCGCCGATCGCGGCCTACATGCTGAACTACGACGGCTGGCGGGCCGGCCTGTGGGCCTTCGCCATCCTGGCGGTCGCCATGCTGCCGGCCGCCTGGATCGGCAGCCGCTCCGACAAGCTGCCGAACGGCGTCGGCGCCGACCGCGACTTGAGCCTGATGGGCGCCCTTCACGAGGCGCGCCGCCATCCCGGCTACGTGGTGATGTCCGTTGCCTTCTTCGTCTGCGGCCTGCAGCTCGTCTTCCTCACCACCCATCTGCCGACCTATCTCGCGCAGTGCGGCATGGATGCCTCCTACAGCGCGCTGCTGCTCATGCTGGTCGGCGGCTTCAACATCCTGAGCTCGTGGCTGTTCGGCTGGCTGGGCGACAGGTATCCCAAGCGCCTCCTGCTGGGCGGCATCTATCTCGGCCGCTCGGTCGCGCTGGCATTGTTCTTCATGTATCCGCCGACGCCGCTCTCCGTGGTCCTGTTCGGCATCGTCATGGGCACGTTGTGGCTGGGCGTAATCCCGCTGGTGAACGGCCTGGTCGTGCAGATCTTCGGGCTGCGCTATCTCTCGACGCTGACCGGCATCGCCTTCCTCAGCCATCAGGCAGGTTCCTTCCTCGGCGCCTGGGGCGGCGGCTATCTGTTCGATCTGATGGGCTCCTACGATCTCGCCTGGAAAATCGGCGTCTTCATCGGGCTGATTGCCGGCACTATGCAGTTGCTGATGAACGACCGGCCTACGGCGAGGATGCGGGACCTTCAGACGGTGCCAGCGTGACCGATGGGTTACTGCCACCAGGTGTCAGGGAGGTCGTGCCCGTTGCTCGGCAAGTGCAAGCATTGCAAGCACTTTCGGCGTGACGCAGGGGCTGGGAAAGCTGGGGGTTAATCGCCATATGCGATGGTCCCCTGCATCGCCTATTCTTGCCCGCACCGATGGCTAAATCACGCACCGCCGCTGCCGAGCCGCACCGTTTCATCTCGATCCGGGGCGCGCGCGAGCACAATCTGAAGAACGTCGACCTCGATCTGCCGCGCGATCGCCTGGTGGTGATCACGGGTCTGTCGGGTTCCGGCAAGTCGTCCCTTGCTTTCGACACGATTTATGCCGAAGGCCAGCGCCGCTACGTCGAGAGCCTGTCGGCCTATGCCCGCCAGTTCCTCGAACTGATGCAGAAGCCCGACGTCGATTCGATCGAGGGCCTGTCCCCCGCGATCTCGATCGAGCAGAAGACGACGTCGAGGAACCCGCGCTCGACGGTCGGCACGGTTACCGAGATCTATGACTACCTTCGCCTCCTGTTCGCGCGCGTCGGCGTTCCCTATTCGCCGGCGACCGGCCTGCCGATCGAGAGCCAGACCGTGTCGCAGATGGTCGATCGCGTGAAGGCGATGGCGGAGGGTACGCGCCTCTACCTGATGGCGCCGATCGTGCGCGGCCGCAAGGGCGAGTACCGCAAGGAGCTGCAGGAGCTCCAGAAGAAGGGTTTCCAGAGGGTCAAGATCGACGGCAAGCTCTACGAGATCGCCGAAGCCCCCGCGCTCGACAAGAAGTACAAGCACGACATCGACGTCGTCGTGGACCGCATCGTCGTGCGCCCCGATCTCGGCAATCGACTGGCCGATTCCATCGAGACCGCGCTCAATCTCGCCGAGGGCCTCGCCGTCGCCGAGAACGCCGACAACGGCGAGCGCACCGTTTTTTCGGCGCGCTTCGCCTGCCCGGTTTCCGGCTTCACCATCGAGGAGATCGAGCCGCGCCTGTTTTCCTTCAACGCGCCGCAGGGCGCCTGCCCGGCCTGCGATGGCCTGGGCGTGAAGATGTTCTTCGATCCGGAGATGGTGGTTCCTGACGACCGGCTGTCGCTTGCCGAGGGCGCGATCGCGCCGTGGGCCGATTCGTCGGGTCAGTATTACATGCAGACGCTGGAGAGCATCGCCAGGCACTTCAAGATCAAGATGAGCGTGGCGTGGAAGGATCTCCCGAAAAAGGTGCGCGACGTCATCCTGTTCGGCAGCGGCGGCGAATCGATCGCCATGCGCTACGACGACGGCATCCGGCAGTACCAGACGACCAAGCCGTTCGAAGGCGTCATCCCCAACCTCGACCGCCGCTGGAAGGAAACCGACTCCTCGTGGGTACGCGAGGAACTCGAGCGCTTCCAGCACGAGAGCAAGTGCGAGACATGTGGCGGCGCCCGCCTGAAACCCGAGGCTTTGGCCGTGAAGATCGCCGGCCTCAATATCAGCCAGACCACCGAGTTCTCGATCGGCGAGGCGGTGAAGTGGTTCCTCGAACTGGCGCCCAAGCTCACGCCCAAACAGCGCGAGATCGCTGCCCGCATCCTCAAGGAGATCAACGAGCGCCTGGGCTTTCTGGACAATGTCGGCCTGTCTTACCTGACGCTTAATCGTACCTCCGGCACGCTGTCGGGCGGCGAGAGTCAGCGCATCCGCCTGGCCTCGCAGATCGGCTCCGGACTGACCGGAGTGCTCTACGTCCTGGACGAGCCGTCGATTGGCCTGCACCAGCGCGACAACGACCGGCTGCTGAAGACGCTGACGCGCCTGCGCGACCTCGGCAATACGGTGCTGGTCGTCGAGCATGACGAGGACGCGATCCGCTCCGCCGATCATCTTGTCGACATGGGGCCGGGAGCCGGCGCCCACGGCGGCAATGTCATCGCCGAGGGCACGCCCGAGGATGTGATGCGCAACAGCGCGAGCCTCACCGGCCAGTATCTTTCGGGCTTCCGTCAGATTCCTATTCCCAAGGTCCGGCGCGAACCGGCGGCGAAGGGTGGACGCTGGCTGACCGTCAAGGGCGCCAGGGAAAACAACCTGCAGAACGTGACGGCCAGCATCCCGCTCGGCACCTTCACCTGTGTCACCGGCGTGTCGGGCAGCGGCAAGAGCACACTGATTGTCGAGACCCTGTACAAGGCGCTGGCCAAGCGGCTGAACAACGCGCGCGAGCATCCCGGCGCCCATGCCGGGCTGGACGGCGTCGGCCATCTCGACAAGATCGTCGACATCGACCAGTCGCCGATCGGCCGCACGCCGCGCTCCAATCCCGCGACCTA
>CADECW010000005.1 GCA_902825855.1 uncultured Rhodospirillales bacterium | reverse complement strand
CATGTCGGACTCGTTGATCGCCTTCCAGCCGGCGATCGAGGAGCCGTCGAACATCACGCCGTCGACGAAAGAGCTCTCATCGGTGGCGGAGGCCATACGCGCCGTATGCTGCCACTTGCCGCGCGGATCGGTGAAACGGAAGTCGACGAACTTGACGTCCTTTTCCTTGATCAGCGCGAGAACCTGCTTGGCGTCCATGTGTCGTACTTCCCTTTCTCGTGGTCGGTTGCCTCTGCCCCCAGAGGCCAGGTCTCATACGGCGGCGTCGCCGCGCTCGCCAGTACGAATTCGAATTGCATCGTCGATGCTCGAGACGAAGATCTTGCCGTCGCCGATGCGACCGGTGTGAGCCGAGCCGCGGATCGCCTCGACTGCCTTTTCGACCATCTCGTCCTCGATGATCAGCTCGAGCTTCACCTTGGGCAGAAAGTCGACGACGTACTCGGCGCCCCGGTAAAGCTCGGTGTGGCCTTTCTGCCGGCCGAAGCCCTTTGCCTCGAGCACGGTGATGCCCTTGAGGCCGATCTGGTTGAGGGCGTCCTTCACCTCATCGAGCTTGAAGGGCTTGATGATCGCTTCGATCTTCTTCATTTGGCTAAGCCCAACCTCGCACACGGACACCGGGCCTGCCCTCGAGGCGGTCCGTTTCAAATTTAGGAAGCAGAGTTCATGCCATACTTATCAACAACTGCTGGCCGTGAATTGAACTCCTTGTCTGACCGCTTCGTAGGCTGAATGTCGAATTAAAGGGCAGAAAACTGCTCAAAAATAAGTCACACACGAGCGCGCCCATGAAACCCGTGAACTCATTGATGTCCAGCCTTGGAACGACGGTCTTCGAGGTCATGTCGGCCCTGGCCCGTGAACATCAGTCCGTGAACCTCGGCCAAGGCTTCCCCGACGACAAGGGACCCGACGAGGTGAGGGCGGCGGCCGCTGACTACCTGATGAGGGGGCACAACCAGTACCCGCCGATGATGGGTATCCCCGAACTGCGCCAGGCCGTAGCCGAGCACGCCAAGCGCTTCCAGCAGCTCGACATCGATTGGCAGAGCGAGGTGCTGGTGACTTCGGGAGCAACCGAGGCGCTGGGCGACTGCCTGTTCGGCCTGATCGAGCCCGGCGACGAGGTCGTGCTGATCGAGCCGCTCTACGATTCATACCTGCCGATCGTGCGCCGGGCAGGGGGCATCCCCAAACTGGTGCGCCTGGAACCGCCGACCTGGCGGCTGCCGCGAGAGGAACTGGCAGCGGCGTTCAGCCATCGCACCAAGCTCATCCTCTTCAACACACCGATGAACCCTTGCTCGAAGGTGTTCGATCGCGAGGAACTCGAATTGATCGCCAGGCTCTGCCTCAACCATGATGCTTATGCCGTGTGCGACGAAGTCTACGAGCACATCATCTTCGACGATCGAAGGCACCTGTCGATCATGACGTTGCCGGACATGCGCGAGCGTACCGTACGTATCGGCTCAGCCGGCAAGAGCTTCAGTCTGACGGGCTGGAAGGTGGGCTACGTCACGGCGGCGCCCGAACTGATGAAGGTCATCGCCAAGACCCACCAGTTCATGACCTTCACCACGCCACCCAACCTGCAGTGGGGCGCGGCGACCGGCTTACGTCTGGGCGACGACTATTTCTCGGGTCTCGCCACCGACATGCAGCGAAAGCGGGACCGGCTGGCCCACGCCTTGTCGGACATCGGCTTCGACGTACTGCCGGCTCACGGTACCTACTTCGTGACGACCGACTTCCGTCCACTGGGGTTCAATGGAACGGACGAAGATTTCTGCCGCCATATCACGGTCGAAGCCGGGGTGACGGCCGTGCCGGTCAGCGCCTTCTACGATGCCCACGAGGGCGCCCCAGCCCATCTGGCGCGATTTTGTTTTTGCAAACATGACGAAACACTCGACAACGCCATCGATCGGCTTGCGCGCCACTTTAGGAAATGATCTTAGAGATTTAGAAATCTTTCCTGATATCTTGGTCGCGTCATCATCGTTACAATCGCGCCGCTGACCACCTGAAGTGAGCATGTACTTACTGCACATCGATTGCTAAAATATTTTTGCAGCCAGAGGCCGCGAGGCGCGAAATGCCGTGTCGCGGTGACCGCCGGAACTTGACCTGACGAGACCGTGTCTACGACCACCACCGCCCTAAGACCTGTCCGCATTGATGGTCGCCGCCTGCGCAGCGAGCGGACCAAGCAGCTGATCATCGAGGCTTATCTCGCGTTGCTGCGCGAGAACCCGATGACGCCGATGCCGACGGCGGCGCGCATTGCCGAGCGTGCGGGCTATTCGGTCCGCTCGATCTTCGAGCGTTTTCCCGATCTCAACAAGCTGAGGGCCGCTGCGGCGGACTACCAGCTTGCCCAGGCGGCAGCACTTGCACCGCCGCGCAACATCGAAGGCGATCGGCAGACCAGGATCAAATCACAGGTCGAGACTCGCGCCGGCACCTGCGAGCGCGGCGTAGCGCTCTGGCGCGTGTTGATCTTCAGCGTCGACCACGACAAGGAGCTGAAGCCGCGTATCCGGATCGCCCGCGAACGCACCATCGAACGCATGGAGATCATGTATCGGCCCGAGCTCTCGACACTGTCGGAGCGTGACCGCAAGCATATGCTGATCGCTCTTGAAGCGATCACCGACATCGAGAGCTGGGCACGCATGCGCGAGCTTTATGGCCTGTCGTTCGAGGAAGGGTGCGGCGTGTGGATTCGCGCCATCGACCGAATGCTGCCCGCAACGCCGTCGACTTGAGCACACGATGGGTCCGCCTTCGTCCGCCCCGGATGGCCGTCGCCTGCGTAGCGAGCGGACGAGGCAGTCGATCATGGAGGCGTATATCGAGCTGCTGCGCGAGCGACCAGAGATCCCGACCGCCGCGCAGATTGCTGCTCGTGCCGGCATCTCGACCCGGTCGATCTTCGAGCGGTTCGTCGATCTGCAAGGCCTGAGCCTCGCCACCGCGGACCATGCCTTTGCGATAGGCGAGGCGCAGGCTGTCGCGCGCAACATCGATGGCGATCGACAGACCCGCGTGCGATCGCATGTCGAGACCCGCGCCCGGACCTGCGAGCATTGGCTGCCGGTATGGCGGGTCGTCATGGGCAATCTGGGCCGGCTCAACGCATTGCGCGAGCGCGTCCACTTCATTCGGCAGGCGATCGTCAAGCGTATCGAGCTGATGTATCGGCCGGAGCTGGAGGGACTCTCCGCCGATGAGCGGCGCGACCTGCTGATCGCACTCGAGGCGCTGATCGACTTCGAGAGCTGGGGGCGCATGCGAGAGCTCCACGGCCTGTCGTTCGACGAGGCGTGCTCGGTGTGGGTCCGGGTGATCGATCGCCTGCTTCCGCCGACGCCGCCCGGCCGCCCATGAGCGGACCTTATCCGTCGCCGTCCAGGCCCGCCCGCGTCGATGGGCGCCGCCTGCGCAGCGAGCGGACCAAGCAGTTGATCATCGAGGCCTATCTGGCGCTTGCGCAGGAAAATTCACCACAGGTGCCGACGGCGGCCGACATAGCCCATCGCGCCGGTTATTCAGTGCGCTCGGTGTTCGAGCGCTTCCCAGACATCCGCAGCCTTCAGATCGCGGCAACCGACTATGCACTCGTCCAGGTCGCTGCACTCGCACCGGCCCGCGACAGTCATGGCGATCGGACAACGCGCATCAAGACCCAGGTCGAGACCCGCGGCCAAAGCTGCGAGCGGTGGCTGCCGCTGTGGCGCTCGCTGGTCGTCAACCAGGGCGATTCGCCCGAGCTGAAGCAACGCATTGTGCTGTCGCGGGAGCGTGTCATTGCACGGCTGGAGCTGATGTACGCGCCGGAACTGTCAGCGCTGGCGGAAAGCGAACGTCGCCATCTCCTGATCGTGCTGGAGACCCTGACCGATGTCGAAAGCTGGGCGCGGATGCGGGAATTCTTCGGCCTATCCTTTGAGGAAGCCTGTCTGACGTGGCGTCAGGCAATCGACCGGCTATTACCACCGACACCAACCTAAGGTTAGTCACTTCGTGTTACTAAACTTTAGTTCTGCTACAATTTGCAGCTATACAATCACAAATTGCAGATATAAATTTTTGTTATCGAACCGTGCAACTGAGGACCTCTACTTGCAGATCGTCAGCCGTTCATGCCCCTGAGTTCCGACCATACGAACTGAGCATCCTTGTCCCTTACAGCCGCTTCTACTTCCCGGATCGACGGTCGGCGCCTGCGCAGCGCGCGAACGAAGCAGTTGATCATCGAGGCCTATCTAGCGCTGCTGCGCGAAAGCCCACAGATTCCGACGGCTGCGACAATCGCCGAGCGAGCGGGGTATTCGGTGCGCTCAGTCTTCGAGCGATTTCCCGACATGCATGCGCTGCGCGTGGCGGCGACGGATTATGCCTTTACCCAGGGCACAGCTCAGGCCGTGGCGCGTGACTTTTCCGGCGATCGAGCGGCGCGCGTGAGGTCTCACGTCGAGACTCGCAGCTGGATCTGCGAGCAGTGGCTGCCGTTGTGGCGCGCGCTGAATGCCAATCAGGGCGATTCGAGTGAACTGAAATCCAGGATCACGCTGATACGCCAGGCGATCATCAAGCGCATCGAGCTGATGTACGAGCCTGAGCTGTCGACCTTGAACGAGACCGAGCACCGGCAGACCCTGATCGCCATCGAGAGCCTGATCGACTTCGAGAGCTGGGCGCGGATGCGAGACTTCGGCGGCCTGTCGATCGAGGAGGCGCGCGAAGTATGGGCGAAGTCGATCGACCGCCTGCTGCCGCCGACGCCGGTTTCTTGACGCTTTGTGCCGGCAAGCGTAGGAAGGCGCCGCTTCGCGGGAGCGACCACGGTGGCGGCCGTAGCTCAGGTGGTTAGAGCGCCAGATTGTGATTCTGGATGTCGCCGGTTCAAGTCCGGTCGGCCGCCCCAATCGCTCGCACGCCGTGGCTGTTGGGCCGACGGTGCGTGACTTAAAGCCCTGCGACGATCTCGTCCTCCTGACCTGCGCGGAGATGGGCCGCGCCGATGCAACCGCTATTGCTGGCGGTGTGCCGGGCATCGATTTGATGGAGGCCGCCGGCCGGGCGGTCGCCGATGCCGTCACGTTGCACCATCCGCGGCGGCCGGTGGTCGTGCTGTGCGGTCCCGGAAACAATGGCGGCGACGGCTTCGTGGCGGCGCGGCATCTGCAGGCGAGGCGATGGCCGGTTCGGGTCGCCCTGTTGGGCGAGCGCGGGGCGCTCAAAGGCGACGCCGCCTGGGCGATCGGCGGTTGGGCAGGCGAGGTGGCGCCGCTGTCGCTCGACCTGCTCGATGGCCGGCCACTGGTGATCGACGCGCTGTTCGGTGCGGGACTGACTCGGCCGATCGAAGGCATTGCCGGCGAACTGATCGATCGCATCAATGACCAGGCGCTCGCGACAGTGGCCGTCGACGTGCCCAGCGGCCTGCATGGCGACAGCGGCGAGATCATGGGCCGTGCTCCGATGGCGACGCGGACGGTGACGTTCTTTCGCGCCAAACCCGGTCACTATTCGCTCGAGGGTTTGCGCCGCTGCGGCACGCTCGAAGTCACCGACATCGGCATTGCTGCAAACGTGCTGAGAGAGATCGCACCGCGCCTTTGGCTGAACGCGCCGGCGTTGTGGCAGTCGCATCTGCAGCGCACGGATCGCGGCGACCACAAGTACGCGCGCGGCCATGCCACCATTCTCGCAGGCGAGACTGCGACCGGTGCCGCGCGCCTCGCGGCGCTCGGTGCGCGCCGGGCGGGAGCGGGGCTCGTCACCATCGCGGCGCCTCCTGCCGCGCTCCCCGTCTATCAGGCGGCCGAGCCTGGCAATCTGGTGACGTCGTGCGAGGACGGCGACGCCTTCGCCCGCTTGCTCGAGGATGAGCGGCGCAACGCGATATTGGTCGGGCCAGGCTCCGGCGTGGGCGAGCGTACGCGCAGCGCGACGCTCGGGGCACTGGCGACCCGTCGGCCGACCGTGCTCGATGCCGATGCCGTCAGTGTCTTTGCCACGTCTCCGGCAGAGCTGTTCGCCGCCGTCCAGGGACCGGCTTTGCTCACGCCTCATGAAGGCGAGTTCCGGCGCCTCTTTCCCGACCTCACGGCGATCCCTGCGAAGGTCGAGCGCGCTCGTCAGGCGGCGACGCGGAGCGGGGCAACGGTGCTCCTGAAGGGCCCCGACACCGTCATTGCCGCACCGGACGGACGCGCGGTCATCAATGTTCACGCCTCGCCGGGCCTCGCTACGGCCGGAACGGGTGACGTACTCGCCGGCATCGCGGTCGGCCTCATGGCTCAGGGCCTGTCGGCCTTTGCAGCGGCCGCGGCGGCGGCTTGGGTCCACGGGGAGTGCGCGCTGCGTTTCGGTCGCCCCGGCCTTATCGCCGAGGATCTGGTGGCGCAGCTTCCGGATGCACTGGAGGCTGCACAAGCCGCGAATTGACCGTCCGGCCGGCGCAGGTTAGGGCAGCGGCCGAGCGGGCGTGGTGAAATTGGTAGACACGCGAGATTTAGGTTCTCGTGCCGCAAGGCGTGGGGGTTCAAGTCCCTCCGCCCGCACCAAGGGCCGGGTATCCTCGCCCGGGTATCGCTCGGGCGATCCGTCGAGCACGGACCGAGCACGACGAAGACGTTGCGTTACCCGTTCGGCACATGGCCCCTTGCGTGTGACAGCCAGTGCGGGTAGAGGCTCGCATCCCGACAGGCCAATCCAAGACCGGCGTATACTGAAGACGTGGAACGGGGCTCGTGCCGTCAGACAAAACCCAATGGAATCATAACACTACGGATGCTCCAGGAGCCCCGCCGGCAGCAGATCAAAGTGAAGGTAGGACGATGCAAGTGACGGAACTCTCGGCCGAAGGGCTGAAGCGGCAATTCAAGATCGTCGTCCCGGCGAGCGACCTGTCGGCCAAGGTCGACGAGCGGCTGGTCGAGCTTGCCAAGACGGCACAGATGCCGGGCTTTCGCCAGGGCAAGGTGCCGGTCGGGCTGCTGAAGAAGCAGTACGGCCAGGCCCTGTTCGGCGAAGCGCTGGAGGCGGCGGTCAATTCGAGCACCGCCAAGGCGATCGAGGACCGCGGCCTGAAGCCCGCGCTGCAACCGCGCGTCGACCTGAAGACGCTGGAGGAGGGCAAGGACGTCGAGTTCGAGGTCGTGGTCGAAGTGCTGCCCGAAATCGGCAAGCTCGACTTTTCGGAAGTGGAGCTCGAGCGCCTGAAGGCCGTCGTGCCCGAGAAGGACGTGGACGAAACGATCGATCGCATCGCCAAGGCCAACCGCGAGCAGAAACCCGTCGACCCGCCGCGCCCGGCGCAGAGTGGAGACGCCATCAAGATCGACTTCGTCGGCTCGGTCGACGGCAAGGAATTTCCCGGCGGCACGGCGCAGGATTACACGCTCGAGCTGGGTTCGGGATCATTCATACCGGGCTTCGAGGATCAGCTCGTCGGTGCCGAGGCCGGCACGACCGTTGACGTGAAGGTGACCTTTCCCGCGGAGTACGGCGCGGCCGATCTCGCCGGCAAGGACGCGGTGTTCAAGTGCACCGTCAAGGAGATCCTGGAACTCGTCGAAAAGCCGGCTGACGACGAGCTCGCCAAGAAGAACAACTTCGAGAACCTCGATGCCATGCGCAAGGCGGTAGCCGAGCGAATCGGGCAGGACTACGCGCAGGTTTCGCGCACGATGATCAAGCGCCAGTTGCTCGACAAGCTCGCCGACAGCCACAAGTTCGATGTGCCCGCTGGCCTTGTCGACAGTGAATTTGACGCGATCTGGCAGCGTATTGAAGAGGCCAAGAAGTCCGGCCAGAAAGTCGACGACGACGAAGAAAAGATGCGGAAGGAATATCGCGAGATCGCCGAGCGGCGGGTTCGTTTGGGCCTGCTGCTGGCCGATGTCGGCCGCTCCAACTCGATCGATGTAACACCCGAGGAGCTGAATCAGGCAGTGATGCGCGAAGCCATGCGCTACCCAGGCCAGGAGCGCCAGGTGCTGGAATTCTACAGCAAGAACGCCGAGCTGAAGGAGCGGCTGCGCGCACCGATCTTCGAGGAGAAGACCGTGGACTTCATTCTCGAGCTCGCCAAGATCAGCGAGAAGTCGGTTACGCCTGAGGAACTGCTGAAAGCGGCTCGCGATGCCGAAGAGGCCGAGGACGAGGAGCCGCAAAAGGAGGAGTCGCCGAAACAGGACGGGCCGAAGGAATAGTGGGCGACGAATTGATCCAGGGCAGGGCGATGGTCTTGAACCGGACCAGCGCCACTGCCACTTTTATAGTCAGTCACAATGGGGGCCCGCGATGAGTCGCGACCGCGATCCACTCGAGATCTACAACAACTATTATGTGCCGATGGTTGTCGAGCAGTCGGCGCGTGGCGAGCGCGGCTACGACATCTGGTCAAGGCTGCTCAAGGAACGCATCATCTTCCTCAACGGCCCGATCGAAGACAACGTCGCCGGCCTGGTCTGCGCCCAGCTCCTTTATCTGGAAGCCGACAATCCTACCAAGGACATATCCTTCTACATCAACTCGCCGGGCGGCGTCGTGACGTCGGGCATGGCGATTTACGACACCATGCAGTACATCCGACCGCAGATTTCGACCCTGGTGTTCGGTCAGGCGGCATCGGCCGGATCGCTCCTGCTGATGGCCGGGCAGAAGGGCAAGCGGTTCGCTCTGCCAAACTCCCGCATCATGATCCACCAGCCGTCGGGCGGCGCCCAGGGCCAGGCGACCGACATCGAGATCCATGCGCGGGAGATCCTTGCGACCCGGGCACGACTGAACCAGATGTACGTTACCCACACTGGCCGCACGATCGAGGAGATCGAA
This sequence comes from uncultured Rhodospirillales bacterium, assembly GCA_902825855.1. Taxonomy (GTDB): domain Bacteria; phylum Pseudomonadota; class Alphaproteobacteria; order Reyranellales; family Reyranellaceae; genus Reyranella. The sequence continues at coordinate 114,474 of CADECW010000005.1, read as the reverse complement.
CGGGCAATGGAACGCGACAAATTCTTTTCGCCACCCGAAGCCAAAGAGTTCGGACTGATCGATGATGTGCTTGAGAAGCGCCCGACGCCGACCATCCAGGCGGCTGCCTCGTAGGGTAGGCGCGACCAGTTGTTTCTTGGTTGGCCCTCGGCACACCATATTTTGAGGTTGTGGCGGTCCGGGGGTCGAGTTTAACATAGTCTTGGTGCGGGCCCGTAGTCAGCGGGCTCCCCAAGCGGAGGTGCGTTAAGGCCATGCCAGCCGCCAAGTCCGGGGGCGACTCCCGCAACACCTTGTACTGTAGCTTCTGCGGGAAGAGCCAGCACGAGGTGAGAAAGCTTATTGCCGGGCCGACGGTGTTCATCTGCGATGAATGCGTCGAACTCTGCATGGATATCATCCGGGAGGAGAGCAAGACCACCTTGGTCAAGTCCAAGGATGGGGTGCCGTCTCCCAAGGAAATCCGCCAGATCCTCGACGACTATGTGATTGGCCAGGATCAGGCCAAGCGCATCCTGGCCGTTGCGGTGCACAATCACTACAAGCGCCTGAGCCATGGCGGCAAGGCAAACGACGTCGAGATCGCCAAGTCGAACATCATGCTGATAGGCCCGACGGGCTGCGGCAAGACGCTTCTGGCCCAGACCTTGGCGCGGATGCTCGACGTGCCATTCACCATGGCCGACGCCACGACGCTGACCGAGGCCGGTTACGTCGGCGAGGACGTCGAGAACATCATCCTGAAGCTGCTGCAGTCGGCCGACTACAACGTGGAGCGGGCGCAGCGCGGCATCGTCTATATCGACGAGGTCGACAAGATCAGCCGCAAGTCGGACAACCCGTCGATCACGCGCGACGTGTCGGGCGAGGGCGTGCAGCAGGCGCTGCTCAAGATCATGGAAGGCACCGTCGCGTCCGTTCCGCCGCAGGGCGGGCGCAAGCACCCGCAGCAGGAGTTCCTGCAAGTCGACACGACCAATATCCTGTTCATTTGCGGCGGCGCCTTCTCCGGCCTCGACAAGATCATTTCGATGCGCCGGCAGGGCACATCGATCGGCTTCGGCGCCGAAGTACGCGGACCGGAGGATCGTCGCACCGGCGAAGTGCTGCGCGATCTCGAACCGGAGGATCTGCTGAAGTATGGGCTGATCCCCGAGTTCGTCGGCCGCCTGCCGGTGGTCGCCACGCTCGAGGACCTCGACGAGAGTGCGCTGATCGAGATCCTGACACGGCCGAAGAACGCGTTGCTTAAGCAGTATCAGCGGCTGTTCGACATGGAGAGCGTGAAGCTCAAGTTCTCCGAGGATGCGCTGCGCGCTGTCGCCCAGAAGGCGATTCTGCGTAAGACTGGCGCACGCGGCCTGCGCTCCATCATGGAGACCGTGCTGCTCGACACGATGTACGACCTGCCGTCGCTCGACGGGGTCGAGGAGGTCGTGATCAACCGCGAAGTCATCGAAGGACGGGCTCAGCCGCTGTACGTGCACGGTGAGCGCAAGGAAGGCATCGCTGCCGCCCCGGCCTGACTTTTGCTGCGCCGGCGGGAGCGCCCGCTGGCAACCCGCCGTGGCCTTGAACAACCCTCTGTTCAGGCCAATCTCTGCTAGCGAGTGCGCGTGCCGGCAGGTCCAGATTCGCCCATTCGGGGGATCAAGGCCGGGGTGCGGGTAGCTCTAACAGCGTATGTAGCGAGGCAAATATGAACGCCCCCAAGCCCGACAACCCCTCTGTCCAAGGGACGACCTATCCGGTCCTTCCGCTGCGCGACATCGTGGTGTTTCCCGGCATGATCGTGCCGCTCTTCGTCGGCCGCGAGAAGAGTGTGAAGGCTCTCGAAGAGGTCATGAAGGACGACAAGCAGATCCTGCTGATCGCCCAGAAGAACGCCAGCCAGGACGATCCCGGGCCGGACGACATCTACACCATCGGCACACTCGGCACCGTGCTGCAGCTCCTGAAGCTGCCTGACGACACCGTGAAGGTGCTGGTCGAGGGTGGTCGCCGCGTGAAGATCGTCGGCTATACCGGCAAGAGCGAGTTCTTCGAGGCCAACGCCATCGACATGGAGGAGGCGCCGACCGACGCCGCCGAACTGCAGGCCGCTGCGCGCACCGTGGTCTCGGAGTTCGAGAACTATGTGAAGCTGAACAAGAAGGTGCCGCCCGAGGTGGTCGTCTCGATCAACAAGATCGAGGAGCCCGCCAAGCTCGCCGACACGATTTCGGCGCATCTCGCACTCAAGGTCGCCGAGAAGCAGCAGCTGCTCGAACTCGACTCGGTGAGCAAGCGGCTCGAGCGTATCCTTGGCCTGATGGAAGGCGAGATCGGCGTCCTCCAGGTCGAGAAGAAGATCCGTAACCGCGTGAAGCGTCAGATGGAGAAGACGCAGCGCGAGTACTATCTCAACGAGCAGATGAAGGCGATCCAGAAGGAGCTTGGCGAGACCGAGGACGGTCGCGACGAGATCTCCGAGATGGAGAAGCGCATCAAGAAGACGCGCCTCAGCAAGGAAGCGCGTGAAAAGGCCAATGCCGAGCTGAAGAAACTCCGCACCATGAGCCCGATGTCGGCCGAAGCGACGGTGGTGCGCAACTACCTCGAATGGCTCTTGTCGATCCCGTGGCGCAAGCCCACGAAGATCATCAAGGATCTCAAGTACGCCGAGGACGTGCTCAACGCCGATCACCACGGCCTGGAGAAGGTGAAGGAGCGTATCCTCGAGTACCTCGCCGTCCAGCAGCGCGTCGACAAGATGAAAGGCCCGATCCTCTGCCTGGTCGGTCCTCCGGGTGTCGGCAAGACCTCGCTCGGAAAGTCTATCGCCAAGGCGACAGGCCGAAATTTCGTGCGCATGTCGCTGGGCGGCGTGCGGGACGAGGCCGAGATCCGCGGCCATCGCCGGACCTATATCGGCTCGCTGCCGGGCAAGGTCCTGCAGAGCATGAAGAAGGCGAAGTCGTCGAACCCGCTGTTCCTGCTCGACGAGATCGACAAGCTCGGCGCGGACTTCCGCGGCGATCCGTCGTCGGCCTTGCTCGAGGTGCTCGACCCCGAGCAGAACGGGACGTTCAACGATCATTACCTCGAGGTGGACTACGACCTGTCCAACGTGATGTTCATCACCACGGCGAACTCGCTGCGCATGGCGCAGCCGCTGATGGATCGCATGGAGATCATTCGGCTGGCGGGCTACACCGAGGATGAGAAGGTCGCGATCGCCCGTAAGCACCTGATCCCCAAGCAGATCGAGGCCAACGGTCTCAAGGACGACGAACTCGACATCGGCGACGACGCCGTGCGCGACCTGGTCCGCTACTACACGCGCGAGGCCGGTGTGCGTAACCTTGAGCGTGAGATCGCAAATCTGGCGCGCAAGGCCACCAAGGAAATCCTCATGAAGGGGACGGCCAAGGTGAAGGTGCGGGCCAAGAACCTCGACAAGTATGCCGGTGTGCGCCGCTTCCGCTTCGGCGAAGCCGAGCTCGAGGATCTTGTCGGGATCACGACGGGTCTGGCATGGACCGAAGTCGGCGGCGAGCTGCTGCAGGTCGAAGCCGTGCTGGTGCCCGGCCGCGGCCGCGTGACCGTCACCGGCAAGCTTGGCGACGTCATGCAGGAGTCGGTGCAGGCGGCCAACGCCTATGTCCGCTCGCGGGCCAACTCCTTCGGCATCAAGCCGGTGATGTTCGAGAAGCGCGACATTCACGTGCACGTGCCCGAGGGTGCAACGCCCAAGGACGGCCCGTCGGCAGGTGTGGCGATGATCACCTCGATCGTCTCGGCGCTGACCGGCGTGGCGGTGCGCAAGGAAGTCGCCATGACCGGCGAGATCAGCCTGCGCGGCCGCGTGCTGCCAATCGGCGGCCTGAAGGAAAAGCTGCTGGCGGCTTTGCGTGGCGGTCTCAAGACCGTGCTCATCCCCAAGGAGAACGAGCGCGACCTGCCCGAGATCCCGGACAACGTGAAGAAGGGCCTGGAGATTGTCCCGGTCTCGACGGTCGACGAGGTGCTGGCCCGCGCGCTCGTCAAGCCGCTGGTCGCCATCGAGTGGCCGAACGACCTCGAAGTGGCGGCTGCCAAGCCAGCCGAGGGTGCCGAAGTCCGCGCCCACTGAGCGGATCGCAAATAAGATTGAGCGAAGCCCCGGAGCAATCCGGGGCTTCGTCGTTTCAGGGCGCTTCCCGCCTCGAGCGACGGTCGGGGACCGGTGGGCGAGTGGAGGCAAATCTGCCCTCGCTACTTATACGGTTTTAGGCCGGTCCTCCCTACAAAATGTGGTATTCAAACGTTGACGCGGTTTTCCGACCGCCCTTACACTCCCGCCATCCGGGTCATCGGGGGTCTGCCTGTGAACAAGCACGATTTGATTGCCGCCGTCGCCGCTTCGACCAACCTATCCAAGACCGATGCGGCCGGGGCGATCGAAGCAGTGCTGACCGTGATCACCAAGTCTTTGAAGAAGAAGGAAAAAGTCCTGCTGGTCGGGTTCGGCACCTTCCAGGTTTCCAAGCGCAAGGCCGCCGACGGCCGCAACCCGCAGACCGGCGAGAAGATCAAGATTCCCGCCGCCAATGTGCCGCGCTTCAAGGCCTCCAAGCACCTCAAGGACGCAATCAACTAGAGGGCGCTTCGACGCCTGCGGCGGCAACTGGCGCTTATTTCTTTGCATCGACCCGCTCGCCCGGGCCTCTCTGCAGCGAAACCGTTCGAATTGGGCGCGTCTTTGCGCTCCGGCGGCGGGTGGTGGGCGATGACGGGATCGAACCGCCGACCTGTCCCGTGTAAAGGGAATGCTCTACCGCTGAGCTAATCGCCCGGCGGTCCTTCTAGCACATGTTGACGGTTTGCGACGGCACAACGTTCGTCGTTCGCGGATGACGTACCTGTTGCAAACTGCAGATCGCGCGGCACTCTTGCACTGCTCTCTGCCAACGTGCGGAAAGCGTCGATATTTCCGGCACTTACGAACGCCTTCGCGATTGCGGTATGCTTGACACTATATAGGGTGTCCTATATCTCTCGCGCGCCGTTGGGGACTTACGCGGGCGTAGTTCAGTTGGTTAGAACGCCGGCCTGTCACGCCGGAGGTCGCGGGTTCGAGTCCCGTCGCTCGCGCCAGCCCCAACGCTGGCAGCCCGAACGGGCGCCACACGCAGCGAGGGGTGGCGATGGAAGAGCTTCTCAGGGAATACCTGCCAATCCTGATCTTCCTCGGCCTCGCCTTGGCCCTTGTATGCGCCATGCTTGGCGGCTCCTACATCATCGCCCGACAGAACCCGAATTCCGAGAAGCTATCGCCTTTCGAGTGTGGCTTTGCGCCCTTCGACGACGCTCGTGGCCAGTTCGACGTTCGCTTCTATCTGGTTGCCATCCTTTTCATCATTTTCGACCTTGAGGTCGCGTTCCTTTTTCCGTGGGCTGTGGCGTTAGGTGACATAGGACTGTTCGGCTTCTGGTCGATGATGCTGTTCCTGGCCGTTCTGACGGTCGGCTTCATCTACGAGTGGCGCAAGGGAGCGTTGGAATGGGAGTGATCACCCCGCCAAAGACCAATCCCGCCGCCGAAGCGGCGTTGTCACGCGCGCTGAACGACGAACTCGCCGACAAGGGCTTCGTCGTCGCCCAGCTCGACAAGCTGATCACCTGGGCGCGCACTGGTTCGATGTGGGGCCTGACCTTCGGCCTCGCCTGTTGCGGCGTCGAGATGATCCATTGCTGGATGAGCCGCTATGACCTCGACCGCTTCGGTTTTGCGCCGATGCCGAGCCCGCGCGCGGCCGACGTCATGATCGTGGCCGGCACGCTCACCAACAAGATGGCGCCGGCTCTGCGCAAGGTCTACGACCAGATGGCCGAGCCGCGCTACGTGATCTCGATGGGCTCCTGTGCCAACGGCGGCGGCTACTATCACTACAGCTATTCCGTCGTACGCGGCTGCGATCGCATCGTGCCGGTCGACGTCTACGTTCCGGGATGCCCTCCCACGGCAGAGGCGCTGCTCTACGGCGTCCTGCAGCTCCAGAAGAAGGTCCGCCGGACTGGGACGATCGTTCGGTGACGGAATCCCTTCAGGAACTCGGCGAGCACATCAAGCAGGCGACGGCCGGCGCCGTCGTTGCCGCGAATGTCCGCCTCGGCGAGCTGATGCTCGAGACGACGTCCGACAAGCTGATCGCGCTGTTGACCTTCCTGCGTGACGATCCCCGCTGCTTGTTCAAGCAGCTCGTCGATGTCTGCGGCGTCGACTGGCCCGAGCGCGAGAAGCGCTTCGACGTCGTCTACAATCTGCTCAGCCTCAGGAACAACCAGCGGGTTCGCGTCAAGGTGGCCACCGATGAGAACACGCCGGTGCCGTCGGCCGCACCGGTGTTCAGTTCTGCCGGCTGGTTCGAGCGCGAGACCTACGATCTCTACGGCGTCTGGTTCGCCGATCATCCCGACCTGCGTCGCATCCTCACCGACTATGGCTTCGAGGGCCACCCCCTGCGCAAGGACTTCCCGCTGACCGGCTTCGTCGAGGTCCGATGGGACGACCTGCAGAAGCGTGTCGTCTACGAGCCGGTGAAGCTGCAGCAGGAGTTCCGTCGTTTCGACTTCCTGAGCCCGTGGGAAGGCGCACACGAAGTGCTGCCGGGAGACGAGAAGGCCGACGAGAAGGCAAAGAGTTAGCGTCATGTCCGACGTCGAGATCAAAACGCTCACGATGAACTTCGGGCCGCAGCACCCGGCCGCTCACGGTGTGCTGCGCCTGGTCGTCGAAATGGACGGTGAGATCGTCGAACGCTGCGATCCTCACATCGGGCTGCTGCATCGCGGCACCGAAAAGCTGATCGAGTACAAGAGCTACCTGCAGGCGGTGCCGTACTTCGATCGGCTGGACTACGTCTCGCCGATGAACCAGGAGCACGCCTATGCGCTGGCCGTCGAAAAGCTTCTGGGGATCACCGCGCCTGAGCGCGGCCAGTACATTCGCGTGCTGTTCTCCGAGATCACGCGCATCCTGAACCATCTGCTGAACGTCACGACCTTCGCCATGGACGTCGGCGCGCTCACCCCACCGCTGTGGGGCTTCGAGCAGCGCGAGCTCCTTATGGAGTATTACGAGGGCGTCAGCGGCTCGCGCATGCACGCCGCATATTTTCGCCCTGGCGGCGTGCACCAGGACCTGCCTGACGGGATGCTCGATTCCATGGAAGCGTGGATCAAGCAATTCTACCCGTTCATGAAGGACATCGAGAACCTCCTGAACGACAATCGCATCTTCCGCCAGCGCACGGTCGATATCGGCGTCGTCAATCCGCAGCAGGCGCTCGACTGGGGCTTCTCCGGCCCGATGATCCGCGCCTCGGGCTTGCCGTGGGACCTGCGCAAGTCGCAGCCCTACGACGTCTACGACCGCATGGATTTCGATATTCCGGTCGGCAAGACCGGCGACTGCTTCGCGCGCTACCTGGTGCGCATCGAGGAGATGTATCAGAGCGCCCGCATCATGGAACAGTGCGTGACGGCATTGCGGACCGTCACCGGCCCGGTGCGCGTCGACGATCGGAAGATCTCGCCGCCACGCCGCGGCGAGATGAAGGGCTCCATGGAAGCCCTGATCCATCACTTCAAGCTCTACACTGAAGGCTACAAGGTGCCGGCCGGCGAAACCTACACCGCTGTCGAGGCGCCCAAGGGCGAATTCGGCGTCTATCTGGTGTCCGACGGCACCAACAAGCCCTACCGCTGCAAGATCCGTGCACCGGGTTTCCCGCACCTTGCTGCGCTCGACATGATGACCAAGGGCCATCAGCTTGCCGACATGTCGGCGAACATCGGTTCGCTCGACATCGTGTTCGGCGAGATCGACCGCTAGGAGGCGATGACATGTCGATGATCACCGCCGATCCCAAGGACGTCCCGCACGTCGCCAAGTTCGAATTCGATGCCGAGCACATGGCGCAGGCGAAGGAGCTGATCGCCAACTACCCGCCCGGCCGCCAGGCCAGCGCCGTCATCGGCGTTCTCGACCTGGCGCAGCGTCAGTTCGGCTGGCTGCCGCGCGCCGCGATGGACGAGGTCGCGAAGCTCCTCGATATGGCGCCGATCCGTGTCTACGAGATCGCGACGTTCTATACGATGTTCCAGCTCCGGCCGAAGGGTAAGTACCTCCTGCAGGTCTGCACCACGACGCCATGCTGGCTGCGCGGCTCGGACGCCATCATGAAGGCCTGCGAACATGCCGCCGACGGCGAGACGTTCAGCGTGCAGGAGGTCGAGTGTCTCGGCGCCTGCGTGAATGCGCCGGTCGTGCAGATCAACGATGACTTCTATGAAGATCTCGACGAGGCCTCCCTCAAGAAGGTGCTCGACGCCTTCAAGCGCGGCGAGATTCCCAAGCCCGGGCCGCAGGTCGACCGCCAGACCTCGGCGCCCGAGGGCGGGCCGACCACCTTGAGGAGCGAGTAGGCGATGCTTGCCGACAAGGACCGCATCTTCACCAATCTCTACGGCTTCCACGACTGGCGGCTGCCGGCAGCCCGTGCGCGCGGTGCGTGGGACAACACCAAGGCTATTCTCGATCGAGGCGTCGACACCATCATCGACGAGATGAAGAAGTCGGGCTTGCGCGGGCGCGGCGGCGCGGGCTTCCCCACGGGGCTCAAGTGGTCCTTCATGCCTAAGGAAGTGAAGGATCGGCCGCACTACCTCATCGTCAATGCCGACGAATCCGAGCCGGGCACGTGCAAGGATCGCGACATCATGCGTCACGACCCGCATCTGCTGGTCGAAGGCTGCCTGGTCGCGGGCTTCGCCATGCGCGCCAACGCCGGTTACATCTACGTACGCGGCGAGTTCTACAACGAAGCCGCGACGCTGAAGGCCGCCATCAAGGAGGCCTATGACGCGGGTCTTCTTGGCAAGAATGCCTGCGGTTCCGGCTGGGACTTCGACCTCTACGTCCATCGCGGCGCCGGCGCCTATATCTGCGGCGAGGAAACGGCACTGCTCGAGAGCCTCGAAGGCAAGAAGGGCATGCCGCGGCTGAAGCCGCCGTTCCCGGCCGGGTCGGGTCTCTACGGGTGCCCGTCGACGGTTAACAACGTCGAATCGATCGCCGTCGCACCGACCATCCTGCGTCGTGGCGCTGCCTGGTTCGCCGGCATCGGCCGGCCCAACAACACCGGCACGAAACTCTTCTGCATCTCCGGGCACGTCAACAAGCCGTGCAACGTCGAAGAGGAGATGGGTATCCCGCTGCGCGAGCTGCTCGACCGTCATTGCGGCGGCGTGCGCGGCGGCTGGGACAATCTCCTGGCAGTGATCCCGGGCGGTGCGTCGGTGCCGCTGCTGCCGAAGTCGATCTGCGACACGGTCCTGATGGATTTCGATTCGCTGCGCGACCAGAAATCAGGGCTGGGCACGGCGGCAGTCATCGTGATGGACAAGTCGACCGACATCGTGAAGGCGATCGCCCGTCTCAGTCAGTTCTACAAGCACGAGAGCTGTGGGCAGTGCACGCCGTGCCGAGAGGGCACCGGGTGGATGTGGCGCGTCATGGAGCGCATGGTGGTGGGCAACGCCCGCATCGACGAGATCGACGCTCTCGAGGACGTCACAAGGCAGGTCGAAGGACACACGATCTGTGCCCTGGGCGACGCGGCGGCCTGGCCGATCCAGGGGCTGATCCGTCATTTCCGCCCCGAGCTCGAGCGCCGCATCCGCGCGCGCACCGAAAAGCTGGCGGCCGAGTAGGGCAGGGAGCAAGCAGGGAATGCCCAAGATCAAGATCGACGGCGTCGAGATGGAAGTGCCTGCCGGCATTACCATCCTGCAGGCCTGCGAGCTCGCCGGGCTCGAGGTGCCACGCTTCTGCTACCACGAACGCCTGTCGATCGCCGGCAACTGCCGCATGTGCCTGGTCGAGGTGAAGCCCGGTCCGCCAAAACCGCAGGCAAGCTGCGCGCTGCCGGTCGCCGACAAGCAGGAGATCTTTACCACTACGCCGATGGTGACGAAGGCGCGCAAAGGCGTGATGGAATTCCTGCTGATCAATCATCCGCTCGACTGCCCGATTTGCGACCAGGGCGGCGAGTGCGATCTGCAGGACCAGGCGATGGGCTACGGCTTCGACCGCAGCCGCTTCCACGAGAACAAGCGCGCGGTGCCCGACAAGGAGCTTGGCCCGCTGGTCAAGACCTCGATGAACCGCTGCATACATTGCACGCGCTGCATCCGCTTCGCCACCGAGGTGGCGGGGGTCGAGGAACTGGGTGCGACCGGCCGTGGCGAGTCGATGGAGGTAACGACCTACGTCGAGCACGCGCTGTCGACCGAGCTTTCAGGCAACCTGGTCGACCTCTGCCCGGTAGGGGCACTGACGTCGAAGCCTTACGCCTATGAAGCGCGCCCGTGGGAGCTCACCAAGACCGAATCGATCGACGTGCTCGATGCGCTCGGCTCCAACATCCGCATCGATACGCGCGGCGCCCAGGTCATGCGCGTGCTGCCGCGCATGAACGACGACGTCAACGAGGAGTGGATCTCGGACAAGACGCGGCACGCGATTGACGGCCTGCGGTATCAGCGTCTTGACCGGCCGTACGTCCGCAAGGGCGGCAAGCTCGTCGAAGCGACGTGGGAGCAGGCCTTCGCCGCCATCGTCAACAAGATCGGCAAGTTGGAGGGATCGAAGATCGCCGCGATCGTCGGCGATCAGTGCGACGCGGAATCGATGGTCGCGCTGAAGGACCTGATGGCCCGCCTCGGTTCCCCGAACATCGACTGTCGCCAGGACGGAGCTAAGCTCGATGGACCGCGCGGCAGCTACATCTTCAACGCGGGCATCCGCGGCATCGAGCAAGCGGACGCGATCCTGCTGATCGGCACCAACCCGCGCCGCGAGGCGCCCGTCTTGAATGCCCGGATTCGCAAGCGGTATCTCCATGGCGGTCATACCGCGATCGGCAGTATCGGCCCGGTGGCCGACCTGACCTATCCCGTCGAGCATCTGGGCGGGGGGCCTGCGACCTTGGCCGAGTTGGTCGAGGGCAAGCATGGCTTCTTTGAAAAGCTCAGGGGCGCCAAGCATCCGCTCATCATTGTCGGCATGGGCGCGCTCGCCCGGGAAGATGGCGGCGCAGTGCTGGCACTGGCCCGCGACCTCGCCGACAAGCTGGGTGCGATCCGCGGCGACTGGAACGGATTTGCCGTGCTGCACACGGCGGCGGCGCGCGTCGGCGGCCTCGATCTCGGCCTCGTGCCGGGGGCGGACGGCCGCGATGTGGAGGGGATTCTGGCGGGGTGCGAGAAGGGCGAGATCGCTGCGGTCTATCTGCTGGCCGCCGACGAAATCGACACCAAACGGCTGGGCAAGGCTTTCGTGATCTACCAGGGCCATCACGGCGACACCGGCGCCCATCGCGCCGATGTCATCCTGCCGGGCGCCGCCTACACCGAGAAGCCGGGCACCTACGTCAACACCGAAGGTCGCGTGCAGCTCGCTTTCCGCGCCGCCTATCCGCCGGGCGAAGCGCGTGAGGACTGGGCTGTCCTGCGCGCCCTCTCAGAGCGCCTGGGCAAAACCCTGCCGTACGACACGCTCGACCAGGTGCGCACGCGACTGGTCGCCGTGAATCACACATTCGCTGCCCTCGATCAGCAGGCAGCCGGCAGTTGGGGCAGTTTCGGCACGCCGGGCGACGCTTCCGGTCAGCCCTTCGTGTTGCCGATAAAGAACTTCTACATGACCTGTCCGATCAGCCGTTCGTCCCGCACCATGGCGGAATGCACGGCGTCGCACGCGCAACTGATGGCGGCGGAGTAGCGAATGACCGCCGATCTCATCCATTTTTTCACCACGAACTGGCTGGGCCAGGCGATCGTGATCCTGGCGCAGTGCCTGGCCGTGACGGTGCCCCTGCTGGTCGCTGTCGCCTACATGACCTATGTCGACCGAAAGGTCTGGGCCTCGATCCAGCTGCGCCGCGGTCCCAACGTCGTCGGGCCGTTCGGCCTGCTGCAGCCGATGGCTGACGGCCTGAAGCTGGTGCTGAAAGAGACTATCGTCCCGTCGAGCGCCAACGGCGTGCTGTTCATCCTCGCACCGATGATCGCCTTCATGACGGCGCTGGTCGCCTGGGCGGTGGTGCCGTTCGACGACGGCTGGGTCATCGCCGACATCAATGTCGGCATTCTCTACCTTTTCGCGATCTCGTCCCTGGGTGTCTACGGCATCATCATTGCCGGCTGGGCTTCGAACTCGAAGTATGCCTTCCTCGGCGCCCTGCGCTCGGCGGCGCAGATGGTCTCCTACGAGGTCTCGATCGGCTTCGTGCTGATCACGGTTCTGCTCTGCGTTGGCTCGCTCAACCTCTCCAAGGTCGTGCTCGCCCAGTCCGGCTGGTTCTTCAACTGGTTCTGGCTGCCGCTCTTGCCGATGTTCGTCATCTTCTTCGTCTCGGCGCTGGCGGAGACGAACCGGACGCCGTTCGACCTGCCGATGTCGGAAGCGGAGCTGGTGGCGGGCTTTCATACCGAATACTCGGCGATGACATTCGGCCTGTTCTTCCTTGGCGAATACGCCAACATGATCCTGTTGTCGGCGCTGGGCGCGGTGCTGTTCCTGGGCGGCTGGATGTCGCCGGTGCCGTACGCACCCTTCACCTGGGTCCCCGGCGTCGTGTGGTTCGCGTTCAAGATCGCGTTCCTGCTGTTCATCTTTTCCTGGACCAAGGGGACGCTGCCCCGTTACCGCTACGACCAGCTGATGCGCCTGGGATGGAAGGTCTTCCTGCCCGTGTCGCTGGCCTGGGTCGTCATCACCGCCGCCGTGCTGCAGTTCGGCGGCTGGGTTCCGAATCCTTAGGGAGTCGCAGGATGGCCTCTCTCGACCGTACCGCGCGTTCGTTCCTGCTTTCCGAGCTGGTGGCAGGGTTCGCTCTCACCTTGAAATACATGTTCAAGCCCAAGGTGACGGTGAACTACCCCTACGAAAAAGGACCGCTCAGTCCACGCTTCCGTGGTGAGCATGCGCTTCGCCGCTATCCCAACGGCGAGGAACGCTGCATTGCCTGCAAGCTCTGCGAGGCGATCTGCCCTGCCCAGGCGATCACCATCGAGGCCGAACCGCGCGACGACGGGAGCCGACGCACGACGCGCTACGACATCGACATGACCAAGTGCATCTACTGCGGCTTCTGCCAGGAAGCCTGTCCGGTCGATGCCATCGTCGAGGGTCCGAACTTCGAGTTCTCGACCGAGACCCGCGAGGAGCTGATGTACAACAAGGACAAGCTGCTCGCGAATGGCGACCGCTGGGAGCCGACCATCGCCGCCAACCTCCATTCCGACGCTCCATATCGGTGAGCCGGAAGGGGTAGGGGGAGACAATGATTCTTCAGGCGCTTGCCTTTTACGTCTTTGCGTTCGTGGTCATGGCGTCCGCCGCCATGGTCGTGGTGTCGCGCAATCCCGTCTATTCGGTGCTGTTCCTGATCCTGGCATTCTTCAACGCGGCGGCGCTGTTCGTGCTGATCGGCGCCGAGTTCATCGCCATGATATTGATCATCGTCTATGTCGGTGCCGTGGCCGTGCTGTTCCTGTTCGTGGTCATGATGCTCGACATCAACCTGACGGAGTTGCGCGAAGGCTTCCTGAAATATCTGCCGGTGGGCGCGCTGATCGGGCTGGTGCTGCTGGCCGAGATCCTGCTCGGACTGGGCGTGATCGGCAGCACGCCGACCAGCCTGGTCGCGCTTGCCAAGGCGGGTCCCCAGGTCCTGGCCGTCGACAATACCCGCGCCATCGGCCGCGTCCTCTATACCCAGTACTTCTACCTCTTCCAGGTCGCGGGCCTGGTGCTGCTGGTCGCCATGATCGGCGCCATCGTGCTGACCTTGCGCACCCGTCCCGGCGTGCGCCGCCAGAGGGTCAGCGAACAGCTCTACCGGCCCAAGGGCGACGCTGTCACGGTGGTCAAGGTGCCGAGCCGGGGAGGCGTGTGATGGTGATCGGGCTCGGCCACTACCTGTTCGTTGCTGCCGTGCTGTTCACGCTGGGCATCCTGGGCATCTTCCTGAACCGGAAGAACGTCATCGTCATCCTGATGTGCGTCGAACTGATGCTGCTCGCGGTGAACATCAATCTCGTCGCCTTCTCGGTCTTCCAGGGCAACGTCGTGGGCCAGATCTTCGCCATGCTGGTGCTGACCGTGGCTGCCGCCGAGGCGGCGATCGGCCTTGCGATCCTTGTGGTCTATTTCCGGAACCGCGGGACCATCGAGGTCGAAGACATCAACGCGATGAAGGGCTAGGGGCGCCGCGTCATGGATCTCGCCATCAAGCTCATCGTCCTGCTGCCGCTTTTGGCCGCCGCCATTGCAGGGCTTTTCTGTCGCGTGATCGGCGACCGGCCGGCGCAGATCGTCACCTGCTCGGCGCTGCTGATCGCCGCCGCCCTGTCGATCTTCGTCTTCGTCAAGATCGGCTTCGGTCCGGAGAACGCCAAGCTTGTGGTCGTCAAGCTCTTCACCTGGATCGATTCCGGCACCTTGGACATAGCCTGGTCGCTGCGCGTCGACACGCTGACGGCGGTCATGCTGATCGTCGTCACCGGCGTGTCGTCGATGGTCCACGTCTATTCGATCGGCTACATGGCGGAGGACCCCGGCATCCCTCGCTTCATGTCCTATCTCAGCCTGTTCACCTTCTTCATGTTGATGCTGGTGACGTCGGACAACCTGGTGCAGCTGTTCTTCGGCTGGGAAGGCGTGGGTCTCGCGTCCTACCTCCTGATCGGCTTCTGGTACGACAAACCTTCGGCCAACGCTGCCGCCATCAAGGCCTTCATCGTCAACCGCGTCGGCGACTTCGGCTTCGCGCTGGGCATCTTCGCCGTCTGGATGCTGTCGGGCTCCGTGAACTTCGCCGAGATCTTCGCCAAGGCGCCCGAGATCGCCCAGATGCGCATCTACTTCCTGGGCATGGACCTGCCGGCTCTCGAGACCGCCTGCCTGCTGCTGTTCGTCGGCGCCATGGGCAAATCGGCCCAGCTCGGCCTGCACACCTGGCTGCCGGACGCCATGGAAGGCCCGACGCCGGTTTCAGCGCTGATCCATGCCGCCACCATGGTGACCGCAGGCGTCTTCATGGTTTGCCGCCTGTCGCCGCTTTTCGAACTGGCGCCGACCGCCTCGATGGTCGTCACCCTGATCGGCGCGGCCACGGCCTTTTTCGCCGCCACGATCGGCCTCACCCAGTTCGACATCAAGCGCGTCGTCGCCTATTCGACCTGCAGCCAGCTCGGTTACATGTTCTTCGCCGCCGGCGTCGGCTCCTATTCGGCGGCGATGTTCCACCTGACGACCCACGCCTTCTTCAAGGCGCTGCTGTTCCTGGGCTCGGGCTCGGTCATCATGGCGCTGCATCACGAGCAGGACATGCGCAACATGGGCGGCGTCAAGGAGAAGACGCCGCAGACCTTCTATCTGATGTGGATCGGCACCCTGGCCTTGTCGGGGATCGGCATCCCGTTCCTGCTCGGCAACGGTATCGGCTTTGCCGGCTTCTATTCCAAGGACATCATGCTCGAATCGGCCTACGGCGTGCATACCACGGTGGGCCTGATCGCCTTCTGGCTGGGCACGATCGCGGCCGGGCTGACCGCGTTCTACTCGACCCGCCTGATGTTCATGACCTTCTACGGTCGGTATCGCGGCGACCATCACACCTGGGACCACGCCCACGAATCGCCCGCCGTGGTGCTGATCCCGCTCTATGTGTTGGGCGCCGGTGCCGCCCTGTCGGGCTTCATCGCCTACGACTGGTTCGTCGGCCACGACTGGCAGCACTTCTGGGGCAACTCGATCGCCGTCAAGGCGACCGAGGAGGTCCTGCATCATGCCCACGAGGTGCCGTTGTGGGTGAAGCTGGCGCCGCTGGTCTTCGCGCTTTCGGGCATCGCGGTGAGCTACATGTACTACATCGCCATGCCTTGGCTGCCCGACGCCACGATCCGGAGATTCAGCGGCCTGCACGCGCTGTTCTACAACAAGTGGTACTTCGACGAGATCTACGACGCGCTCATCGTGCAGCCGTCGCTTCGCATCGGTCGGTTTTTCTGGAAGAAGGGCGATGGCGCCACCATCGACGGGCTCGGCGCCGACAACATCGCCGCCCGTGCGCAGGACATGGCGGGCGTGCTGATGCGCTTCCAATCGGGCTACCTCTACCATTATGCGTTCGTGATGCTGGTCGGCGTTGCCGCGCTCGTCACCTACTTCATGTTCGTGAGGTAGGGCGATGACGAGCTGGCCTATCCTGTCGTTGATCACCTTCCTGCCCCTGGTGGGTGCGTTCTTCTGCCTGATCGTCAACGGCCCGAAGGAGGCGGTGGAGCGCAACTGCCGCAGCATCGCGCTCGTCACCTCCGCCGTGACCTTCCTGCTTTCGCTGATCCTGTGGGCGCGCTTCGATCCCACCAAGGCAGGCTTTCAGTTCGAGGAGAAGCTCGACTGGGTTCCGGCGTTGGGCATCGGCTACCACATGGGAATCGACGGCATCTCGCTGTTCTTCGTCCTGCTGTCGACCCTGCTGACCCCGATCTGCATCCTGGCGAGCTGGGAATCTGTCCATGTCCGCGTCAAGGAGTACATGGTCGCCTTCCTGGTCCTCGAGACCTTCATGGTCGGGATGTTCTGCGCCCTCGACCTCGCGCTCTTCTATGTCTTCTTCGAGGGCGTGCTGATCCCGATGTTCCTGATCATCGGCGTCTGGGGTGGTCCGCGGCGCGTCTATGCCGCGTTCAAGTTCTTCCTCTATACGCTGCTCGGCTCCGTGCTGATGCTGCTGGCGATCATCGCCATCTACTGGCAGCTCGGCACCACCGATCTCGTGGTGGCGATGGAGCGCCTGCAGCTGCCGTTCGAATGGCAGTGCTACCTGTGGCTCGCCTTCTTCGCTTCGTTCGCGGTGAAGGTTCCGATGTGGCCGGTCCATACGTGGCTCCCCGACGCCCACGTCGAGGCACCCACGGCAGGCTCGGTGATCCTCGCCGGTGTGCTCCTGAAGATGGGCGGGTACGGCTTCCTGCGACTCTCTATCCCGCTGCTGCCCGAGGCGACGCAGTATTTCGCCCCGCTGATCTTCGGTCTCTCGATCGTGGCCGTGATCTACACCTCGTTGGTGGCGCTGGTGCAGGAGGACATGAAGAAGCTGATCGCCTATTCGTCTGTCGCACACATGGGCTTCGTGACGATCGGCGCCTTCGTGCTCAACATCCAGGGCGTGCAGGGCTCGCTGTTCCAGATGCTGAGCCACGGCATTGTCTCGGCCGCGCTGTTCCTCTGCGTCGGCGTGGTCTACGACCGCATGCATACCCGCGAGATCGCCGCCTATGGCGGCCTCGTCCATCGCATGCCGCGCTATGCCTTCACCTTCATGGTGTTCACCCTGGCGAGCGTCGGTCTGCCCGGCCTGTCGGGCTTCGTCGGCGAGTTCCTGGTCCTGGTCGGCGCCTTCAAGGCAAATACCTGGGTGGCTACGTTGGCGGCGACCGGCCTGATCCTGGGCGCGGCCTACGCACTTTGGCTCTACCGCAAAGTCATCTTCGGCGAGCTCACCAAGGATTCGCTGAAGGGCATCCTGGACATGAACCGCCGCGAGATCGCGGTGTTCCTGCCGCTCTTGCTCCTCAGCCTGTGGATGGGCATTTATCCCGCCTCCTTCCTCGATCCCATGGCGGCCTCGGTCGACAAGCTGGTCGGCGACTACCAGGCAGCCATCAAGCTCGCCCGCACGGCGGCGTTGCCGTGACCCGGGAGTGACGAACATGGTTGTCGGTCTCGAATCCTGGTCTCTGGCGCGACCCGAGCTGTTCCTCGCGGCGGTCACGGCCCTGTTGCTGATCTACGGCGTTGTCCGCGGCGAAGCGTCGACGGCTTTCGTGTCGGTATCGGCGTCGCTGGCGCTGTTGGTCACTGCTGTCCTGCTGTTCATGCCCTATCGTGAAGGCACGGCCTTCGCCTCGCTGTTCATCGTCGACCGGCTGACCACGACCATGAAGGCGCTGGTGCTGGTCGGAGCGGCCATCACCATCCTGATGTCGCGAGCCTACTTCGAGCAGGCCAGGATCTGGCGCTTCGAGTACCCGCTGCTGGTCGCGCTGGCCACCCTCGGCATGATGCTGATGATCTCGGCCAACGACCTGATGGCCTTGTACGTCGGCCTCGAGCTGCAATCGCTGGCTCTCTACGTCGTTGCCGCCTTCCAGCGCGACAGCGTGCGCTCGACCGAAGCGGGCGTGAAGTACTTCGTCCTGGGCTCCGTCGCCTCGGGAATGCTGCTGTTCGGCGCTTCGCTGATCTACGGCTTCTGCGGCGGCACGGCCTTCGTCGAGATTTCCAAGGCCCTGCTCGACGGCAAGGGTGCGGAGAGCGGTGTCATCGTCGGCCTGGTGTTCGTAGTCGCCGGTCTCGCCTTCAAAGTTTCGGCCGTGCCATTCCACATGTGGACGCCCGACGTCTACGAGGGCGCACCGACTCCTGTAACGGCGCTGTTCGCCGTCGCACCGAAGATCGCCGCGATGTCGCTGCTGGTCTCGGTCCTGATGGGCCCGTTCAAGCCGTTGTTCGGGCAGTGGCAGCAGATCATCGTCGCTGCCTCGATCCTGTCGATGGCGCTCGGCGCCTTTGCCGCGCTCCGCCAGCAGAACATCAAGCGCCTGATGGCCTATTCCTCGATCGGCAACGTCGGCTACATCCTGCTCGGCCTGGCGAGCGGCAGCGAGAAGGGCATCCAGGCGGTGGTCTTCTACCTCGCCATCTACCTGGTGATGACGCTCGGCGTGTTCGCCACCATCCTGCTGATGAAGCGCCGCGGCGTCATGGTCGAAGGCATCGCCGACCTGGCGGGCCTGGCGCGCAGCCAGCCGATGATGGCCTTCGCGCTGCTGCTGTTCATGTTCTCGCTGGCCGGCATTCCGCCGCTCGCGGGCTTCTGGGGCAAGCTTTACATTTTCATGGCGGCCGTCGAGGCCAAGCTCTACTGGCCCGCAGTGCTCGGCGTACTAGCCTCCGTAGTGGCGTCCTACTACTACCTGCGCATCGTCAAGGTGATGTATTTCGACGAACCAGCAGGCGAAGCGATCGACCAACCGCAGTTCGGCGTCAATCGCGTCGTTGCCTTCGCGTCCGCCATCATCGTCGCGGTGTTCTCGCTGGCGCCGCAGCCGCTCAGCGTCGTCGCCGCCTCCGCGGCGAAGGGCCTCTTTCCGTGAATCCCGCGCCCGTCCTGCCGGACGGGTGGCGGCTGGTCGCGCTCGATTGCGTCAGCAGCACCAACGACGAAGCGGCGCGCCTCGCCGATGACGGCGCCCCCGAAGGCACCATCGTGTGGGCCCGCGAGCAGACCGGCGGCAGGGGCCGCCGTGGCCGCCGCTGGGCCTCCCCGGTGGGCAATCTCTACACCTCGACCATCCTGAGACCCGACTGTCCGGCTGCACGCGCCGCCGAACTGGGCTTCGTCGCTGCCCTGGCGGTGGCCGACATCGTCCCGGCCGGCCGCACGGTCCGCCTGAAGTGGCCCAACGACGTGCTGGTCGACGGCGGCAAGGTGGCCGGCATCCTGCTCGAAAGCGCGATCGCCCAGACCGGCATGGTGCAACACGTCATCGCCGGCATCGGCGTCAATGTCGGCTTTGCACCTCAGCTGCCCGAAATGCGTTATCCCGGGGCAGCGCTGGGCGGCTCGGTGGAGGCGACGCTGGGAAAACTCGTCGCAGCTCTCGCCGCCCGGGTGACCGGGTGGCGGCATGAAGGTTTTGCGATGGTGCGCGCGCATTGGCTGGCCAAGGCCGGTCCGCTCGGAGCCGAAGTCGACGTGAGGCTGGGCGACGAGCTGGTACGCGGCCGCTTCGATGGCGTCGACCACCAAGGCGCCCTGCTGCTGAAGACCGCATCCGGTCCACGGCGGATCGTGTCGGGTGAGTTGTTGGCCCGCGCGACCTGAGTTGAGTAGGAGAACGCCATGCTGCTTGCCATCAACTGCAACAACACGAACATCAAGTTCGGCGTCGTCGACGGAGATCGCATCCTCGGCGAATGGCGCCAGCACACCTCGGCCATGCGCACCGCCGACGAGCACGCGGTCTGGCTGTTCGAGCTGATGCGCATGGAGAACATCGATCCCAAGACGGTCACCGACGCCATCATCGGAAGCGTCGTGCCCCAGGCGAATTTCAATCTGCGCCGCCTTTGCACGCGCTACCTCAATTGCGAGCCGATGTTCATCGGCGAGCCGAATGTCATCCATGGCATCAAGATCAAGGGTGTGGGCGCCGGCGCCGACCGGATCTGCAACACGGTCGGCGCGAGCCTGATGTTCCCCCGGACGCCGGTGGTCGTCGTGGACTTCGGCACCGCCACCAACTTCGATGTCGTCGACGAGGAGGGCAGCTATTGCGGCGGCGCCATCGCACCCGGCCCCAACCTCAGCATCGAGGCACTGGTCGCGGCCGCGGCGCTGTTGCCGCGTATCGTGGTCGAGAAGCCGGAGAAGGTGATCGGAACGACGACGGTCGCCTGCATGCATACCGGTGTGTTCTGGGGCTATGTCGGCCTGATCGAGGGCATCGTCACGCGTATCAAGGCCGAGTTCGGGAAGCCCATGAAGGTGGTCTCGACCGGCGGCCTCGCCCCGGTCTTTGACGGCTATATCTCGGTGATCGATCAGGTGGCGACCGACATCACGGCGCGTGGCCTGATCGAGATCTGGAAGCGCAGCAAGAAGGCGGCATGACCGTTCCCGGCAACGACGAGTTGCTGTTCCTCGCGCTCGGCGGCGCGGGCGAGATCGGCATGAACCTCAATCTCTACGGCCACGCCGGCAAGTGGCTGATGATCGATCTCGGCATCGGCTTCGCCGACGATTCCATGCCGGGTGTCGATGTCGTGATGCCCGATCCCGCCTTCATCGAGGAACGTCGCGACGACCTGTTGGGCATCGTGCTGACCCACGCCCACGAGGATCATCTCGGCGCCGTCGCCGACCTCTGGCCGCGGCTCAGGGCGCCGGTCTACGCCACGCCGTTTGCGGCCTCGGTTCTGCGTCGCAAGCTGGTCGAGGCCGGCCTGATGGATGCCGTGCCCATCACCGAGATCCCGTTGGGCGGCAAGCTCAGCCTGACGCCGTTCGAGCTCGAGCTGATCACGATGACGCACTCGATCCTCGAGCCCAATGCGCTGGCGATTCGCACCCGGCTCGGCACGGTGTTCCATACCGGCGACTGGAAGATCGACCCCGAGCCACTGCTGGGCGAGGTGACCGACGAGGCGATGTTGCGGCGCATCGGCGAGGAAGGCGCCCTCGCCATGGTTTGCGACAGCACCAACGTCTTCGTCGAAGGCGAGGCGGGGTCGGAATCGACGGTGCGCGCGAACCTCGAGAAGCTGGTGAAGACCGCCAGGTGCCGGGTCGCCGTGACCTGCTTTGCCTCAAATTTGGCGCGCGTCGAGAGCGTTGCCCTGGCGGCCGTGGCCGCCGGGCGCCATCCCGTGCTGTCGGGCCGGGCGCTGACACGCATGGTCGAAGCGGCCCAGGAATGCGGCTACCTGCTCGATTTCCCGCAATGCATCCCCGAACAGCAGGCGGGCTACCTGCCGCGTGACAAGGTCCTCTTCATCTGCACCGGAAGCCAGGGCGAGCCGCGCGCCTCGATGGCGAAGCTTGCCAACGGCGAGCATCGCGACCTGGTGCTGGAGGAGGGAGACACCGCGATCTTCTCCTCGCGCGTGATCCCGGGCAACGAGCGGGCAGTGGGCCGCCTGCAGAACGCGCTGATGGCGCGTGGTGTCGCAATCGTCACCGACAGCGAGGCCGGCATCCACGTCTCCGGCCATCCGGCGCGCGACGAGCTGGTGCGCGTATATCAGTGGATCCGCCCCAGGATCGCCGTGCCGGTCCATGGCGAGGTTCGTCACATGGTCGAGCACGCGGCCCTCGCGCGGACCTGCCAGGTGCCCGAGACGGTTCTGGCGCCCAACGGCACCCTGGTCCGGCTGGCGCCGGGGCCGGCCGAAATCGTCGATCACGTCCATGCCGGCCGGCTGGCGCGCGATGGCGACGTCTTGACGCCGCTCGACGGCGCGCCATTGAAGGAGCGGCGCAAGCTCCTGTGGAACGGCGCCGCGGCGGCCACGCTGGTGGTCGACAAGGGCGGCCGGCCGCTGGCGGCCCCCAAGGTCTCCCTCCGCGGCATCGACGATAGCGACGGTACGCTGGGCGAGGCGATCACGGCCGGCCTCAGCGAAATGCTTGCCGAGCTCAGCGCCGCCGAGCGCCGCGACGACGGCCGGATCGAGGAGGCGGCGCGCCAGGCCGTGCGGCGCGTCGTGCGCGCGCACCTCGGCAAGAAGCCGTTGACGGACGTGCACATCGTCCGCATCTAAGCCCGCAGGAGACCCCGATGATCGGACGCCTGAACCATATCGCCATCGCCGTACCGGACCTAGCCAAGGCGGCTGAACTCTATCGGACCGTGATGGGTGCCAGGGTGAGCGCCCCCAAGGCGCAGCCCGCTCACGGCGTGACAGTCGTGTTCGTCGAGTTGCCCAACACCAAGATCGAGCTGCTGCATCCACTCGGCGAGAAATCGCCTATCGCCAACTTCCTGACGCGCAACGCCGACGGCGGCATTCACCATGTCTGTTATGAGGTTGAGGACATCTATGCCGCCCGCGACAAGCTCAAGGCTGGGGGCGCGCGCGTGCTGGGCGACGGCGAGCCCAAGATCGGCGCCCACGACAAGCCCGTACTGTTCCTCCATCCCAAGGACTTCACGGGGACGTTGATCGAGCTCGAGCAGGTCTGAGGGTTTCCAGCGGTGACAGCGAGCAGGTAGCGCCATGTCCTGGGCCACCGGCATCATGGTCTACCTGGTGATCTGGTGGACAATCCTGTTCGCCGTGCTGCCGCTCGGCGTGCGCAGGATCGAAAATCCAGGTCGGGGAGAGGAGCGAGGCGCCCCGGAGCGGCCGCAGCTCCTCCGCAAGGCGATCATCACGTCGATCGTCGCGGCCGTCGTGTGGATCGGCTTCTATTTCCTCCACCAGTCGGATTTCTTCAGCTTCCGTCAAATGGTTGAATGAGCGCAATGCCAGATCTTAGGAGCGCCGTCTAAGTCATTGATCCAAAAGGAAACAGCGGGCTCCTGGCCCGCCGTCCCTCTACCCCCGAAACTTGCATCGGCAGCTTTTGCTGCTCTCCTCCCTAAAACTCGGGCTGCGCCCAAGGCGTAGGCTACTTAGCCGGAAGCCATCGTCTTGCCAAGACCTTTTCTTTCGAACGCCTGCCTTCAATTAGAACATTTGTAAGCGCAAGGATCGTTCGACAACAAACAAATGTCCGCGCTCCGCGTGTGATCATCCGATGTACATGTACTTGATCACGAAAAGCACAGCCAGAATTCCGACTGCCGGATGCACGTCGCGATAGCGTCCGGTCGCCACCTTGATTGCGGCGTACGAAATGAAGCCGAACGCGATGCCCTCGGCGATCGAAAAAGTGAAGGGCATCGTGATCGCCGTGACGACGGCCGGCGCCGCTTCGGTCACGTCATCCCATTCTACCTCTGTGAGGCTGCGGACCATCAGGCAGGCGACATAGAACAGAGCCGGCGCCGTGGCGTAGGCGGGGATCGAGCCCGCAAGCGGCGACACGAACAGCGCCAGGAGGAAAAGGAGGCCGATGACGGCGGCGGTGAGACCGGTGCGGCCGCCTGCGTTGATGCCCGAAGCGCTCTCGATGTAGCTCGTCGTCGTCGAGGTGCCGACCGCCGCGCCGATCATGGCGGCGCCGCTGTCCGCCATCAGAGCGCGATGCAGGCGCGGCACCGTGCCGTCCGGCCGCATGAAGCCGCCGCGATGGGCGAGCGCGATCAGCGTACCGGTGTTGTCGAACAGGTCGACGAACAGGAAGGCGAAAACCACCGTCACCAACCCGACCTGGAACGCGCCGGGGAGATCCATTTGCAGGAGCACCGGAGAGAGCGAGGGAGGCGTGTCAAAAATGCCGCCGAATTTCTGCTGGCCGGCGACAATGGCGACGATGGTCACGACCAGGATGCCGATGATGACGCCGCCCATGACCCGGCGGCGCTCCAGGGCGACGATCAGGAAGAAGCCCAGGGTCGCCATGATGACGGGGAAGCTCGTAAGCTTGCCATGCGTCACCAGCGTCGCCGGATGGGCGACGACGATGCCGGAATTCTTTAGCGCGATCAGCGCCAGGAACAGGCCGATGCCGGCTGCTATCGCCATCTTGAGCGACATCGGAATGGCGTTGACGATCCATTCGCGGATCGGCAGCACGCTGATGATGAAGAAGATGACGCCGGAGATGAAGACGCAGCCCAGCGCCACCTGCCAGCTGTGGCCCATGCCGCCGACCACGCCGAAGGCGAAGTAGGCGTTCAGCCCCATACCGGGCGCCAGCGCGATCGGGTAGTTGGCCAGGAAGGCCATCAGGAAGCAGCCGATGGCGGCGGCCACGCAGGTCGCAGAGAAGACCGCGCCGAACGGCATCTTGGCCTCGGCCAGGATCGCCGGGTTGACGAAGATGATGTAGGCCATCGTCAGGAAGGTCGTGATGCCGGCCACGATCTCGGTCCGGACATTGGTTTTGTTTTCGCTGAGCTTGAAGACCTGCTCGAGCATCGTTTTCTCCCCCGATTGTCGCGTGAAGTGTGCGGGCATCCGCCTGTGCAAAGCTAGCCGGCGAAGGCGCCCCGGTTTGCCTTTGGACCCCCCGTTTCCTACAGTCCGCCGCCACCTCGCCAGGCCAGCAAGGATCGAACCAGAATGCGGATGAGTCAGTACTTCCTGCCGACCATGAAGGAAAACCCGGCAGAAGCGCAGATCGCATCGCACCGGCTGATGCTGCGCGCCGGCCTGATTCGCCAGACCTCAGCCGGCATCTATGCATGGCTGCCCTTGGGCTTCCGCGTGCTGAAGAACATCCAGCGCATCGTGCGCGAGGAGCAGGACCGCTCAGGCGCGCAGGAAGTGCTGATGCCGACCATCCAGTCGGCCGATCTGTGGCGCGAGAGCGGCCGCTACGACGCCTATGGCCCCGAGATGCTGCGCTTCAAGGATCGCCACGATCGCGAAATGCTCTACGGTCCGACCAATGAGGAGGTGATCAGCGTTCTCTTCCGCGACGGCGTGAAGAGTTACCGCGACCTGCCTCGAAATCTCTATCACATCCAATGGAAGTTTCGCGACGAGGTACGCCCGCGCTTCGGCGTGATGCGGGGCCGCGAATTCCTGATGAAAGACAACTACTCCTTCGATATCGACAAGAAAGGCGCCATCCACTCCTACAACAAGATGTTCGTGACCTACCTGCGCACCTTCGCGCGCATGGGCTTGAAGGCGATCCCGATGCGGGCAGACACCGGACCGATCGGCGGCGACCTCAGCCACGAGTTCATCGTGCTGGCCGATACCGGCGAAAGCGCTGTGTTCTGCCACAAGGGCCTGGTCGACAAGGACATCCTGAGCCGGACGATCGACTACGACACGGACCTGCAGCCGATCGTGAACGAGTGGACGTCGCTCTACGCCGCCACGGACGAGATGCACGACAAGGCCGCCTTCGAGAAGATCCCCGAGGGCGAGCGGCTGGCTGCGCGCGGCATCGAGGTCGGCCATATCTTCTACTTCGGCACCAGGTATTCCGAACCCATGAAAGCCGTCGTGGCAGGCCCGGGCGGCGAGCAGATCACCGTCGAGATGGGCTCCTATGGCATCGGCGTGTCGCGCCTGGTCGGTGGGATCATCGAGGCAAGCCATGACGAGGCCGGCATCGTCTGGCCGGAATCGGTGGCGCCCTTCAAGGTGGCGATCGTCAATCTCAAGCCCGACGACGGCGCGGTCTCCGGCGCCTGCCAGAAGGTCTACGACGGGCTTGCCGCCAAGGGCATCGAGGCGCTGCACGACGATCGCGACCTCAGGCCCGGCGCCAAGTTCGCCGACATGGATCTGATCGGAATCCCCTGGCAGGTCATTGTCGGTCCCAAGGGAGTGACGGCCGGCAAGGCCGAGGTCAAGGACCGCCGGACCGGCCAGCGCGAGGAAGTGCCGTTCGACCAGGTCGTCCAGCGCTTCGGCTGAGACATGGCCTTCGCCGCCGTCGAACGCCTCATTGCCTTCCGCTATCTCCGCGCCCGGCGCGAGGAGGGCTTCATCTCGGTGATCGCCGCCTTCTCGTTGATCGGCATCACCTTGGGCGTCGGTACCCTGATCGTCGTCATGTCGGTCATGAACGGCTTTCGCTTCGAGATGCTGCGTCAAATGTCGAGCATCAGCGGCCAGCTCGGGGTCCAGGGCAATCGAAGCGGCATCGACGCCACGCCTGACCTGCTGGCGGCCATGACGAAGGTGCCGGGCGTGCTGAGCGCCACGCCGACCGCTGAGGGCCAGGTCATGGCCGTGGCCGGCGACAAGGTGAGGGGCGTGGTCCTGCGTGGCGTCCGGCCCGAGGACTTCCGGGCGCGCGCGCCGCTTTCGGCGGCGATCGACGGGCCGGCCGAGACGCGTGACCGCTATCGCGGCCTGTGCCGGGCCGACGACGACAAGCCGATCGACTGGGGGTCGCTGAAGGAGTTCGGCAGGGAGTTTACGGTCGTGATCGGCCGCCGCCTCGCCGATCTGTTGAAGCTCAAGGTCGGCGACAGCGTGCAGCTGGTCTCGCCGGTCGAGGTGGCAACGCCGCTCGGAGTGGTGCCGCGCGCGGTGCAGGTAAAGGTCTCGGCGATCTTCTGCGCCGGCATGTACGACTACGACGCAAACTTCGTCTACGCGCCGCTGCCGGACGTCCAGCGCCTGCTCAACTACGGCGACAAAGTCACGGGCATCGAGATCTTCGTCGCCGATGATGCATCGACCGTCGGGGCGCGCCGGCAGCTCTCCCAGATCGTCGGCTCCCAGGCCTGGGTATTCGATTGGTGGCAGGCCAATATCGGCTTCTTCGCGGCGATCCAGGGCCAGACCAACGTCATGTTCATCGTGCTGTCGATGATCGTACTCGTGGCTGCCTTCAACATCGTGTCGAGCCTGGTCATGCTGGTGCGCACCAAGACCGCCGACATCGCCATCTTGCGCACCATGGGGGCGACGCGCGGCGCCATCATGCGGGTCTTCTTGCTCGACGGCATGGCGATCGGTGGCTTCGGCACGCTGCTGGGACTGGCGCTGGGTCTGGCCTTCGCCCGCAACATCGAGGCAATTCGCCAATGGCTGCAGCGTACCTTCGACATCGTCCTGTTCGACGAGACGCTCTACCTGCTGGCCGAGATGCCCTCGCGCATCGAATGGAGCGAGATCGTGGTCATCGCCGTCATGGCGCTGCTCTTCGCATTGGTCGCCTCGCTCTATCCAGCGGCCAAGGCGGCACGGCTCGATCCGGTGGAAGGACTGCACCGTGAGTGACCGAGCCGGCACGGTCGAACGCTGGCTGGCCTGGCGCTATCTGGCGACCCGCCAGCGCGAGGGCTTCGTTTCGTTCATCGCCATCTTCTCGCTGATCGGCGTGGCGCTGGGCGTCGCTACGCTGATCGTCGTGCTGTCGGTGATGGGCGGCTTTCGCCAACAGCTGCTCGGCCGCATCATCGGGCTGAACGGCCATGTCGTGATCACCGCGCGCGACGGCGGCATGGTGCAGGCCACGCCCGAGCTGTTGGCGAGGTTGAAGGCGTTCCCCGGTGTCCGCGCCATCAATCTAACCCTCGAGCGCCAGGCGCTGGTCACCGCCGCCAACCAGACGCGCGCCGCCATAGTGCGGGGCGTGAGGCCGGAAGACCTGCAGGGGCGGGACATGATCTCCAGGAATATCGCACACGGCGACCTCAGCGCGTTCGGCGCGCGCCCCGGCGCCGTCATCGGCGAACGCCTGCGCCAGGCCTTGAACCTCCGGGCCGAAGACAAGATCACCCTGGTTACGCACCGCGTGAACGACAACGGCACGATCGAGCCGCGTTACACCGACTACGACGTCCTGGCGAGCTTCGTCACCCGCCGTTTCGAGTTCGACAACGGATTGATCTTCGTCCCGCTGGCGCTGCTGCAGAGAGACCTCGAATATGGCGATGAGGCCGTGAGCTCGATCGACCTCGACATCGCCGACCCGCAGGCGGCGCCGCTGTTCGCCGAGGAGCTGCGCAAGGCGCTCGGCCGCGAGGACCTGCGGATCGCACACTGGCTCGGTCTCAATGCACGCTTCGTCGGCGCCCTGCAGGTCGAGCGCGTGATGATGTTCATCATTCTCACGCTGATCGTCGTGGTCGCGGCCATGAACGTGGTGGCGAGCTTCACCATGCTGGTCCGCGTCAAGCGCGGCAGCATAGCGATCCTGCGCACCATGGGGGCGGCGCCCGGCACGATCGTGCGCGCGTTCTTCCTGTCGGCGGCGGCGGTTGGGCTGGTCGGTACCGCCGTCGGTACCGGCCTCGGACTGTTGGTCTGCACCAACATGGAGGGCATCGCCCGGCTGCTCATGTTGCTCACCAGCGCAGGTGGTCCGGGAGCAGGCTCCAGCGAGGTCGAATTCATCACCTCGGCGCCGGTGCGCATCCAGCCGGCCGAGATCCTGTCCATTGTCGCCATCGCCATCCTGCTGTCGCTGGCGGCGGCGGCCTATCCTGCCTGGCGCAGCACGCGCATCGAACCGGTCGAAGGGCTGCGCCATGAGTGATCCCGGATTTCCCCTGTCCGTGCGCGATATCAAGCGCACCTTCGTGCAGGGGGATCGGCGCCTGGAGGTCCTCAAGGGCATCAGCCTGGATCTCAGGCCGGGCGAGATCGTGGCCCTCGTCGGTCAGTCGGGCAGCGGCAAATCGACCTTGCTGCATATCGCTGGGCTGCTCGAGCGGCCGGACGCGGGCGACATCATGGTCGGCGGCAAGTCGGCCGGCACTGCCAGCGATCGCGAGCGCACGGTGATGCGCCGCCAGTTCCTGGGCTTCGTGTACCAGTACCACCACCTGCTCCCCGAATTCTCGGCAATCGAGAATGTGATGCTGCCGCAGATGCTCAACGGCCGGTCCCGTTCCGAGGCCCGCCGCCGCGCTGCCGAGCTTCTGGGTCTGGTCCAGCTGAAGGAGCGCGCCGATCACCGGCCAGGCCGTCTGTCGGGCGGCGAGCAGCAGCGCGTGGCGATCGCCCGCGCCGTGGCCAACGCACCGCGCATGCTGCTGGCCGACGAGCCGACGGGCAACCTCGATTCGTCGACGGCGGAGGCGGTGTTCAGGCAACTCCTGGCACTGGTGCGCGAGACCGGCATGGCCGCCCTGGTGGCGACGCACAATCCCGAGCTGGCTTCGCGCATGGATCGGACGGTAACCCTGAAGGATGGGGTGCTGTCGGGCTAACTTCGCCTCGTTTTCCACAAGATGGACGGGCAATAGTGGCCTGTGGCCATCGCCGATTTCGTCCATCTCAAAGTCCGGTCTGCCTATTCGCTCACCGAAGGAGCGAACAAGGTCGAAAAGATCGTGTCGCTCGCCAAAGCGAACGCGATGCCGGCTGTCGCCGTCACCGACCGCAACAATCTGTTCGGTGCGCTGGAATTCTCGCAGTACGCGGCCAAGGGCGGCATACAGCCGATCACCGGCTGCGAACTGGGCATCCGGCACGAGGACGGCACCGGCAACGGGCCGCCCGGCAAGATCGTGCCGGCCGACTGGCTCACCCTGCTGGTGCAGAACGAGACAGGCTACCGCAACTTGATGCGCCTGGTGAGCCGCGCCCATCTGGAATACAAGGCCGGGTCGCTGTCCGCCCTGCCATTGACGGAGCTGGAGGGTCATACCGAGGGGCTGCTCGCCTTGGCGGGTTATACGGGCAATGCACTTGGCCGCCTGCTGCTTTCAGGCCAGATGCCCGCTGCGACCCACCATCTCGAACGGCTGCAGTCCTTGTTCGAGGACCGGCTCTATCTCGAGCTGCAACGCCACGGTGAGGATGCCGAGCGCCGGATCGAGCCGGCGCTGCTCGACCTTGCCTACCAACGCGGCGTCCCCCTGGTTGCCACCAACGACGTGCATTATCCCGGGGCCGGGATGTACGAGGCGCACGACGTGCTGCTGTGCATCGAGCAGGGCGCGCATATCGAGGATCCCAACCGGCGCCGGCTGACTCCGGAGCACTATTTCAAGTCGGCCGCCCAGATGCGCGAAGTCTTTGCCGACCTGCCGGAGGCCTGCGACAACACACTGACGATTGCCCGGCGCTGCGCCTACATGCCGGCGCCGCGCAAGCCGATCCTGCCGCGCTACACCAAGCTCGCCAACCGCACCGAGAAGGAAGCGCTGCAGGACATGGCCGAGACCGGCCTTCTCTCCCTGAGGCAGGGCGGACGCCTGGCGCCCGAAATCGAGTTCAAGGCGTACCAGGATCGCCTGAGCTACGAGCTCGACATGATCGAGAAGATGGGCTTCTCAGGCTACTTCCTGATCGTCGCCGACTTCATCCAGTGGGCCAAGGACCACGACATCCCGGTCGGCCCGGGCCGCGGGTCGGGTGCAGGCTCGCTGGTGGCATGGTCGCTCAAGATCACCGACCTCGACCCGCTGCGCTGGGGCCTGATCTTCGAGCGCTTCCTCAATCCCGAACGTGTGTCGATGCCGGACTTCGACATCGACTTCTGCCAGGACAAGCGTGACCAGGTCATTCGCTATGTGCGCGACGAGTACGGCCACGATCGTGTCGCCGCTATCATCACCTTCGGCAAGCTGCAGGCGAGGGCGGTGCTGCGCGACGTCGGCCGCGTGTTGGGCATGCCCTACGGGCAGGTCGACCGCATCTGCAAGCTGGTTCCCAACAACCCGGCCAAGCCGGTGACCCTGGCCCAGGCGCTGGAAAGCGAGCCGCTTCTGAAGGAGCAGTATTCGGCCGACGAGGAGATCAAGCGTCTGATCGACCTGGCGCTGCAGCTCGAGGGGCTTTATCGCAACGCGTCGACCCATGCTGCCGGCGTGGTGATCGGCGACCGGCCGCTCGACGAGCTGGTGCCGCTCTATCGCGATACCGACAACAAGGAATCGCTGCCGGCCACCCAGTTCAACATGAAGTGGGTCGAGACGGCCGGCCTGGTGAAGTTCGACTTCCTTGGCCTCAAGACACTGACGGTGATCGAGAAGGCCTGCGAGCTGGTCGGTCGGGACAAGATCGACATTGCCAAGATACCGCTCGATGACGAGCCGACCTTCAAGATGCTGGCCAAGGGCGATGCGTATGGGGTCTTCCAGATGGAAGGCAGCGGCATGCGTGACATCCTCGCCAAGCTCAAGCCCAACCGCTTCGAGGACCTGATTGCGCTGGTGGCGCTCTATCGCCCCGGCCCGATGGACGACATCCCGACCTACATCAGCGTCAAGAACGGCCAGGAGAAGCCGGACTACCTGCATCCCTCCCTGAAGCCGATCCTGGAAGAGACCTATGGCATCATGGTCTATCAGGAGCAGGTGATGCAGATCGCCCGCGTTCTGTCGGGCTATTCCCTGGGCGGCGCCGACCTGCTGCGCCGTGCCATGGGCAAGAAGATCCAGTCGGAGATGGACGCACAGCGCGCCCTGTTCGTCGAGGGTGCGCGCACGAACGACGTCGAGGAGGCGCGTGCCTCGATGATCTTCGACAAGGTGGCGAAGTTCGCGGGCTACGGCTTCAACAAGTGCCATTCCGCACCCTACGCCCTCGTCGCCTACCAGACGGCCTATCTGAAGGCCAATCATCCGGTCGAGTTCTTCGCCGCATCGATGACCCTGGACATGGGCAACGCGGACAAGCTCGGTAATTTCCGCCGCGAGCTGGAGCGCCTGCAGATCCCGCTGCTGCCGCCCGACATCAACAAATCGATGGCCGAGTTCGCCGTCGAACAGGCGGAAAAGGGCAAACTGGGCGTGCGCTACGCCCTTGCGGCCATCAAGGGCGTCGGCCGCGACGCCATGAACCGGCTCGCCGAGGAGCGAAAGGCCAACGGACCGTTCAGGGACCTGTTCGACGTCGCCGAGCGCCTCGATCAACGCGTGATAAACAAGCGCCTGCTGGAGAGCCTGGTGAAGGCCGGCGCCTTCGATTCGCTGAACAAAAATCGCGCCCAGACCTTCGGCGCTGTCGAGGCGCTGTCACGACACTCGCAGGCCACGCACGAATCCCGCGGCAGCAATCAGAACAGTCTGTTCGGCGACGACACGGCCCAGCGCCGGCCGCAGCTCCCCAAGGTGCCGGACTGGGCGCCGATGGAACGCCTGCAGCATGAATTCTCCGCCATCGGCTTTTATCTTTCCTCGCATCCGCTGGCAGCCTACGAGCGCAGCCTGGAGCGATTGCGCGTGACGCGCGCCGCAGACCTGCAGCTGCTGCTCGCGCGTGGTGTGTCCGGCCGGATCAGGCTCGCCGGCACCGTCATCGACCGTCAGGAGCGTACGTCCGCCAAGGGCAATCGCTTCGCCTTCGTGCAGTGCTCGGATCAATCCGGAGCCTTCGAGCTCACCGTTTTCAGCGAGCTCCTCGGCAGCAAACGCAATCTCCTCGAGGCCGGGCAGGCCATCCTGGTCTCCGCCGACGGCAGGCTCGACGGCGAACAGGTAAAGCTGACCGCGCAGACGGTGGAGAAGCTCGACGACGCGGTCGCCAATGCCGCTGCCGGCCTGCGTATCGAACTGTCGGATCCCGCCGCGCTCGAGCCGTTGCGCAAGGCGCTGGAAGGCAAGCGCGGCCGCAGTCGCGTCACGCTCGTTGTGCCCATGACCTCCGATACAGAAGCCGAGGTCACCTTGCGCGAGACCTACTCCATCGCCGCCGGCCTGCGCGATGCGATCGGCGGCCTGCCGGGCATCGCGCAGGTGGAGGAGATTTGAGCCGGCAACCCGGCCTGTTCGAAGAGCCTGCACCACCGCTCCGGCGGCGCGCGTCGACCGGCGAAGTCAGGCCGGCCTGCGATTCACCCTTGCTGAGCGCCCCGACGCTGCCGGTCGACATCCGGCTCGGCACGTCATCGTGGTTCTTTCCCGGCTGGCGCGGCCTCGTTTATGAGGGCGTCCATCCGCAGGTGGCACTCAGCAAGCGTGGGCTGGAAGCCTATGCCCAGATCCCGCTGCTGCGGACCGTCAGCCTCGACCGTACGTTCTACGCGCCGATCACCATCGTGCAGTACCAGGGCTACGCCCGCCAGGTGCCCGATCATTTCAGCTTCGTGGTCAAGGCTCCGGCGCTGGTATGCGACGCCGTGATTCGTGACGAGGAGGGCAGGGGCAAGGTGCCAAACCCAAACTTCCTCGATGCCGCCATCGCCACGCGCGAGTTCGTCGTGCCCTGCCTGGAAGGGCTGGGTGACAAGGCCGGCCCTCTGGTCTTCCAGGTATCGCCACTGCCGCGCAGCCTTGTCGAGGAGGCGGCGACGCTTGTCGAACGTCTGGCGGCATTCTTTGCTGCCCTGCCGCTGGAGATCGGCAAGCATCGTCCGCTCTACGCGCTGGAGCTGCGCAATGCCGAGCTGCTGACGCCGCGCCTGATGAAGATGCTGGCGACTGTTGGCGCCCGCTACTGCGTCGGCCTGCACGATCGCATGCCGGAGGTCGAGCGCCAGGAGCTTGCATTGCGCGCGCTCGATGGCAATACGCCTGGACCCCTGGTCGTGCGGTGGAACCTGCACCGCGGCTTCCTCTACCAAGCCGCCAGGCAACGCTATGAGCCATTCGACCAGCTGGTCGACGAGGACCTGGAGACCCGGTTGGTGCTGGCCCGAATGGTGGCCGCTGCCTTCAAGGCCAAGCGCAAGGTCTGGGTCACGGTAAACAACAAGGCTGAGGGGAGCGCACCGCTTTCGCTGGTCAAACTGGCCGAGGAAATTGCCCAGCAGCTTGCATAGGCACGCCCTTAGAATTCCCGCGACGAACACCAGGAGGGGGAGGCTCATGCCGGCCATCAAGTGGTCACGACGTGCCCTCGTTGCAGCAACGACGGCGGGCTTCGTAGCGGGAGCGATCGAAGCTCCCGCAGGGGCCCAGGATTTTCCGAGCAAGCCGATTACGATCGTCGTCCCGTTCGGCCCGGGCACGACCAACGACATCATCGCGCGCCAGTTGGCGCAGGACATGACGGGCACGCTGGGACAGAGCGTCATCGTCGAGAACCGGGCCGGCGCTACGGGGAATATCGCGACCGAGTTCGTCGCGAAGTCGCGACCGGACGGCCACACGCTGCTGATCGCCTCGATGAGCAATATCCTGAGCCAGGTCACCGGCAACGCCAGCTTCGACCTGACGAGGGATTTCTCGCCGATCGCCTTCAGCGGCAAGACGCCCTACTCGTTGCTCGTGCCCAACGAGCTTCCGGCGAAAAGCGTGGCTGATCTCGTCGAGCTCGCCCGCCGGCAACCCGGCAAGCTGAACTATGCGGGGTTCGTCGGCGGCGTTCCGCAGTTCCTGGGCGAGATGCTCGATCGTGCGGCCAAGATCAACACGTTGATGGTGCCTTACAAGAGCACGACCGACGCATTGGTCGACTTGCTGGCCAATCGCATTCAAATCTGGTTCACGCCCATCGCTTCCGGAGTGCCGGTGCAGACCGCCAACCAGGCCCGCATGCTCGCCATTACAGGCGAGACCCGGGCGCGCGTGGTGCCCGATGTCCCAACGTTCAAGGAGGCGGGTTATCCCGACATGACCGTCGATGTCGTGTACTTCCTGCTCGCGGCGAAGGGTACGCCGCAGCCGGTCGTCGACAAGCTGTCCAGCGTTATCGGCAAGGCACTCGAAAATCCGAAGGTCAACGAAAGCCTCCTGGGCCAGGGAATCGAGGAAAAGCGCGGGACGCCAGCCGAAGTGGGCGCTTATCTTGCCGACCAGATCCGACGCTGGGGCGATATTGTGAAGCTTTCGCCGCTGTCCGGCCCGGGCAAATGAGCCTAAGTCTTTGATTTTATTGACACTTGCATTGCGGGCCGTAAGCCTTTAGAACCACGCCCACTTCGCACGCGGGTTTGCGGTCGACGGGGAGACATCCCGACGCTCGCTCCGGTGCCCTCCGAAGCCTCGGCACAGGAGGGCGACGCCCGCGGAGGCCCAACCGGAAAAGGAGAAACGGCATGGCTATGCCGACCTTTACAATGCGTCAGTTGCTGGAAGCGGGTGTCCATTTCGGTCACCACACCCGGCGTTGGAACCCCAAGATGAAGCCGTACCTGTTCGGGGTGCGCAACGGGGTCCACATCATCGATCTCACCAAAACCGTGCCGCTGTTGGAGCAGGCGCTGCTGCAGGTCCGCCAGGTCGTGTCCAACGGCGGCCGCGTGCTGTTCGTCGGCACCAAGGCAGCCGCTGCCGAGCGTATCGCCGATGCCGCCAAGCGCTGTGGTCAGTACTACGTCAACCACCGCTGGCTGGGTGGCATGATCACCAACTGGCAGACCATTTCTGCCTCGATCAAGCGCCTGCGCGAGCTCGATGACCGCTTGAAGGGCGACGTCCTCGGCCTGACCAAGAAGGAGCAGCTCGACCTCACGCGCGAGCGCGACAAGCTCGAGCGGTCGCTCGGCGGCATCAAGGAAATGGGCGGCACGCCCGACATGCTGTTCATCATCGACACCAACAAGGAAGCGATCGCCGTCCAGGAAGCCCGCAAGCGTGGCATCCCCATCGTGGCGGTGCTCGACAGCAACTCTGATCCTGACGGTGTCGACTATCCGATCCCGGGCAACGACGACGCCATCCGCGCCGTGTCGCTGTACTGCGAGCTGATGTCGGGCGCGGTGCTGGACGGCATCCGCGCCGAGATCGCGGCTTCAGGCGGAGACGTCGGCGAGCTGAGCGAGCCGCCGGCCGATGAGGTTCCTGTCACCGATACCGACGCCGCGGGCGCCGAGGCGTCGCCGGCCGAGTAGCCTCCCCTCGCGGGCGAGACTGGGTGAGGGTGACGCCTGAGGCAATCTCCGGATTGCCCCCGTCACTCGGACTCATCTCTCCACGGAAGAGCTTGAGGGTCATGACCCGCCACTATAGTGGCGCGCTTTATCAATGGACGCGCGTTGCGCGCGATACGGAGTGACACATGGCTGAGATCACGGCCTCCTTGGTCAAGGAACTGCGCGAGAAGACCGGCGCAGGCATGATGGACTGCAAGAAGGCGCTGGGCGAGGTCGCGGGCGATCTCGAAAAGGCGATCGACTGGCTGCGCACCAAGGGCCTGTCTGCGGCCGCAAAGAAGGCCGGCCGTGTCGCGGCCGAGGGCCTGGTTGGCGTGATCGCAAACGGTACTCGCGGCGCGGTCATCGAGGTCAACGCCGAGACCGACTTCGTCGGCCGCAACGATCTGTTCCAGAAGTTCGTCGGCGACGCCGCGAAGCTCGCGCTCGACAATGGCGGCGATCTGATCAAGGTCGCGGCAACGCCCTATCCCGGCACTGGCCGTGACGTGCAGGGCGAACTCACGCACCTGATCGCCACCATCGGCGAGAACATGTCGTTGCGTCGCGCCGGCATGCTGTCGGTTTCCGACGGCGTCGTGGCATCCTACATGCACAACAAGGTTGCGACCGATCTCGGCAAGATCGGCGTGCTGGTGGCGCTTGAATCGACCGGTGACAAGTCCAAGCTCGAGGCGCTGGCCAAGCAGCTCGCGATGCATGTGGCGTCGGCCAACCCGCAGTCGCTGACGGTGGCCGATCTCGACAAGGCTCTCGTCGAGCGCGAGCGGGCGGTGCTGAGCGAGAAGGCCGGCCAGAGCGGCAAGGCGGCCGATATCGTCGCCAAGATGGTCGATGGCGGCATCCGCAAGTTTCACCAGGAGGTGGTGCTGCACGAGCAGGCCTTCATCATGGACGGCAAGACCAAGGTCTCGAAGGTGGTCGAGGAGGCGGCCAAGCAGGTCGGCGCCCCGGTCCGTCTGGCCGGCTACCTGCGCTTCGGCCTTGGCGAGGGCATCGAGAAGAAGTCCGAGGACTTCGCGGCAGAGGTGGCTGCCCAGCTCAAGAAGTAGTATGAAAACGGACACTGGTGCGCTGGTCCTCGGGCTCGCGTTGCCCAAGAAAACTGGAGTCTGAGGCACCCCGATGCCGTCGAGCCCCCGCTATCGCCGCGTACTGCTTAAGCTCTCTGGCGAGGGGCTCATGGGCGGTCAGGAATATGGGCTCGATCCCGCCATGGTCAGCATGGTGGCCCAGGAGATAAAGACCGTGCACGAGATGGGGGTGCAGGTCTGCCTGGTGATTGGCGGCGGCAACATCTTCCGCGGCGTGTCGGCCGCAGCATCGGGAATGGACCGGGCGAGCGGCGACTATATGGGCATGCTGGCAACCGTCATCAATTCACTGGCGATGCAGAGCGCCCTGGAGCGCCACGGCCTTCAGACACGCGTGCAGTCCGCCATACCCATGACCACCGTGTGCGAACCCTACATCCGCCGCCGAGCGGCGCGCCACATGGAGAAGGGGCGCGTTGTGATCTTTGCCGCCGGCACGGGCAATCCGTTCTTCACGACCGATACCGCGGCCGCGCTGCGCGCCGCCGAGATGGGCGTCGATGCGCTGCTGAAGGGCACCCAGGTCGACGGCGTCTACTCGTCCGATCCCAAGAAGGACAAGACGGCGAAGCGATACGATTGGCTCACCTACATGGACGTGCTGCAGCGCGACCTGCAGGTGATGGACGCCTCAGCCATTTCGCTGGCCCGCGAGAACCGTATTCCCATCATTGTCTTCGACATCCACAAGCCCGGCGCTTTCGCGGCCACGATGCGCGGGGAGGGGACCTTCACCATCATCAGAGACGAGGGCTGAAGATGACCGCCGATATCAAGGAACTTGAAAAACGGATGAATGGCGCCATGGATGCGCTGAAAAAGGAGCTGGGCGGTCTCAGGACCGGCCGTGCCTCGGTGAACCTGCTCGATCCGGTCATGGTCGACGCCTACGGCCAGCGCATGCCGCTGAACCAGGTCGGCACGGTAAACGCTCCTGAGCCACGGCTGCTCGCCGTCAACGTCTGGGACAAGGGGCTGGTCGTCTCGGTCGCGAAAGCGATCCGCGAAGCAGGCCTCGGCCTCAATCCATCGCCGGACGGACAGCTCGTCCGTGTGCCGATTCCCGAACTGACGGCGGAACGGCGCAACGAACTTGCCAAGCTTGCCCACAAGTACGCCGAGCACGGTCGGGTCGCCGTGCGCAACGTGCGCCGCGACGGCATGGAATCGCTGAAGAAGCTCGAAAAGGACCACAAGATCTCACAGGACGAGCATCGCCAGAAATCCGACGAAGTGCAGAAGCTCACCGACCGCTACGTCAAGCAGGTCGACGAAGTGCTGGCCCACAAGGAAAAAGAGATCAAGACGGTCTGATGTCGACGGCGCCGCTGCCCGCAGCTGCAGACCCGATGCCGGGTCCCCACCACGTTGCCATCATCATGGATGGCAACGGGCGGTGGGCCAAGGCGCGGGCTCTGCCGAGGGTCGCCGGACATAGGCGCGGCGCCGATGCGGTACGTCGCGTGGTGCGGGGGGCGGGCGAGCTTGGCATTCCAGTGCTGACGCTCTTTGCTTTCTCGACCGAAAACTGGACGCGCCCGGCCGACGAGGTCAACGACCTCATGGGGCTGCTGCGACACTACCTGCGCAATGAGCTCGAGGAGCTTCACAAGAACGGCGCGAGCTTGCGGGTCATCGGCAATCGCGACGGCCTTGCTGCCGACATCGTGCGCGACATCGACCAAGCCGAGAAGATGACGCGGGGCAACACCCGCATCGACGTCAATATATGCATCAACTACGGTGCCCGAGACGAGATCCTTCAGGCAACGCGGAGCCTGGCGCGCCGAGTCGTCGCCGGCGAGCTCACGGCCGACAGCATCGACGAGGCGCGCTTCGAGCAGGAGCTGCTGACGGCGGGCGTGCCCGATCCGGATCTGCTGATCCGCACCAGCGGCGAGCAACGCATCAGCAATTTCCTGCTTTGGCAGTGTGCCTACGCCGAGCTGGTGTTCGTCGACACTTTGTGGCCGGATTTCGGCAAGGAGCACCTGGAGCAGTCGATCGCCGAATTCCGGCGGCGCGAACGGCGATATGGCGGCGTCGGCGGCTGACGTCCCGGTCGGGCGTTTCGGGCGGCATCGCAGTCTGGTGCTGCGCATCGTGTCGGCGATCGTCCTGGGGCCGCTGCTGCTGGCCGCCCTCTGGTTCGGCTTTCCCTGGATCGACCTGGTGGCCGCGGTGGCAACGCCGCTGCTGATCTCGGAATGGATCGCGCTGACACGCGGGCGTCTGCTGTTCCGCCTTCTGGCAATCGTCTACACATTGGCCGCCATCGTCGCGCTGCTGTGGCTGCGCCATCAGCCGGGAGACGGCCGGGAAACCATAGTCTGGATCGTGGCCTGCATCTGGGCGACCGACATCGGCGCCTATGCCGTCGGCCGCGCCGCGGGCGGCGCGAAGCTCGCGCCGCGCATCAGCCCGGGAAAGACCTGGTCCGGTCTTGTCGGCGGCATGGCGTGGGCGGCGGTAGCGAGTTCGGCGGTGGGCTATGCCTTTGCAATGGGGCACACATTCACTCTGGCTGCCATTGGCGCAGGCTTGGCAGTGGTAGGACAGACAGGGGACCTCCTGGAATCGGCAGCGAAGCGCCGGGCCGGTGTGAAGGACAGCGGCACGTTGATTCCGGGCCATGGTGGTCTGCTCGATCGCGTCGATGGGCTCCTGGCCGTCCTCGTCGTCGTGGCGTTGGCCAGGCTGATCGCAGACGGAGGGTGGCCATGGACATGACGGGCTGGAATGCGCCATCGCACGCGCGGCCGCGCGGCGTGACGATCCTGGGATCGACCGGGTCGGTCGGTCAAAGCACCGTCGATCTCATTGCGCGGGACCCGGACAGCTATCGCGTCGAGGCTCTGGTTGCCGGCAACTCCGTCGAGGCATTGTCCGAGCAGGCGCGCCGATTGCGGGCGCGCATGGCCGTCGTGGCCAACGAGCAGCGGTATCGCGCGCTAAAGGATGCCCTGGCCGGAACCTCCATCGAGGCGGCAGCCGGTCCAGCTGCCGTCATCGAGGCGGCGGCGCGGCCGGCCGAGTGGGTGATGGCAGCCGTCGTAGGTTTTGCCGGCCTGGAGTCGACACTCGTGGCGGCACGACGCGGCGCAATGGTGGCCCTGGCCAACAAGGAAGCTCTCGTGTGTGCCGGCAATCTCCTGATCGAAGCGATCAGGGAATCTCGCGGCGCGCTGTTGCCGGTCGATTCCGAACACAACGCGATCTTTCAGGTGCTCGAGCCGCGCCATCGCCATGCCATCGACCGGCTGATCCTGACGGCGTCGGGCGGGCCATTCCGCAGCTGGGCACTTGCCGACATGGCCCAAGCCACGCCCGAGCAGGCGTTGGCGCATCCCAATTGGGACATGGGCGCCAAGATCTCGATCGATTCGGCGACCATGATGAACAAAGGCCTTGAGCTGATCGAGGCGCATCTGCTGTTTGGCCTGCCGGTCGAGCAGATCGAGATCGTCGTACACCCTCAGTCGGTGATCCATTCCATGGTCGCCTACCGCGACGGCTCCGTGCTGGCCCAGCTCGGCACGCCGGACATGCGCGTTCCGATCAGCCACGCGCTGGGCTGGCCATCGCGCATCGACAGCCCCGCCGAGCGGCTCGATTTCACGACCTTGGCGCCACTCACCTTCGAGCGGCCCGATTCCGGCCGTTTTCCCTCGCTACGTCTGGCGCGAGAGGCCCTGGCTCTGGGTGGGTCTGCACCGACCGTGCTCAATGCGGCCAATGAGGTGGCGGTGGCAGCGTTCCTGGCGCGGCGCATCGGCTTCCTCGACATTGCCCGCGTAGTCGAGGAGGTGCTGGCGGCGAGCACCCTTTCGTCGGAGCCGGTGGAGTCGGTCCAGCAGGTCCATGCGGCCGATCGGGAGGCTCGCAGCAGGGCCGAGAAAGCGGTCAATGGTCGATCGCTAAGTAATTGAAGTGAAACGAAATTCGTGGTGTACTGAACCATGTCGCTGTTCACGACCTACCTGCCGTACTTCATACTGGTCCTGACGCTTCTCGTGTTCGTCCATGAGTACGGCCACTACTGGGTGGGTCGCCGCTTCGGCATTCACGCCGAGGTCTTCTCCATTGGCTTCGGACCCGAACTGATCGGTTGGACCGACCGCAACGGCACGCGCTGGAAGATTTCTGCCGTGCCCCTTGGCGGCTACGTGAAGTTCCTAGGCGACAGCGACGCGACCAGCGCAACGCCCTCCGGCGAATCGTTGACAGTCGAGCAAAGGAAACGCGCGTTTTTCAGTCAGCCGCTCTATGCCCGCGCCGCCGTCGTTTTGGGCGGGCCGCTCGCCAACCTGATCTTTGCCTTCGTGGTGCTGACCGCTGTCTTTTTCATCGCGGGCGAGCCTTATACGCCGACCACCGTCGCCGTCCAGATCGACGGGCCGGCCGCCAGGGCGGGCATTCGCACGGGCGACGAGGTCGTGCGGTTGGGGGACAGCCGGGTCAAGCGTTACGAGGACATCACCGAAGCGCAGTTCCTTCATCTCAGCAAGCCGATGGCCGTCGAGTACCGACGCGGGGATCAGCTGATGAAGGGCGTCATCGTTCCCAAGTATTGCGAGCGAACCGACCGCTTCAGCAACACCATACGGCTCGGCGACTACGGCCTGGACCAGCTGGTCCGCCCCGTGGTCGGCGGCTTCACGGCCGACAGCCCGGCCGAGGCGGCCGGCCTCAAGGTCGGCGACATGCTGCTGGAGATCGACGGCAAGCCGGTCGACTACTTCTCACGTATTCCGGAGTTGATCGGAGACCGCGCCGGCAGCCCTGTCACCATCGTCTACAATCGTGACGGCAAGCGCGGCGAAGCGCTCGTCACGCCGATCGCCGACAAGGCTGTCGACTGCGCCGGCAAGGAATACACGATCGGCCGGCTGCGTATCCGCCCGGGGAGTGTCACCGAGGTCCGCCATCACGGCCTGTTCGGGGCCATGGGCGCCGGCGTCCGCGCCGTATGGGGCATGACCTCGATGTTCTATACGTCGATGGGGCAGATCCTGACGGCGGCCCGGCCTGTGGATGAATTGGGCGGACCGATCCGCATCGCCAAGGCGGCCGGTGAGGCTTCCTATGCCGGCTGGACAGGTATCCTCAATCTCGTCATTGCGCTGTCGGTGGTGCTCGGAATCTTCAATCTGCTGCCCGTGCCGATGCTCGATGGCGGGCATCTGGCGATGTACTTGTACGAAGCAATACGGGGCAAACCGCTAAGCCTGCGTGCCCAGGAACTCGGCTTGAAGGTCGGGTTCAGCCTGGTGATCGGCCTGGCGCTGCTGGCGACTTTCAACGACATAAAGCAGATCCTGCGCATGTTTACCTAAGGCGTTGCCGCGGTGTCGTGATGCGACATCCCGGGGCCGAGGACGGGGGACAAAGGGGTGGCTAAGTCCGTATTGCCGGTTTATGAAAATGCGGTCCTGAAACTGGCCGGCAGGTCGTCTGGGAAGTGCCGGGGGTGAGTTTGATCTTTCGTTGGGCTGTTCTGGCCGTTGTGGCAATCCTGACCTTCGGCACGGCGGCGCATGCTCAGCGTGGTCCCGCCGCAGGGGCTGCTGGCGGCACGATCACGAGCGTGCAGATCCAAGGCAACGTCCGCGCAGAGCGGGAGACCATCCGCTCCTACCTGCAGCTCAAGGAAGGGCAGCCCTACGACCATGCGGCCGCCGACCGATCGCTGAAGGCGCTATTCGGCACCGGGCTGTTCTCCGACGTCACGATCGACATGCAAGGCTCGACCCTGATCGTGAAGGTCGTGGAAAATCCCATCATCAACCGTGTCGCCTTCGAGGGGAATCGCAAGATCGAGGACGACAAGCTCCGCGACGAGGTCCAGTCCAAGCCGCGCCAGGTCTTCACGCGGGCGCGCGTACAGGCCGACGTCGAGCGCATCCTGACGATCTATCGTCGCAGCGGACGCTACAATGCCTCGGTCGAACCCAAGGTCATCAAGCTCGATCAGGGCCGCGTCGATCTGGTGTTCGAGATCAACGAAGGCGACGTGACCGGCGTGCAGCGCATCAGCTTCGTCGGCAACGAAGCGTTCGGCGACGGCACGCTGCGCGGCAAGATCAGGACCAGCGAGAGCGCCTGGTATCGCTTCCTTTCGTCCGACGACCGCTACGATCCGGATCGTCTCAATCTCG
Organism: uncultured Rhodospirillales bacterium; assembly: GCA_902825855.1. Lineage (GTDB taxonomy): Bacteria > Pseudomonadota > Alphaproteobacteria > Reyranellales > Reyranellaceae > Reyranella. The sequence goes on along the minus strand of CADECW010000005.1, from coordinate 71,265 downwards.
ACCGCGAGCTGCTGCGCAAGTTCTACCTCTCGGAGGGCTATGCCGACTTCCGCGTCGTGTCGGCAGTGGCCGAGCTCGCGCCCAACCGCGAAGGCTTCTTCATCACCTTCACGATCAGCGAGGGCGAGCGCTACAAGTTCGGCAAGGTCGAGGTGTCGACCCGCTTCCAGGGCCTAGATGTCGACGTGCTGCAGAGTTACCTGACCATGTCGGAAGGCGAGTGGTACGACGCCGAAGCGGTCGAGAAGACCGTGACGGCGCTGCAGGACATCGTCGGTTCGCTGGGCTACGCCTTCGTCGAGGTGCGCCCCAACATCCGGCGCAACAAGGACAATCTGACCGTCGACGTCACTTTCGACATCCAGGAAGGCCCACGGGTCTACGTCGAGCGTATCAACATCTCGGGCAACACGCGCACCCTGGACAAGGTGATTCGCCGCGAGTTCCGCCTGGCCGAAGGCGATGCCTTCTCGACCGCCAAGGTGCGGCGCAGCCAGCAGCGCCTGAAGAACCTCGGGTTCTTCGAGAAGGTCGACATCTCTGCGCAGCCCGGCTCGGCGCCGGACAAGACCAACCTCGAGGTCCAGGTGGTCGAGCAGAGCACCGGCGATATTTCGTTCGGCGCCGGCTTCTCGACGACGTCAGGTATCTTGGGCGACATCTCCATCAAGGAGCGCAATCTGCTCGGCAAGGGCCAGGAACTGCGGCTCGGCGTATCGATCGGTACGTTGAGCACCTTGATCGACCTGAGCTTCACCGAGCCCTATTTCCTGGATCGCCCGATGGCGGCGGGGATCGACATCTTCCGCACCTCCAACGACCGCCAGAACGTGGCCTCGTACAGCGACCGCAGCATCGGCTTCGCGCTGCGCGCCGGTTGGGCCTATACCGAACATTTGCGTCAGAACGTCCGCTACACGCTGCGCCAGACCGACATCTACAACGTGCAGCCCTGGGCCTCGACCATCGTGCAGCAAAACGCCGGCACCTCGGTCGTCAACGAGATCTCCGAGACCCTCGCCTGGGATACGCGCGACACCCGCATCAACACGACCAAAGGGTTCCTGCTGCGCAATTCCATGGCGGTGGCGGGCCTGATCGGCACCGAGCAGTACTATCGAACGACGGCTGACGCGGTTTATTACCAGAGCATCTTCGAGGACGTCGTCGCCTCGATCGGCGGTTCGCTCGGCGTGGTGTTGCCCTACAACGCATCCTCGCTCAGGCTCAACAACCTGTTCTTCATCGGCGGCGACACGCTGCGCGGCTTCCAGGTCGGCGGCATCGGGCCTCGCGATTCGAACACCACCGACGCGCTGGGCGGCACCTACTTCTATACCGCCACCACCGAGCTCAGCTTCCCGCTGGGCCTGCCGAAGGAGATCGGCATCGTCGGCAAGGCGTTCATGGATATCGGCTCGCTGTGGGGTCTGGGTGGGCCGGCGGTCTACAGCAACACGGTGCTGACCAGCAATACGATGCGGGTTTCGACCGGCGTAGGCGTCCAGTGGCTTTCACCCTTCGGGCCGATCCGTATAGACTACGCCGTGCCGCTGCAGAAGGATCCGTGGGACAAGACTGAGAACATCCGCTTCAGCTTCGGCACGCGCTTCTGATTGGGGAATGGCGCCAGGATGAACATGCAGACCGACAAGACCAGCATGGCCGGGACCACGACTGCGACCGTCGCCGATATCAAGCGGATCCTGCAGCTGATTCCGCATCGTTATCCTATGCTGATGGTCGACCGGGTGACCGAGATGCGCCTCGACAGCAGTGCCATCGGCATCAAGAACGTCAGCATCAACGAGCCCTTCTTCCAAGGCCATTTCCCGTCCGAGCCGGTGATGCCGGGCGTGCTGATCATCGAGGCGATGGCCCAGACCGCCGCCGTGCTGGTCATGTCGAGCCTGGGGCAGGAGGCGGACGGCAAGCTGGTCTATTTCATGTCGATCGACGATGTGCGCTTTCGCCGGCCGGTCGTGCCGGGCGACCGCCTGGAACTGCATGTCGAGAAGATCCAGAGCCGCGCCAATGTCTGGAGGTTCTCCGGCAAGGGCATTGTCGAAGGCAAGGTCTCGGCCGAGGCGACGTTTGCCGCCATGATCAGGTAGAGGAGGGGACGATGCCCGACACCGCAACCAACGCACGCATGCTGCACACGATGCTCCGTGTGCACGACCTCGACAAGTCGCTGGCCTTCTACACCGGCGCGATGGGCATGAAGCTTCTGCGCAAGCGCGAAGTGCCGGAAGGCAAGTACACGCTGGCCTTCGTTGGCTATGCCGACGAGAAGGAACAGGCCGTCGTCGAACTTACCTACAACTGGGGCCACGAGCCCTACGAGATCGGCAGCGGCTTCGGACATCTCGCGGTCGGCGTGCCCGACGTCGCGGGCATGTGCGCCGAGGTAACCAAGGCCGGCGGCAAGGTCACGCGCGCGCCCGGACCGGTGAAGTTCGGCACCACCGTCATCGCCTTCGTCGAGGACCCCGATGGCTACAAGATCGAGCTGATCGAGCGGAAGTGAAGCTCCTCGCTCGCGCCGTCTGCACTCTGGTCCTTGCTGCCGGCTTGCCTGCGCAGGCGGCGGATTGCGAAGCCACCATCGGCAAGTACATGATCGGCCAGGCACTGCTGGCTGCCAACTACGTCGCCGCCGCCGAGAAGGCGGGCATGAAGCCCGCCGAGATCAACGCCGCGCTGCGCGACATCGCCGCCAACTCACCGATCGAGGAGTTCTGGATCACCGATGCCAGCGGGCGCGCCTACCTGACCAACACCGGCATCGATTTCACCTTCAATCGCGATCCGGCCAAGCAGCCGCAGGCATCGGCTTTCTGGCGACTGATCGCCGGCACGGCGAGCGTCGTCGTGCAGCCGGCGCAGAAGCGCGAGATCGACAACCGTGTCTTCAAATATGTCGGCGTCGCCGGAGTCGACAAACCGCGCATCGTCCAGGTCGGCGTCAGCGCCGAGAACCTGGCCTGCAAGTAGTTCCGCCTCAGGATTCGCTGGAGCGAAAGGCTTTGACGAGGGGCGCGTCGAGGGTGCTGACGTGGTCGTTGGTGATGCCGCCAGGGCTTCCCCAGCCGGTGACTGCGGCCCCGAAGAACTGCACGTTTGCGTCAATGAAGGCCTGTTCTGCCGCCGGCACGTCGACGTCCTCGTAGATTGCCTGCACCGGGCAGACCGAGACGCAGATGCCGCAATTGATGCACTCGTCGGGCTGAATGTACATCATGCGGCCGCCCTCGTAGATGCACTCGACGGGACAGACCTTCTGGCAGATGCCGTCCTTCACATCGATGCAGGTCGAAGTGACGACGTAGGTCATCAGCGACCCTGCCATTGCGGCGGGCGCTTCTCGATAAACGCCTGAACTCCCTCGTCCTGGTCCGTCGACTGCAGGGCAGCGACCAGCGCCGGCACACGCAGCTGCTGCGCTTCCTGTGGCGAGAGGCCGTCTCCCCTGCGCACCATCTGCTTGATCGCCTTGACCGAGAGCGGCGCGCAGGCAAGGACGTCGGTGACCCAACGCTCGACTGCCGCATCGAGGCCGGCCTGCGGCACGACCTCATTGACCAGGCCGAGACGCAGCGCCTCGGCGGCCGGCACCCTACGGCCTGTCAGCAGCATGCCCATCGCCCAGACGCGGGGAATGCGGCGCGGCAGGATGGCGATGCCGCCGTCGAGCGCGAGCCGCCCGACGCGCGGCTCGGGCAGGCCGAAACTGGCATTCTCGGCAGCGACGACGATGTCGCAGCCAAGCACCATCTCCATGCCGCCGCCCAGGGCGTGACCATTGACGCGAGCGATAACCGGCACGTCGAGCGTTTCGCGCAAGGCCAGTCCGCCGAAGCCGCCGGACCGCTCCGCCGCCCAGTATTCCAGCCCTGTCTTGTTGCCGCTCTGCTTCATGTCCGCGCCGGTGCAGAAGGCGCGTTCGCCGGCGCCAGTGAGCACGACGCAGCGCACCTGCTCGTCGCGTTCTATGGCCGACCAGACGCGCATCAGCTCGGTTTCAGACGCCTCGTCGATGGCGTTCATGCGATCAGGCCGGTCGATCGTGACCCGTGCGACGTGGTTCTCCACGACGAAGCGAATGGTCATGAAAGCACCTTGTCGTTGCGTAGCCCGGCGATGCGGTCAGGCGCGTAGCCCAGCTCGTCCAGGATCTCCGCGCCGTGCTCGCCGAGGCTTGGCGGTGCATGGCGCAGCCGGAACGCCGAGGCATCCATGGTGATCGGCGAGGCGACCAGCTTCAACGCCTCGTTGCGACCACTGCCGTTGGCGTCGAGAGACAGGATCATATTGTTCGCCGCGGTCTGCTCCGACGCCAAGGCCTCGCCCAAGCTCTGCACCGGCGCGCACAGGAGATCCTGCTCCTCGAGCCTGGCGAGCCAATGTGCCGTCGTATTGGTCGAGAGCTTGCCGCGGAACAGGCGATGCAACTCGGCCTTGTTTTCCACCTGCTTGGCGAAGCTGGCGAAGTTCTGATCCGCTGACAGGTCGGGCAGACCGAGCGCGCGGCAGATGTCCTGCAGCGGATTGGCCTTGAAGGCTCCGACGATCACCAGAGCGCCGTCGGTGGTCTCGAACACGCCGGTCAGCGGGAAGGCGCCCCAATTGAGCTCGCGCTTGCGCTGCAGCCACATCGCCGCTTCCTGCATTTGCATGGCGAGCATGGAATCGTAGAGACACACCGAGAGGGCTTGTCCGACGCCGGTCTTCTCGCGCTGCATCAAGGCAAGCAGGATGCCCTGCACGAGATGCATTCCCGCCGAATAGTCGGCCAGCGCCGTGGCATAGACCGACCTCGGAAGGCTTGGGTCCGGTTTGCGCTCCATCACGCCGCTCAGCGCCTGCGCCAGGATGTCCTGACCGCCCTTGTGCGACAGCGGGCCGCTCTGGCCGAAGCCCGAACCGAAGGCGCAGATGATTCGCGGGTTTATCTTCGAGAGCGTGTCGTAGCCGAAGCCCATGCGATCCATAACCCCGGCACGGAAATTGTTCACCACCACGTCGGCGGTCTTCACCAGGTCATAGATGACCGCCTTGCCGGCCTCACCGCGCAGGTCGAGAGCGATCGAGCGCTTGTTGCGGTTCAGGCTTCGAAACACCGGATTGTTGAGCCCGTCCGGATCGTCGGCCAAGGACGTCCTCGAAAGGTCCCCCGCGCCAGGCCGCTCGATTTTGATCACGTCGGCGCCGTAGTCGGCGAGCATTTGCGTCGCGCACGGTCCCATCATGACCTGCGTGAAGTCGAGCACCCTGGTGCCGGTAAGGGGCTGGGCGGTCGTCATTCGGCGGCCCTCAGAAGGGTGGCATTGGCCGCCGGCTGGTCTCCCGGATCGGCGCCTCGGTCGCGCAGGCGGTGTTGCAACTTACCGACATCGACGCGTTCGAGCGTGACGTTGCCCTCCAGTGCCAGCGCTGCTGCCTCACCGGCGGCCTCGCCCATAGCCATGCAAGGTGGGATCTCGCGCGACATGCGCTGGGCCGACGGCGTCGCCGAATAGTGCCGGCCGGCGACGATCAGGCCCCCGACCTGGCGCGGCAGCAGTGAGCGGTAGGGCGTGTAGTAGTCGCGCCCGCGCGCAACGCTGTCGGCGAAGTGCCGTCGTTCCGTCACGTCTTCCTTGGTCACGACATAGAGTCCTTCCAGCAATCTGGTCTGCCGGACGCCAAGTTGAGGTGCCACGTCGACCACGAAGCAGTCCCCGAAACCTGGCATCTTCGCGCGCAGGTAATCGACCAGAACGGCAATGCGCTTGCGGCCTTCGAAGTCGGCACGCGTCAGGTCGTTGACTTTGAGCCCATCGTAGTTGGCCATGTGGGGGCAGTTGCACCAGACGACGCCGGGCAGCGGCGTCTTGAGCCACCATTTGTCCCATGACCCGCCGATCAGTCGCTTTGCCTCGCGATCGATCGCCTTGAACGTCTCGGCTTCCTCGTATTCGAAGCGCTCGGCCGCCTCGACATCGACACCGCCCAGCCGGAACACCGTGGTGACGATGTAGGCGCCTTCGATGAATGGCGCGCCAGCCGAAGCGGCGACATCGAGATCGCCGGTCGCGTCGACGACGATCTTGCCGAGGATCGCCTGCCGGCCTTCCTTGCTCTCGCAGACGACGCCCTTGATCGCGCCGTCCTCGACGATGGCGCGGCTGAACCAGCTATGCAGGCGCAGATTGACCTTTGCTTCGGCGATCATGTCGTTGGACACACGCTTGAAGCCGTCCGGATCGAACGCCGCGGCATATACGATCGGCTGCGGCTTCAGATGCGAAGTGAAGTCGAAGACGCCCCAGCGCGACCATTTGCGCCACATGGCGCCATCGGAGCGGCGATCGTCCTCGGGCGGGGTTACGGCCAATCCTAGCCGTTCCAGGCGTGCGATGAGGTCGGCGCAGAGGCCACGCACGGCGATCTCCTGGCCGTTGCACATGTCGTCGAGCACCAGGACCATTCCGCCGGATGCCAGGCCGCCGAGGTAAGGGTAGCGTTCGAGCAGTGTGACGCTGAGGCCGTTGCGTGCGCCGGCCAGCGCCGCGGCGATCCCGGCCGGGCCGCCGCCGACGACGACGAGGTCGGATGCCGCCGCGACAGGCACGCGGCCGGCCGGCTCGCTGATGAATTGCGGGGTCGAGGTCATGAGGCCTCCTTGATCGGTGAGGGATCAGGCGTTGTGCGTCACGTTCCAGCGCAGGATGCGTTTCTCGGCGAGCGAGATGACGCCGAAGAACAGCGCCGAGAAGGTCGAGCCGACAACGATGGTGGCGTAGAGCAGTGGAGAATCGAAGTTGTAGGTCGACTGGATGATCAACGCCCCGATGCCCTTGGTCGATCCGATCCATTCGCCGACGATGGCGCCGATCACGGCGGTGGAAGCGGCGATCTTCAGGGCTGAGAACAGGTAGGGCAGGGCGTTCGGGACACGAATGCGCAGGAAGACTTCGCTCGGTGTCGCGGACAGGATGCGCATCAACTCGAGCTGCTCGGCGCGCACGTCACGCAGGCCGCGCGTCATGTTCACCAGCGTCGGGAAGAAACAGATGATGGCGGCGATGGCGATCTTGGGTTCCATGCCGTTGCCCAGCAGCAGGACCAGGATCGGCGCCTTGGCGACGACGGGGATGGTGTTGACCATGACGGCGATGGGAAACAGTGCCTCTTCCATGGTCTTGCGGTAGACGAAGGCGGTGGCGAGCGTGATGGCGGCGAGGTTACCGAGGATGAAGCCGGAGACGGCCTCGATCGCCGTCGGCAGCAGGTTGGCCATCAGCATGTCGAAACGGTCGTAGAGCACCTGCGCCACCGCCACCGGAGAGGGCGCGATGAACGGCTTGATGTCGAAGATCTCGACCGCCTGCCACCACAGCAGCAGGAAGACGGCCACGGCGGCGACCGGCAGCAGCCGGCCGCGCCAGGCGAGGTAGCGTTTGTGGGCGCGGAAACGAGCCTGCGCCTCGGCGTCCTCGGCGAAGGCGGTGGCCATGGTGACCGGCTCGGCCTGGTTCGTCATCAGCAGGTCTCCAGCACGCGGCGCAGATGACCGGCGATGGCGACGAACTCGGGTGTCTCGCGCATCGCGAGCCGTCGCGGCGTCGGCAAGGTGATGGGTACCAGCTCGCGGACCCGGCCCGGCCGGGCTGCCAGCAGCAGGACCTTCTGGCCGAGAAAGGCCGCCTCGTAGATCGAGTGGGTGACGAACACGATCGTCGTACCGGTCGATTCCCAGACCTGGAGCAGTTCCTCGTTGAGGCGATCTCGCGTGATCTCGTCGAGGGCGCCGAACGGTTCGTCCATCAACAGCAGCCGAGGCCCCGAGACCAGGGCACGGGCAATTGCCACGCGCTGGCGCATGCCGCCCGAAAGCTCGTGCGGAAAGGCCTGCTCCCAGCCGGTGAGACCAACCAGGCCCAGCAGGTCCTGCGGCGAGCGCGCGCCGGGCAGGGCCTTGCCGCCGCCGACTTCGAGAGGCAGCGTTACGTTCTCAAGCACAGAGCGCCAAGGCAGGAGGGCTGCGTCCTGGAAGACGAAGCCGATCTCGCGATTGAGCCGCGCGGTTGCGGGTGCATCGCCCAGCACGGAGATCCGTCCGCCAGTGGGCTCGATCAGGTCGGCCATCACCCTCAGCAACGTCGACTTTCCGCAACCCGAAGGGCCGAGCAGGGTGAGGAAGCTGCCGCGGGGAATCGTGAGATCGATATTCTCCAGCGCCGTGACCGTGCCGCGCTCCGTGGTGAAGCGCACGGTGATCCGCTCGCACTGGACAGCAGTCGCCATCGCCTCAGCCGACCTTTGCTCGGGCGCCCTTTGTGGCTTCGAGGATTTTCGTGGTTATCACGTCCTCGAGCTTGGGGGCGCCTGCGGAGAACTGCTTCAGGTCGTCATAGAGCGCGATCTGCTCCTGCCAGATCGCCGGGTCGAAGGCGCCCCAGCCGTTGGCCTGCGTGTTCGCGTTGAAGGCGAAAGTGAGCAGCACCTTGCTGCCCTCGACCTCGTCGACGAGGTTGAGGTTGGAGTATTCCTTGACCAGCATGGCCGCGGCCTTGTCGGGATTCTTGAGGGCGTATTCCCAGCCGCGCGATGCGGCGCGGACATAGGCGGCCAGCATCTCCGGCTTCTTCTCGATCGTCGCCTTGGTGGCGTAATAGGGCAGTGCGTAGAGCCGTACACCGGCGTCCCACAGGCGGAGGTCGATGCGGTCCGGGCCGAGCGGCTTCAGGGTCGTGGTGTTGGTGATCCAACCGCTCACCACGTCGGTTTGGCCGGTCAGGACCGGCGTCATTTCCGAGCCGATGATCACGATCTCGACGTCCTTCTCGGCGATGCCGTGTTTCTTCATCAGCGCGTTCAGCAAGACCTTGGCGGTGGCCTGGATGCCGACCTTTTTGCCGACGAGGTCCTTGGGCGCCCGCACCGGTTTCTTGGGGAGCGAGAAGTAGGCGTAAGGATGTTGCTGCAGGCCGGTGGCGAAGCACATCACCGGGATCTTCTGCGAGGCCGCCAGCATCAGCGAGGGACTGGACGAAACCTGGCCGATGTCATGACGGCCGGAGGCGACGACGGCGACGCCGTCGATGCTGGGTCCGCCGGGGTGGATGACGACGTTGAGCTTCTCCTCCTCGAAGTAGCCGAGATGCTTGGCGGCGACCTCGCCGATCTGGTTGTTGCCGGCGAGCCAGCCGAGCTGGAGGTTGACGGTCTGGGTCTTGGCCTGGGCGAAGCCGCCAGCCGGCAGGAGGCCGGCGGCGGCGAAGCCGGTGGCGGCGGCCCCGCTCTTGAGCAATGAGCGGCGGCGGATGCTTGAACCGAGCTGGCGCATGGCGACTTCCCCCTTTCGTCGTTCCTGGTGAAAAGCTATTGACCTGTGGTGCTCTAGAAAAGAACATAAATTCGTGCGGTGCGTTGCCAATTCGGCATCGCCCCTGGAGGGCTAGAATCTCAGTGCATGCCGCCGTCCTGCGCTACTTCGATCACGTCGCGCGCCACGGCTCCATCCGCAAGGCGGCCGACGCGCTCAGCATCGCCTCGTCGGCGGTCAACCGGCAGATCCTGCGACTCGAGGACGAAATGGGCGTGGCGCTGTTCGAGCGCGGCCGCAGCGGGGTTCGGCCGACGGCAGCGGGTGAATTGCTGCTGCGGCACGTGCGCGAGACCCAGAACGAGTACAAGCGGACGCGGGCGGAGATTGCGAGCCTCGGCGGCACAGTGAGCGGCGACGTCCGTATCATCTCGCTTGAGTCGATGCTGGTGCGATTCCTGCCGCAAGTTGTCGACGAGATGTCGGCGCGCCATCCAAAGGTGTCCTTTACCGTCCTCGCCGTGCATCCCAGCGAGATCGGCGAGGCATTGCGATCAGGCGACAATGACTTCGGCGTGTTGTTCGTCGACGCCCGGCTCCGCGGTGTCGACGTCATCGCCGAGTTTCCGACCGCAGTGGGCGCGCTGATGCGGCCCGACCATCCACTGGCCGGGCGCAAGTCGCTGACCTTGACCGAGTGCGTTGGCCATCCTGTGGTCATGCTGCAGGACCGGTGGCTGCTCGACGCCATCATGGCGATGGAATTCGCGGGTTCGGGCGCGCGCCTGTCGCCCCGTATCGTCTCCAACTCCATCGAGTTCATGCGCCAGGTGATCCGCTCGGGCCTCGGCATCGGGTTCTTCACGCCGATCGGCTTCATCGAAGAGATCCGCCGCGGCGAACTGGTGCACGTACCGTTGATCGAGCCCGGCCTGGCGCAGAGCCGCATCGGTATTCTGGTGCCGCGCTATCGTCGGCTTTCGTCGCCCGCCCGGCTGATGGTCAATCACATCAGCGACCGGCTGGGCGCGTTCGCCGATTTTCTGGCGGCACCACCGCGTCGGCCGAAGCGGCAAAGGAAGTCCTGACATGTCGATCGTTCTTACGGGCGGCGCCGTCCTCACGGTCAATGCCGCAAACGAATTTCTGCCGTCGGCCGATATCCGGATCGAAGGCGACGCCATCGCAGCCCTCGGTCCGGCGGGCAGTCTGGCCCGCCCGGGCGACACGCTGCTCGACTGCAGCGAGGCACTGATCACGCCCGGCCTGGTCAACGTCCATACCCACGCAGCAACCGCCTTCTATCGCGGAATGGCCGAGGACCAGCCACGCGACTTCTGGTCGGCAGGCTATGCAATGCCCGGTCAGGCGAGCTTCACGGTCGAGGACCACGTGCTCTCCGTGCGGGCCGCCTGCGCCGAGCTCCTGTTGAACGGTGTCACCTGCATCGCCGATCGGCTTGGCGACATGGACCGGATCGCGCCAGGCATCGAGGCGTCGGGCATCCGTGCCGTTGTCGGCCATTCCCTGCTCGATGCCAGGGCCCCGGCCGATTGGAGGACGGCAGACGCGGTCATCGAGCGCTATGGCACCGACCCGCGCCGCCGCGTCTTCGCCGGCATCGCGCCGCACGCCCTCGATACCTGCTCGGACGCGCTTCTCAGGGAGTGCGCGCGGCGTGCCGACAAGACCGGCGCCCGGGTCTTCATCCATGTCGCGCAGAACGAGCCGGAAGTCGCGGCCGTTCGACAGCGCGGCCATGATGGGGTGCTTGCCTGCCTGGTCGCAACCGGTCTCGCGACGGCCAGCACCGTTGCCGCGCATGCGATCTACCTCAGCGACGCGGAATTCGAAGCCTGGCCGGCCCACCACATTGCCATTGCCCATTGCCCGGCAAGCAACCTCAAGATCGAGGCGCGGACGCTGCCGCTGGCGCGTCTGGCAGGCCGCGTTCCGATAGGACTCGGCACCGACTGGACCGCCTCGAACAACGCCATGGACATGCTGGCCGAGGCGCGGCTCGCGGCCCTGGTCGGCAAGATGCGAGCTGACGATCCGCAGGTGCTGCCGGTCCACCAGATGGTGCGGATGTTGACCATCGATGGCGCGCGCACCCTCGGCCTCGGAGACGTCACGGGCAGCATTGAACCCGGGAAACGCGCGGATCTCGTCGTGTTCGACGGCAACAAACTGGAGGCGACGCCAGCACACGACCCGGCGGCCAACCTGATCTATTCGCTCAATCCAAGGGTGGTGCGCGATGTACTGGTCGACGGCGCACTGCTGGTGCGGGGCGGCAAGCTGACCTGGGATGACGAAGCGACACTTGCCCGCCAGCAGAGGACACGCGGCGCCCGAGCCTAGCGCAGGTGTTCTAGATCACCTGCCAGTGCACCAGTGCGAACAGGACGACAGCAGCGGCGAACGTCCCGTACAGCGCGATGGTCAGCGGTCCGAGCCGACGGACATTGTCGTTGGCCGGGCGACCGAGCCGCACGATGCGCGGCAGCGGGCGGGGGTTCTGCTCGGCCGCCCAGGACGTTGCCTGGCGAGGCCCTCGCGACGATCGTGCCATGTCTCGCTTCCTCCCAGGATAGCGATCTAGCCTTTAACCTCTCATGTGCAGCGGCTTGTAGGGCCGCTCCGTCTGGCCGTTGTAGAGCTGGCGCGGCCGGCCGATCTTCTGGTCGGGATCCTCGATCATCTCGTTCCACTGCGAAATCCAGCCGACGGTGCGCGCCACCGCGAACAGGACGGTGAACATCGAGGTCGGTATGCCGATCGCGCGGAAGATGATGCCCGAATAGAAATCGACGTTCGGGTAGAGCTTCTTGGAGATGAAGTAGTCGTCCTTGAGCGCGATCTGCTCCATTTCCATGGCTAGTTCGAGCAGCGGGTCATGGGTAATGCCGAGCGAGGTCAGCACCTCGTGGCAGGTCTGGCGCATGACCTTGGCGCGTGGGTCGTAGTTCTTGTAGACGCGATGACCGAAGCCCATCAGGCGGGTGTGGTCCTGCTTGTCCTTCACGCGGCTCAGGAAGCCCGGGATGTTCTGCTTGCCGCCGATCTCGTTCAGCATGTTGATGACGGCTTCGTTGGCACCGCCGTGGCTCGGCCCCCACAGGGAAGCGATACCGGCGGCAATGCAGGCGAACGGATTGGCGCCCGAGGAACCGGCGAGGCGCACCGTCGAGGTCGAAGCGTTCTGCTCGTGGTCGGCGTGCAGCATGAGGATGCGGTCGACAGCCTTCTCGAGCACCGGGTTGGTCTCGTACTCCTCGGCCGGCACCGAGAACATCATGCGCAGGAAATTGGCGGCGTAGCTGAGGTCGTTGCGCGGATACACGAACGGCTGGCCGACCGAATACTTGTAGGCCATGGCGGCAATGGTCGGCATCTTGGCGACCAGACGATACGAGGCGACCATCCGCTGGTGCGGGTCATGGATGTCGAGCGAGTCGTGGTAGAAGGCCGAGAGAGCGCCGACCACACCGCAACACACCGCCATCGGATGGGCATCGCGCCGGAAACCGCGATAGAAGGTGCTGAGCTGCTCATGCACCATGGTGTGCATGGTTATGTCGTGGACGAACTTGTCCTTCTGGGCCTTGGTCGGCAGCTCGCCTTTCATCAGGAGGTAGCAGACTTCCATGTGGTCGCTCTGCTCGGCCAGCTCGGCGATGTTGTAGCCGCGGTACAGCAGTACGCCCTGGTCACCGTCGATGTAGGTGATCTTGGAGCCGCACGAGCCGGTCGAGGTGAAGCCCGGATCGTAGGTGAACATATCCGATTCGCCGTAAAGCTTGCGGATATCGACCAGACGCGGTCCGACCGTGCCGTGGATGATGGGAAACTCGTAGGATTTGCCGGTTTCGTTATCGGTCAGCGTAGCGGTCGACTTGGCCATAGCTCACTCTTTCAGCTCGATTTCAGAGATTCGGGGCACCCTAACAAGCCCACTCCGGAGGCGCAATTGTACTGGCTGGCCACTATTTCGCGGTCCGCACCAGCCCTGCCATCCGGCCGTCGATCAGCGCCAATCCGACCCCGATCAGCAGCATTCCCGCGAAGTGCCGAGGTTCCAACCGCTCGCTCAGCACGGCTGCACCCAGGAGGATGGCGGTGACGGGTATCAAGAATGTAACGAGCAGGAGATTGGTCGCGCCGGCGGCCTCGAGGATGCGGAAATAGAGGACGTAGGCGAGCGCGGTGGACAGCAACGCCAGGCCGACTAGTGCCAGGCACACCGCGAGTGACGGCGGCGCGGGTGTCAGCCACGGCTGGTCCACGATCAGCATGATCGGAAGAATCAACACGGCACTGGCCGTAACCTGTCCCGCGGCAGCCTCGGTTGGCGCAGTGCCCATGCGCCGGAAGCGCCGTCCGTAGACTCCGGCGAAGGCATAGGAGAGGGCAGCCGCCAGGCAGGCCGCCTGTCCCCAGAGCGCCGAGCCTCCAACCAGGGCGCTCGGACCGATCAGGACGACGACGCCTGACAGGCCTGTCAGGAGGGCGGCAACCTTGGTTCGGCCCATCCTTTCGTCGGCCGTTAGGTAGTGGGCGACGACCAGGGTAAAGAGCGGCGTGGTGGCGTTGAGGATCGAGGCCAGGCCTGAGGCGATCTCGGTCTGGCCCCAGAAGATCAGGCTGAAGGGCAGCGCGTTGTTCAGGGAACCCATGACGAAATAGGCCCGCCAGGGCGCCTTGCGTCTGAGGGGCACGACCAGCGAAAGCGCCACCGCCGCCAGCGAGACGCGGACGAATACCACCGTGAACGCGCCGAGCTCGCCCAGCGCCACCTTGGCGAAGAAGAACGACCCGCCCCAAAGGACGGAGAGCGAGAGCAGCCAGATCCAGACGCGCGCAGCCATCGCCACAGCGTGGCGGGCGCGCGACCACCGATCTATCCGGCGGCGGCCAGCAATCGCGTCTTGGCTTCAGCGGGTCCGAGGATCGCCAGTACCTCGAAAATGCCGGGCGAGGCGGTCGAGCCGGTAAGCGCGACGCGTAGCGGCTGCGCAACCTGGCCCAGCTTGACCTTCTCGGCCTCGGCGAAACTGCGAACGGTGTCCTCGATCACCTTCTCGTTCCAATCGGTGAGGCCCGCGAACGCCCCCGCGAGCCGCCCGAGCAGCGCCTTGCTGTCGGCGGTAAGCAGGGCGCGCGCCTTGTCGTCGGCAATTGGCGGTGCGCCGTCACGGGCATAGAAGACGAGCTTCTCGGCAAGTTCCTTCAAATCGCGCGAGCGTTGCTTCACCCCGTTGACGCCGCGCTCGATCCGCTCGCGGCCAGCCAGGTCGACTGGCTGCTTCAGAGCCTGCTCGATGTGCGGCAGCACCAGCGCCAACAGCTCGGAATCCGGCGTCTCGCGCAGATAGTGGGCATTGAGGTTGGTGAGCTTCGCCGTATCGAAGCGCGATGGCGAGCGTCCGACACCCGGCAGGTCGAACCATTCGATCGCTTGCTTGGTCGAGATGATCTCGTCGTCGCCGTGGCCCCAACCCAGCCGCAGCAGGTAGTTGCGCAGGGCCTCGGGCAGGAAGCCCATATCGCGATAGGCATCGACGCCGAGCGCGCCGTGGCGCTTGCTGAGCTTGGCGCCGTCGGCGCCGTGGATCAGCGGTATATGGGCATACACCGGCTCGGGCCAGCCCATCGCCTTGATGATCTGCAGCTGGCGAAAAGCATTGTTGAGATGGTCGTCGCCGCGGATCACGTGGGTGACGCCCATGTCGTGGTCGTCGACGACGACGGCGTGCATGTAGGTCGGCGTTCCGTCGGCGCGCAGCAGGATCATGTCGTCGAGTTGGGCGTTCTCGACCTTTACCTCGCCCTGCACGGCGTCCTGGATCACGGTCTGGCCGTTCTGCGGCGCCCGGAGCCGGATGACCGGCGCCACGCCCTGCGGCGCGTCCTTCGGGTCGCGATCGCGCCAGCGGCCGTCATAGCGCGTCGGCACTCCCGCGCGGCGCTGGGCATCTCGCATCTCTTCGAGCTCTCGGGGCGAGGCGTAGCAGTAGTACGCCTTGCCCTCGGCAAGCATCTGGCGCGCGATCTCGGCGTGCCGCTCGGCACGCTGGAATTGGTAGATGACGTCGCCGTCCCAATCGAGGCCCAGCCACGACAGCCCATCGATGATCGCCTCGACGGCGGCGGGCGTCGAGCGCGCGCGGTCGGTGTCCTCGATTCGCAGCCGGTACTTCCCGCCGTGGTGGCGTGCAAAAAGCCAGTTGAAGAGCGCCGTCCGTGCACCGCCGATGTGCAGAAAGCCGGTGGGCGAGGGGGCGAAGCGAGTGACGACGGTCATGGTGCAGGGATCGCGCGGGTTTTGCCTCTGCAACCTGAAGCCCAAGCCCGAAGGGCAGGGCGTCTGGTCGCTGATGGCAATGGCCTATACAACCGCATGCGTTCGAGCGAGGGCAAAATCTCCTGTGCCCGGCAATTTTCGCCGCACAGACGATAGCCGGTTGACTGTCAGGCGCTCGGCGCCTATCCGGAGGAAGAGTCCGGGCACTGTTATACAACTTTAGGTGGAGACCGCGTGTCGAGGGCGCGTGCCTGGATCCTGGACCAGCTCGATGCCGAGCGCAGCCGCTGGATGCTGTGGCTGCCGGTGGCGCTGGGCCTGGGCATCGCGACCTATTTTGAACTGTCCGCCGAGCCCGCCCTGTGGCTGGGACCGGTGCTGGCCGCCGCAGCGCTCGTGCTGGCCTTCTTCGCGCCAGCCGGCAGCCTTGGCCGAGCGGCGGCGATCGGATTGATCGCCGCGGCGGCAGGCTTCGGCCTGGTCGCCTGGCGTACCGCAAGCCTCGCCGCACCGACGCTTGGCCGCCCCTTTTTCAACGTCAACGTCGAGGGACGCATCGCCGATATCCAGCGCCTGCCCGAGGGCGTGCGCGTCGTGCTCGAGGCCGTTCGGCTCAAGGGCAGCGGCGTGCCTCCGCCGGAAATGACGCCGCTGCGATTGCGCGTCTCGCTGAACAAGGGCGCGCCGCCGCTGCACGTCGGCGATCGTATCTTGGTGCTGGCCAACATCTCGCCGCCCGGCGGACCGGCGACACCCGGCGCCTTCGATTTCCAGCGCGTCGCCTGGTACCAGCAGCTCGGCGCGGTCGGCTATGCCATGGCGCGCGCGGTGGTGATCGAGCCCGGCAAGCCCGATGGCTTCGTGCGCTCGATCGATGCGCTGAGGGCCGACGTGGTCGAACGCATCATGAAGGCGCTGCCCGGCCCCGAGGGTGGCGTGGTCGCGGCGCTCCTGGCGGGCGAGCAGACCGCCGTCGACAAGGACATCGCCCAGGCGATGCGCGACTCGGGCCTTGCCCACATCTTGTCGATCTCCGGCCTGCATATCGTGTTCGTCGTTGCCCTGGTGATGGGCCTTCTCCGTCACGGCATCGCGCTCGTGCCGCCGCTCGCCTTGCGCATCGATGCCAAGAAGATCGCAGCCGTTCTCGCCCTGATGGCGGCTCTCTTCTACACCGCGCTCGCTGGTGCGCCGGTGCCGGCGCAGCGAGCCTGTGCCATGGCCGGTTTCGCCTTGCTCGCCATACTGCTCGACCGCACGGCCTTGTCGCTCCGACTGATCGCGTGGTCGGCGGTGATCGTGCTGGCCATTGCCCCCGAATCGCTGACCGGAGCCTCGTTCCAGATGTCGTTCGCCGCGGTGGTCGCCCTGATCGCGGCATGGGAGGCGGCGGCCGGCTGGAGAAGGCGCCTGCATGAGCGTGCCGACCGCGCGCATCGTCGCTGGCTGTGGCGGCTCGGTGCCGGCATCGCGGCCAGCCTCGCCACCACCCTGGTCGCCTCGATCGCGACCGGCGCCTTCGCCGCCTACCATTTCAACCGACTCTCGCTGCTCGGCGTCGTCGCCAACCTTTTCGGCGTGCCGCTCACCGGATTCTGGATCATGCCGTGGGGGCTTCTGGCGATGCTGCTGATGCCGCTCGGGCTGGAGCGCTTCGCGCTGGTGCCCATGGGCTGGGGCGTCGAGGGGCTGAATGCCATTGCCAGGTATGTCGGCAACTGGCCCGACGCGGCGACGCTGGTGCCGTCGATGCCGGGCGCCAGCTTGTGGCTGATCACGCTGGGCGGCCTCTGGCTCTGCCTGTGGCGCCGTCGATGGCGCTTTGCCGGGGTGCCGGTCATGGCGGCGGGTCTGGCGCTCGGGCCGCCGCCGGCGCCCGACCTGCTGATGAGCGACGATGGTCGCGTACTCGGCCTGCGCGACGAGAAGGGCGTGGTCCATGTCGCCTCCTCGCGCGTCGACCGCTTCGTTGCCGACAACTGGGCACGCCGCAGCGGACAGGAGGGCGCGAGGCGCTGGCTCGCCAGCGCCGACGAGGAGGCGGCGGGGCTGGGCTGCCGTACCGGACTCTGCAGATGGCGAAAGGGGCCATGGCGGATCGCACTCGTGAGCGACGACCGGCGGCTGGCTGAAGCCTGCTCCAGCGCCGACATCGTGCTTTCGACCGTCGACGCCCAGAACCGCTGCCGTGGTCCGCGACTGGTGATCGACCGCCGCGATGCATGGCGCGAGGGCGCGCAAGCGCTGTGGCTCGACGAGCACGGCGTGCGCCGCGAGACCGCCAACGCGCGGCGTGGCGATCGGCCATGGGTGCCCGGCAGCCCGAGCCGCAAAGCGATGCCTATGAAACCGCCAGGGGCTTGAAGACAGCCCTAGTTGTAGCGTCGATAGAGACCGGCCAGCTTGCCCTGGATCTTGACCCGGTCGGGTCCAAAGATCCGCGTCTCATAGGCCGCATTGGCGGGCTCGAGCGCGATCGAAGCGCCCTTCTTGCGCAAGCGCTTCAGGGTTGCCTCGGCGTCGTCGATGAGGGCGACGACGATCTCGCCCGATTCGGCGGTGTCGGCACTCTTGATGATGGCGATGTCGCCGTTGTGGATGCCGGCTTCGACCATCGAATCGCCCTGCACCTCGAGGCAATAGTGGGCGCCCGAACTCAGGAGCGTGACCGGCACGTCGACGGTCGTGGAATTGTCGCGCAGCGCCTCGATCGGCGTACCGGCGGCGATCCGGCCGTAGAGGGGGAGGCTGAGCGCCTGCGCCTCGTTGGCGACCTGAATTGCACCGGCAAGCGGTACCTTCTCGCCGCGGATGATCTGCGGCACGAAGGCCTCGCGGCTCTCGGCAAGACCCGGACGGCTGAGAAGAGGCGTTACGTTGACCGCAGGCATCGCCGCGGCGTCGGGCAGCTTGAGAACCTGCAGAGCCCGCGCACGATGCGGCAGGCGGCGCAGGAAGCCGCGCTCCTCGAGCCCGGTGATCAGGCGATGAATGCCTGACTTCGATTTCAGGCGCAGTGCCTCTTTCATTTCGTCGAACGATGGCGACACACCATCGTCGTTGAGGCGTTTGTTGATGAACATCAGCAGTTCATTTTGCTTGCGGGTTAACACCGTCTTCTCCCCAGACTGCCTACCAGATTTCGGAACAAATCCTGAAACCCGGCACATGTTCTAGTTTGGTTCTTTCCAGATGTCAACTTATCCCGAGGATACCGGGGACATCACGGGTCTGTAGGCGCCTATCAGTAGGCGCCGGGGAGAACAGAAAGATCGATCACCTGCACGGTGTCTCCCGCTTTGCGCGCGGGATCGTGGGCCGGCCGGATCAGCAGAGCCGACGACCAGGCGAGCACCGAGAGCATGGAACTGTCCTGGAAAGGATGAGGTTCCACCAAGAGTCCGTCGGCGGTCTCAGTGAGCTTGGAACGAACGTAGTCCTCGCGCGTGTCGTTGGCCTTCACATCGACGGCAAGGCGCGCAGACTTGGTTGCAACAAGGTCGCCCGGCTGACCCAGCATGCGATCGATGGCGGGCTTCAGGAACATCAGCGCGCAGACCATCGTCGACACCGGGTTGCCCGGCAGTCCGAGCACGCGGGCGCGATCCCTGGCGGCGAACATCAACGGCTTCCCCGGCCGCATGGCGATGCGCCAGAAATCCATGGCGAAACCCTGTGCCTTGAGCGCGTCCTGGACCAGGTCGTGGTCGCCGACCGAGGCGCCACCCAGTGTGACCAGAAGATCGTGTTGGGCGCCGGCGGCAATGCTCTGCCGGATCAGCGCGGCGTCGTCTCGCGCGATGTCGAACAGGGTCGGCTCGCCACCCCAGGCGCGCACCAGCGCGGCAACGGCGATGCCGGAAGAGGAGACGATCTGGTTGCGGCCGACCGGTTCACCCGGCATCACCAGTTCATCGCCCGTCGACAGGATCGCGACGCGTGGCTTTCGATGGACCGAAAGCCACGGCAGATTCATGGCGGCGGCCAGGGCGACGTCGCGCGCGGTGAGTCTGCGCCCCACGGCGAATGGCCGATTGCCCGCCGTGAAGTCGAGTCCGGCCTTGCGGATGTGGCGCCCGATGCGCGGCGCCTCGAGGATGGTGATCTTGTCGCCGTCAGCCTTGGTATCTTCCTGGATGACGATGGCGTCGGCGCCCATGGGCAAGGGGCCGCCGGTGAAGATGCGCACCGTCTCGCCAGGTTTCAGCGCGTGGTCATAGGACCCGCCGGCCGGCGCCTGGCCGACGAGCGTCAACATCGTCGGTGCAGCGGGGACGTCCTCGGCGCGCACGGCGTAGCCGTCCATGGCCGAGAGATCCGCCGGCGGCTGCGTGAGCCGGGCCTCGGGCGAGACCGCGAGCACGCGGCCGGCCGCTTCGGCCACCGACACCATCTCGGCCGGCAGCTTGTCGAAGGCCGCGATCACGCGGGCATGGGCGTCTCGAACGGTCAGCATCAGCGTGCGTCGTAGGTTCCCGATTTTCCGCCCGACTTATGTAGGAGCCGAATGTCGGAAATCAGCATGCCGCGGTCGACCGACTTGCACATGTCGTAGACGGTCAATGCGGCGACCGAAACCGCCGTCAGCGCTTCCATCTCGACGCCGGTGCGGCCCTTGAGCCTGCAGGTCGCCTCGATGTCGACGGAATTGCGCCTGGCATCGAGCGAGAGCTTCACGTCGACCGAGTTCAGCGCCAGCGGATGGCAGAGCGGGATCAGTTCGGGCGTCCTCTTCGCCGCCATGATGCCGGCAAGCTGCGCCACCGCCAGCACGTCACCCTTGGCGGCCTGCCTGGTCGCAATCAATTTCAGCGTCGCCGGCTGCATGCGGACGCTGGCGCGGGCCACGGCGACGCGCTCGGTGACGTCCTTGTCTCCGACATCGACCATATGCGCGTTACCGCGCTCATCGAAGTGCGTCAGTTTCTTCTTGCTCCTGCTCATGCTGCGGCGGCCTTGCGCATCAGGATCTCGCGTACCGCCGCCTCGACGTCGGGCTTGCGCATGAAGCTCTCGCCGATCAGGAAGGCCGAGGCGCCAACCTTGGACATGCGCAACAGGTCGGCCGACGAGCCGAGGCCGCTCTCCGCCACCAGCACGCGATCCTTGGGCACCTTCGGCGCCAGCTGCTCCGTCGTGGCCAGATCGACGGCGAGCGTTTTGAGGTTTCGATTGTTGACGCCGACAAGATCGCTGTCGATCCCGAGCGCCCGATCGAGCTCGGCCGCATCATGCACCTCGACCAGCACGTCCATGCCCCAGCCATGCGCGAGCCTGGCGAGCTCGGCCGCCAGCGCATCATCGAGACAGGCCATGATCAGCAGCACGCAGTCGGCGCCGAGCGCCCGAGCCTCGACGATCTGGTAAGGGTCGATCATGAAGTCCTTGCGCAGCACCGGCAGCCGGGTCGCCGCCCGCGCCTGCACCAGGAACTCGTCCCGCCCCTGGAAATAGGGCTCGTCGGTCAGCACCGACAGGCACGTGGCTCCGCCGCGCTCGTAGGCGCGGGCAAGGGAAGGCGGGTCGAAGTCGGGCCGGATCAGGCCTTTGCTCGGCGAGGCCTTTTTGATCTCGGCGATCAGCCCGTAGCGACCGGCCGCGATCGCTGCCTTGAGCGCCCGGGCAAAGCCGCGCGGCGCGTCGGCGGCCTTTGCGGCCTTCTCGACCTCCGCCAAGGGACGGCGCGTTTTGCAGGCTGCGACATGCCTGGCCGTGTCGGCGGTAATCTTGCTCAGCATGTCGCTCATGCGCAGATCCTCTGGAGCGTGGCGAGCGCCGCCGCGGCCTTGCCTGAATCGATCGACTGTGTGGCGATAGCCGCCCCGTCGCCGAGGTCCTTGGCCTTGCCGGCGACCAACAGCGCCGCCGCACTGTTCAGCACGACGATGTCGCGAAAGGCATTCCTGTCGCCGCTCAGCACACCCTTGATCGCCTCGGCATTGTGGTTGGCGTCGCCCCCCTTGAGCTCGCCGAGGGTCGCGCGCTTCACGCCGACATCCTCGGGTGAGATCTCGATTTCGCGCACCTTGCCGTGCTCGAGCGAGGCCGCCCAGCTCTTGGTCGTGGTCGTGAGCTCGTCCATGCCGTCCTGACCATGCACCACCAGCGCGCGTTCCAGCCCGAGCTGGCCCAACGCCTCGGCGACCGGCTTCAGCCAGCGGCGGTCGAACACGCCCACGAGCTGGCGTTTCACGGTGGCCGGGTTCGACATCGGGCCCAGCAGATTGAAGATCGTGCGGGAAGGGGCGAGCTCGACGCGGGGGCCGGCGACATTGCGCATGGCGCCGTGGTGGCGCGGCGCCATCAGGAAGCAGATGCGCGCTTCGACCAATGCCTGCTCGAGTTTCTCGATGGGCAGTTCCAGGCCGATACCGAGCGCCGACAGGACATCGGCTGCCCCCGACTTTGACGTGAATGCGCGATTGCCGTGCTTGGCCACCGGCACGCCGGCGCCGGCGACCACGAAGGCGGAGCAAGAGGAAACGTTGTAGGTGCCGTGATGGTCGCCGCCGGTCCCGACGATGTCGATGGCGCCGGCCGGGGCTTTCACCGCCTGCATCTTGGCACGCAGCGCGCGGGCCCCGCCGGCCAGCTCCTGGGCGGTCTCGCCGCGCACCTTGAGTCCCATCAGGAAGGCGCCCACCTGGGCCGGCGTGGCGTCACCCGAGGTCATGATGTCGAAAGCACGCTCGGCTTCGCCGATGGTGAGGATCTCGCCGTTCCCCACCTTGGCCAGAAGACCGCGAAAATCGTCGATGTCGCCGCTCACCAAAACCCCGCGTGTTTGCCCTTGCCGGCCGACCCGCCGGGCGCGTAGCTATATCACATGGCTCAAGAACTCATCCTCAAGGTCACCGGCATGGATTGCGACGGCTGCGTAAAGGCCGTAACACGTGCCGCCACGGGTGCGGGCACAGCGCCCATTTCCGTCGATCTCAAGAGCGGCGAGATGCGTTTGCCCGCCGGGGCCGACGTGCCCGCCATCAGCAAGGCCATCCAGCGCGCAGGCTTTGGCGTCGCGTCTTGAGCTGTTGAGCGACGTGCGGCGAAGCAGGCTCTGATTCATTTCGCGCCGGACTGGTTTTAGCACCGAGCCGAGAGACGCCGTCATATTCCAGCAATGATTTCAGTGGCTTGCAGAATCTTGAAGATTTCATAAGCATGCTTATTTTAGGTGTGCTTAGGAACAAGCCCGATGGACCATCTTGATCGCAATCTCGGTTTCCTGCTGCACGACGTGGCGCGGCTGATGCGCAAGCGCTTCGAGCAGAATGCGCGCCAGCTCGGGCTCACGCGCTCGCAGTGCTCGGTGCTGGCGCACCTCGCGCGGCACGACGGCATCCAGCAGGGTGCCCTGGCGGAAATCCTCGAGGTCGAGCCGATCACGCTGACTCGTCTGGTCGACCGTCTGGAGCTGATGGGCCTGGTCGAACGGCAGTCCCATTCGACCGACCGTCGCATCCGGCTCCTGCGACTTACCGAGGCCGCTCGCCCGAAGCTGTCTGACATCTTCACCGTCGGCGCCGCGACGCGTGCCGAGGCGATGGAAGGCGTGGACGAGAAGGATCGCGAGCGTCTGTTCGACATTCTTTCCAGCATGAAGGCCAACCTGATCGGCAGATCGTCCACCGCCGTGGGCGAGAGGAGAGCAAGTCATGGCTAATCGCGATTTCTTCCGGCGGCTCGGGCTGGCCGACGAGGTCGCAGCCCCGACGCTCGCCAAGTTGACGCAACCCAGGAACCTTAGGCGGGCGTTGCTGGCTCTCGGTCCGATTGTCGTCCTGGCAGGCGGCCTGTTCGCCTACACCACGGGCGGCCGCTATGTGAGTACGGACAATGCCTACGTTCATGCGGGCAAGCTCACGGTCGCGACCGACGTCTCGGGCATCGTGGCCGACGTCTCGGTCAAGGAAAGCCAGAAGGTCGAGAAGGGCCAGGTGCTGTTCACCCTTGACCAGGAGCCCTTCAGGATCGCGCTGGCCGGTGCGGAGGCCAACCTCGGCACCGTGCGTAATCAACTCGTCACCTTGCAGGCAACCTTTCGCCAGAAGCTGGCGCAAGTGGCGCAGGCCAGGACCGACGCTGCCTTCTACGAGACCAACTTCCAGCGTCAGCGAGACCTGCTGAAGCGCGGCGTCTCCGCCCAGGCGACCTATGATCAGGCCAAGCGCGACCTCGATGCGGCCCGCGAGCGCGTGACCATGGCGCAGAACGATGCGGATGCGACGCTGGCGCAGCTTGGCGGCAATGTCGGCGCTCCGATCGAGCAGAACCCGAACTACCTTGCCGCGCAGGCGCAGGTCGACAAGGCCCGCCGCGATCTGTCGCGCACCACGGTGACTGCGCCGATCCCCGGCGTCGTCACCAACGTCGATGCCCTGCAGGTCGGCGAGTACCTGCCGGCGGCGCAGGCGGCGTTCAGCCTGGTGTCCTCGGCTGACGTCTGGATCGAGGCCAATCCGAAGGAGTCAGACCTCACTTATCTGAAGGAGGGGGCGTCGGCCGTCGTCACCATCGACGCCTATCCCGGCCGCGAGTGGCAGGCCACGGTGACCAGCCTGGCGCCGGCGACAGGCACGGAGTTCTCGGTTCTGCCGGCGCAGAATGCCACCGGCAACTGGGTGAAGGTGGTGCAGCGCGTGCCGATCCGGCTCACCGTGCAGATGGCCGCCGACGCTCCGCCGCTACGGACCGGCATGAGCGCGACCGTCGAGATCGATACCGGCCATGAGCGGCATCTCGCAGACTTGTGGCAGTCGGCGCGGCAGTTCGTCGGGATGTGATCATGCTTCTTCATCCCGAGCGAACCCGTCCGAAGGGCGGTGTAGCCGAGGGACCTCGTCTTGGCGACGCCGCAACGGAACATGTCCCTCCACTTCGCTTCGCTCCGGTCGGGATGAGGGTTGAGTCGTCATGACCACCGCGTCCAAACCCAAACACCTTGCCCTGCTGACCGTGTGCATCATGCTCGCCACGATCATGCAGGCGCTGGATACGACCATCGCCAACGTGGCGCTGCCCTACATGCAGGGCTCGCTGTCCGCGACAGCCGACCAGATCAACTGGGTGCTGACCTCCTACATCGTGGCCGCCGCCATCGCGACCCCCGTCACCGGCTTCCTCGAGGCCCGGCTTGGCCGCAAGCGGCTGTTCCTGATCGCCGTCGCGGGCTTCACCGCAGCGTCGGTGCTCTGCGGCATTGCCGTAAGCCTGCCGGAGATGGTGGCGTTTCGCCTGGTCCAGGGCCTGTTCGGCGCCTCACTGGTTCCGCTCTCGCAAGCCGTGCTGCTCGATTCCTATCCGAAGGAAAGGCACGGCTCGGCCATGGCGATGTGGGGCATGGGCGTGATGGTGGGACCGATCCTGGGGCCGACCTTGGGCGGCTGGCTGACCGAGGCCTACGATTGGCGCTGGGTGTTCTACATCAACGTGCCGATCGGCATCGCCACGTTCATCGGCCTGTCGGCCTATCTCGGCGAGACCAAGACGAGCAAGCCTGGCTTCGACTGGTTCGGCTTCGCCATGCTGTCGATCGCCATCGGCTCTTTGCAGATGATGCTGGATCGCGGCGAGCAGCTCGACTGGTTCTCTTCGACCGAGATCTGGATCGAGGCCGTGCTGGCCGCGCTCGCCTTCTATCTGTTCCTGGTTCAGACCTTCACAGTGAAGCAACCCTTCATCGATCCCTCGATCTTCAAGGATCGCAACTTCACCATCGGTCTCTGCTTCATCTTCGTGGTCGGTATCATACTGCTGGCGTCGCTTGCGTTGATCACGCCCTACCTGCAGAACCTGATGGGCTACCCGGTGGTCACCGCCGGGCTCGTGCTGGCGCCCCGCGGAATAGGCACCATGGTGGCCATGATGATCGTCGGCCGCCTGATCAATCGCCTCGATCCGCGCACGCTGCTCGCGGCAGGCCTGCTCCTGACGGCGGCGGTGCTCTGGGAGATGACTGGCTTCACCCCAGATGTTTCCGAATGGACGCTTATCCGCACCGGCATCCTGCAAGGGCTGGGCCTCGGCTTCATGTTCGTGCCGCTCAGCACCATCACCTTCGCCACGCTTCCGGGGCATCTGCGCACGCAGGGTACTGCCCTCTACAGCCTGGTGCGCAACCTCGGCTCGAGCATCGGCATCTCGCTGGTGATCTTCCTGCTGACGCGCAACACGCAAGTCGTGCATGCCGAGCTTGCCGGCAGCGTCACCTCGTACAACGACGCGCTGGCTGCGTTGGCTCCGGGGCGCATCTGGGACATGGCAACGACGCTCGGCCGTGCCGCGCTCAACGCCGAGGTGACGAAGCAGGCGATGGTCGTGGCTTATGCCGACGACTTCAAGCTGATGATGGTGGTGGCGCTGTTGGCACTGCCGCTCATCTTCCTGCTCAGGCGCGCCAAGGCGAAGCCGGGCGAGGCGACGATCCTCGAGTGACAACAGTTGCTTTGCCGCCGCCAGCTGGCGCCGGGTAGTGGCATTCGAAGCCCGTGCACGGTCCGGGCGACACCTGTTTCGGACTTCGCAAGGCTCGGTCTTGTTGCTAACAAGGCACCGTCGCCCCTGGACCACCACGCAAGGGTAATCGGTCATGTCATCGTCTGCGGCCGCCCTCGGCCGCCTGGCATTTGCCGCGATCATCATCGGTGCCGCGCCTGTCTTCGGGCAGCTCGCGCCGTCCACGAACGAGGACGTCGTGGTCGTGCGCCCTGCGCGCGTGCCGGTCCCCGGATCACCTCAGGCCGCGCGCAATGCGAACCTTCCTTCGCCGCCGCCCGGACCGATCGAAAGCCGTCTCATACCTCTCCCCGAGGGCGGCCCACGTGGGTCACGCGACGCCGGCGCCGCTCCATCGGCCGGCACGTCGTCCGACCGGGCGGCTGCGTCGCCGTCGCCCGGTGCTCCGATGTCGGGCGCTATCTTTGCAAACCCTCCGGTGACCGCGCTGGCCGGCCCCGATGTGGCCGCAGGCCGGCCCGCCGAGCCTGCTGCTTCAGCTCCCGGGACGCCGCTGACCGTCATCGGCTTCGCCGGCCAGTCTGCCAATCTGACGGACGCGACACGGGCCGAGTTAGATCGGCTCGCCAAGCTCATTGCCGAGAAGGGCGTGCGCCGCATCGAGGTGCGCGGCTACGCCTTTGGC
This sequence comes from uncultured Rhodospirillales bacterium, assembly GCA_902825855.1. Lineage (GTDB taxonomy): Bacteria > Pseudomonadota > Alphaproteobacteria > Reyranellales > Reyranellaceae > Reyranella. The sequence continues at coordinate 44,505 of CADECW010000005.1, read as the reverse complement.
GGCAGCATCGACAGTCGCAAGGTTGCTCTTGCGCGCGCCCTGGTCGTGCGCGCGTACCTGATCGACGCCAAGACCAAGGCACGCATCGAAGTTGGCAGCTTCGAAGGCGAGGGCTCCCACGTCGAGATCCTGGGCGCCAGGTGAACCGGGCACTTGCTTTACGAGTGCAAAAACTTCGTGCCGTGGCGTTGATAGGGTGTAGGCCCGCGCCACATCGATGTCACAGCGGGTCCCGCTGCGGACGATCACACCGGCAACGATTCAAGTGGTCTGTCCACGCGCCTGTCGATTAAGAAATCAGCGACGGGCGACGGCGAAGCAGGCACACCCGTCCGACACGCAGACGAACGCAACGCGCATAGGCCGAGCACGATGACGATCACCGTCACTGGAATGCGCTCCAACAAGCTGGTGAACATGGATATCGAGCAGCTTCGAGGATGGGCGACGTTCATGGACAGGGCGATGGTCGCGAGCCTTGTTGCTACCGTCCTGGCCGTCGCAGCACTCGGCATCACGACCTGGCTGTCGTTCAAGTTCAGCAACGCGGTGCGCACCCAGGAATATGCCGCGGTCCATCGCTACAAGGTCGAGATGGGCAAGCACGCGGAGGATCTCGAACAGGAGGTCTCGCGGGCGCGCGAGCGGACGCGGCAGCTCGAGCAGGCGATCTCCGAAGCCGACGCCCGGGCATCGCGGGCGGCTCGGGAAAGTGTCGCCGCCAACGAGAAGGCACGGTCCGCCGAGGTCGATGCCGACGAAGTGCGCAAGCGCGTGGCCGAACTCGGCAAGCAGGTGAGGGAGGCAGCGGCACGCCCGCCGGAGCCGGCTCCGGTTGTTGCCACGGCACCGCCACAGCCGGTGACAAAAAATGAGCCGGCGCCCGACGCTGCCGCGGCAAGTCCCGCCGCTACGCTATCGCCGATCGTCGCCAGCCTGAAAAAATACGCCGGCACCAAGGCCGCCGTGTACGTGCTCGATGAAGCATCTGATGCGCCCGCGGTCGGCGCTGCGATCTCGGGCTATCTCAACGACGCCGGCTGGGCGCCGCTCACCTGGACGTGGAGCGGCGTGGGCGGGATCGTCGGCGTGGTCGTGTTGATCAAGGAGGGCAGCGATCCGCCGACCGACGAGGCCGCGTCTGCGGTGCTGGAGGCGCTGCGCACGGCGGGCTTCAACGCAGCGAAGGGAAATTGGCCCGCCGACTGGCGCCGTTTCCGCGGCACGCTGAACGGCCCGCAGGCGCCGGGGCCGACGGAGGCGCCGATCCGCATCGTGATTGGGTCAAGAGCGCGTTGAAGCGAAGCGAGGTGACGTTAAGGAGCCTTTTCTGTTGCTTCGTCGACAAGAATAGGTCCCTTGGCTTCGCTCCGGATGACGCCGACGGGGAGGCCTTTTGATGAGTGAAAGGAAAAGGGCGCTGGAGGGCGTACGCGTCCTCGACCTGTCCAACGTCCTGGCGGGACCATTCTGCGCGACGGTGCTGGGCGAATTTGGCGCCGATGTCGTCAAGGTCGAATTGCCGGGCAAAGGCGACACGATGCGCACCTTCGGTACGATGACGGCGACCGGCGCCACGCTCAACTGGCTGAGCGAGGCGCGCAACAAGCGCTGCATCACCCTGGACCTGCGCAAGCCAGCGGGCCTTGCGATCGCCAAGCGCCTGGTCGCCCAGTCCGACATCGTCGTCGAGAATTTCACGACCGGCACGCTCGAAGGCTGGGGCCTGGGCTACGAGGATATGAAGAAGGTCAATGCCGACGTCATCCTCGTGCGCATCACGGCCTACGGCCAGACCGGGCCTTACAACGATCGGCCGGGCTTCGCGCGTATCGCCCACGGGTTCGCCGGCCTCGCACACCTGGCCGGCGAGCCGGGCGGCCCGCCGGTGATCCCGGGCTCGACGTCGCTCGCCGACTACATCAGCGGGCTCTATGGCGCGCTCGGCGCCCTGATCGCCTATGTCGGCCGACAGCGCCATGGCGTCGGCCAGACCATCGACATCGGCCTCTACGAAGGCGTGTTCCGCATGCTCGACGAGATGGCGGCCGCCTACGCCAAATCCGGCTATGTGCGCCAGCGCATGGGCGCCGAAACCGTCAACGTCGTGCCGCACAGCCACTACCGCACGCGCGACGAAAAATGGATCGCGCTCGCCTGCACCAACGACCGCATGTGGCAACGCCTGTGCAAGGCGATGGATCGGCTCGACCTGTTGGCTCCCGACAGGTACGCGACCATGGCGCAGCGCCTGGCCGAGCGCGAGCGGGTCAACGCGATCGTCGCCGACTATGTCGGCAGCATGGACCGCGATGCATTGCTCGCGCATTGCCAGCACCATGAGGTGCCGGCCGGGCCGATCAACGACATCGCCGACATCTTCCAGGATCCGCAGTTCGCGGCGCGCCAGAACCTGGTCGAGGTGTTCGATCCGCGCGAAGGCAGGGTCGTTGTGCCCAACGTGCTGCCCAGGCTTTCGGAGACGCCGGGCGAACTGAAATGGCTCGGCGCGGACCTGGGGCAGCACAACGACGAGATCTATCGCGAACGGCTCGGGCTCTCGTTCGAAGAGATCGAACGGCTCAAGCAGGACGGCATCATCTGAGCGATCGGGTGGCCGCTACTCCGCGGCGCGAGGCGGCTGCTCGCGGAATTTGGTCCGGTAGCTGTCCCACTCGTCGGCTCCTGACAGACGGAAGCCCTGCTGCGGAGTGATGTCAGAGGCGGGTGCCGGATGCCGGCCCTGGGCCTTGAGCTCGCGCAGGGCGGCATCGCAGGCGCCGACCACGGTGCGCGTCAGCACGCCCGGCAGGATCATGAAGGCGTAGCCCATGGCCTCGGCTTCGGCGAGCGACAGGTCCGGCGTCTTGCCGCGCCACACCATGTTCAGCATGCACGGACCCTTCACGAGCTTGGGCACCGCAGCCGTCTCCTCGCGAGATTGCGGCGCTTCGACGAACGCCATGTCGGCGCCGGCGTCGATCGCCGCGTTGGCGCGGCGGACCGCCTCCTCGAACCCGAGCATGGCGCGCGAATCGGTGCGGGCGATGATAAGGAAATCGGGATCGGCCCTGGCGCTCGCTGCGGCGCGGATCTTGGCGGCGTAATCGTCGAGCGGGACGATCGTCTTGTCCTCGAGATGGCCGCACTTCTTGGGGAAGCCCTGGTCCTCGATGTGGATGCCGGCCACGCCCTGCTTCTCGTACTCGCGCACGGTGCGGATTACGTTGAGCTCGTTGCCGTAGCCGGTGTCGGCATCGGCGATCACCGGCAGCTTGATCGCCGTGGCGATGCGGCCGGCGTTGGCCGCCATCTCGGTCATCGTGACGAGACCGTAGTCGGGATAGCCAAGGCTCGCCGCGGTGCCGGCGCCGGTCATGTACGCCGCCTCGAAGCCTGCGCGCTCGATCGAGCGGGCGGTGATGCAGTCGAAGCAGCCGGGCGCTGCGACCATGCCGCGCTTCAGCGCATCGCGGAAGAGCTTGCCCTTGGACATGTCGGTCCTCCTTGATTTGCTCCGGCGGCTCTCACGCCACCTTCATTCCGACGGCGGCAGCCTGGCGGGCATCGAATTCTCGCCGCGCGTCGTCATAGTGCTGACCCTTCATGCCACCGCGAACCGCACCCGGCTCCACGCTGCCGTACCACACCGACCAGCTCGCGGGCAGCCGCCGGGAATCCGGCCGGGCCAACCACAGGCGGAACAGTGTGCGCTTGGCGTCGGGGTCGGAGTGATCCTCGAAGCTGGTGCGCGAATGGAGCATGGTCTGGTTGCACAGGATCTGAAGGTCGCCAGGCGCGAGGTGCATGCAGAACATGTTCTCCGGTCGGCGCAACACGGCGTCGAAATACTCCATCGCCTCGCGTTGCAGCGTCGAGAGCCGGGGCACGCCCTCGAGCTTCTGGGCGTTCTCGATGCGATTGCGGTTCCACTTGCAGAAGACCCTGCCGTCTTCGACCGCGCAAATGGGCGTCAGATACCAGGGTTCCTCGTCCGCGGCTTCCTCGCCATTGCGGCTGAACGGATACAAGGTGGCGAGGGTCGCGGCATAGTCAGGCCGCTCGGCCGACACGACGGCATGGGCCGTGGCGGCGCTCGAACACATGCTCATGCCGCCGATCGGCGCCTGGTTGTAGCAGGACAGCAGCACGACATCGGCGCTGTCGACGTGGAAGTCGAGCTCGGCGTTGGACGAATAGCCGCGGCCGGTAGGGCTGCGATAGGTGACACCGACATCCTTGACCTCGGCGAGGTAGTCACTGGCGCGGTTCTGCGGCCGGGCGACGCCGAAGTGCAAGCCGATCGCCCACGTCATCAGCCTGAACTCGCCCGGCGTGACACCATCGCGCGGCAGGTTCTTCACCAGTGCCATGCCGCGGCGATCGCGGACCTCCCGGAAGGCGGCCGAGAGCGGCTGGACCGCGGGGCCGAGGTCGAAGTCGCTGCGCCGCCAGCTCAGGATCGGCCTGTCGGCCGCGCCGGCGTTGCGCACGGCGGCCAGCAGCCCAGCGCTCTCGGCGTCGGACAGTCGATAGACCCAGCTCCGATCCGCATCGACGTCGGCGACGGTCCACGATGCAGGCGAAGGCGCACCCATGGTGTCCCGCTCAATCGGCCGTCATGCCGAGGCGCCGTATCGTCTCGCCCGATTCCCGGAGATCGCGCTGGAAACGCTCGGTGAAGGCGGCGGGAGTCGGACCGGCCGGCAGCGCGCCATGGTCGGCAAGTTTGGCCTGGAACGCGGGGGTCGCCAGCACCTTGGCGATGTCCTGCTGGATCGCTTCGACCACACCCGGCGGCGTGCCGGCGGGTGCGAACAGGCCGTACCACGAATTCTCGTCGAGCCCCTCGAAACCTTGCTCCTTGAACGTCGCTGCCTGGGGGAGGGCGGGAATGCGTCGCGTGCCCATGATGCCCAGTGACTTGAGGCGGCCGGCATTGAGCAGGGGCAAACCGGAAGTGATGCTGGAAATGCCGACATCGACACGGCCGGCGGCGATGTCGCCCACGAACGAGGCGGCGCCCTTGTAGGGGATATTCATCAGCTTGATGCCGGCTTTCTCGAAGACGCGCTCGGCCAGCAGCCGGGTTCCCGGGTCGGGGCTGGCGAAAGTTCGCTTGTCGGGGCCTTCCTTGTTAACCAGATCCTTCAGCTCCCGAAGATCGTTCGCCGGCAGGGTCGGTGTGGCGAGCAGGGTCGCGACGGACCAGGCGATCGCCGTGACCGGCGCGAAAGCCGTCGCAGTGTCGTAGGGGAGCTTCAGGAGATGGGCGTTGATCGCGATGCCCGATACCGCCAGCACCATCGTGTGACCGTCGGGCTGGGCGCGCGCGACAAGGGCTGCGCCCACCGAGCCATTGCCACCAGTGCGATTGTCGATCAGCACCGTCTGGCCCCACGTCGCTTCCAGCTCCTTGGCCATCAGGCGGCCGACGGCGTCGGTGCCTCCGCCCGGGCTGTACGGCACGACGATGGTCACGGTTCGGGTCGGATGAAAGGACGGCTTCAGATCGGCCGTGGTCTGGCTGCGGGCGGGATCAGCAAAGGCAAGGACGGCCGCCGCGCTGACCGTTGCAAGGGCTGCGAGCGAAGCGACGAACGGTTTCATGCCAGCTTCCTGCCTTGCGGGTTGGCGGTCATTACAACAGGCCAATTCGCGGCAGCACAAGCGATGTCCCGGTGGCTGTTCCAACGCGCAGAACGGGATCATTCGGGTTCGGCATCGGACCCCCAAGGCCCGGCCGCGTACGCTCGGGACGCGCGCTTCTCGTCGCGCGTCCGCGTTGATGCAGAGGTGGTTCTAGCGCCTCTGCCCCAGGAACATCATCAGGAACTGGAACAGGTTCACGAAGTCGAGATAGAGGCTCAACGCGCCGAAAATCGCGACCTTCTCGGCTGTGTCGCTGCCCCAGGCCTGGGCGTACTGCTCCTTGATCTTCTGGGTATCGTAGGCGATCAGGCCCGAGAAGATCAGCACGCCCGCAACCGAGATGATGAAGCTCATCGTGCCCGACGGCCAGAACATGTTCACGAGGCTGGCCAGGATCAGGCCGATCAGGCCCATGAAAAGGAATTTGCCGACAGCGCTGAGGTCTCGTTTCGTAGTGTAGCCGAAGAGGCTGAGGGCGCCGAAGGCGGCGGCCGTGATGAAGAAGGTACGGGCGACCGACGCGCCGGTGTAGCGGAACAACAGCAGCGAAAGGCTGACGCCCATGAGAGCCGTCACTGCCCAGTAGACCGCCTGGACGGCTCCGACGCTCATCGACGCGGCGCGTACCGAGACCAGCAGCAGCAGGCCGAGCGGTGCGAGAATCGCGACCCAACCCAACAGGTTGAGGCCGACGACGAAACCGCCTTCGAGCTTGAAGAAAAGGCCGGCTAGTTCAGGCGACGCGAACAGGCCATAGGCGACGATGCCCGACAAGGCGAGCCCCGAGGCCATGTAGTTGTAGACGCGCAGCATGTGGGCGCGCAGGCCGACATCGTATGCCGCCTGGTCGGTGATGGTGCCGGCGCGATTGAAGCTGCCGAGGTTGGGATTGGCCATTTGACCTCCGATCTCCATGAAGAACTGTCTGTTGCAATGATCGCGGTCTTGACGCCGCTTGTCCATGACCGCCGTGGTCGCCGAGGTCGGCCTGAGGATCGCCTGAACCCGGTTGGGTGAGGCCGGTTTGCCGTATCATTGGTACTGCAGCGTGTCATAGAATCTCAGAGCTTGATGTTGGCCGAGCGGATGACTTTGCCCCATTTTTCCGTCTCTTCGGCAATGAGCTTGCCGAAATTGGCTGGGGAGCCTGGGATCAGAGTGCCGCCGAGGTCGGCCAGCCGTTCCTTCAGCTTGGCGTCGGCCAGACCGGCGTTGGCCTCCTTGTTCAGCCTGTCGATGATCTCGGCTGGCGTCTTCTGTGGCGCTCCAATGCCGTACCACGCGCTCGCCTCGTAGCCGGGTACGGTATCGCCGACGGTCGGCAGGCCGGGCAGCGCATCGGCACGCACGGAAGTGGTGACGGCGAGCGCCTTGAGCTTGCCGGTCCTGATAAATTCCATCGAAGCGGGCGAGGTGGCAAACAGCACGTGCACCTGGCCCGACAGCAGGTCGGCAATCGCCGGGGCCTGGCCGCGATAGGGCACATGAACCATCCTGGTCCCGGTCATCGACTGGAACAGTTCGCCCGCGAGGTGGGCCGCGCTGCCGTTGCCGGCCGAGGCCATGTTGACCTTGTCGGGATTGGCTTTGGCGTAGGCCATGAACTCCTGAACGGTGCTACCCGGAAATGACGGATTGACCACCATCACGTTCGGAACGGTCATGATGCCGGCGACCGGTGCGATGTCCCGGATGAAATTGAAGGGCAGCGTGTCGTAAAGCGTCGCGTTGATCGCGTTGGGCTGGCCGACCAGCAGAAGCGTGTAGCCGTCGGGGGCGGCATTGACGACGAATTCGGCCGCGATGTTGGTGGCCGCTCCCGGCTTGTTTTCGATCACGAAGGTCTGTCCCAGCCGATCGGACAACCATTGTCCCATCAGACGCGCCACGATGTCGTTGCCACCGCCCGGTGCATAGCCGACGACCCAACGCACAGGACGAGCGGGCCAGGCCTGTGCGCCCACCGGTCTCGCGGTGATCGGAAGCGTGACCGCGGCCGCTGAGAGAAACTGGAAGCGACGGCGAGAAAGCTGCATCTCATTCCTCCGCAGGGCTATCGCATATGCGCAATATTGCCATCATCCCGAGTAAAGCCACCCGAAGGGCGGCGCAGTCGAGGGACCGCTTCTTGTCGACGCATCAACAGAACAGTTGCTCCACTTCGCGTGCTTCGACGTGCGCCGAGATATCTACGGCCTGGTCCTTCTAAAATTGCCACTCAGGATGAGTCCAGCCGACCCACCACGTGCCACTAATCTCATGCCTTCCCCTTGCAATCAGGCCGCCAGAGGAGGACAGCCTACCATCGACAAGGTGTTTTGTTTACAATCCTAGATTGCAATATCTGTGGGAATGCATATCGAGGCTCTGCGCATCCATGCAGGCCGGGCAAGCCTTGTGGTCAGCTCATGCCTTGGACGGAGAACACGGAGATCTCGAACATCACGCGCACGTCGGCCGGATTGGCGTATGGATTCTTCTCGAGCCCCATGTACTTGTATGCAAGCTGGTCGATATGAGCGGCAGCAACGTCGTCCTGGCGCACCCGGGTCACGGTGCCGCGCAGCTGGACGTAGCGGTCCGGATTGCCCGGATCGGAAATCGACAGGGCAACCTTGGCGCCGAGTTTCATGTTCCGCACCTTCGTCCGGCCCAACGCCGAATTCACTCGGATCTTGCCGTCGACGTAGTCGAACCACACGGGCGTGTTCTGCGGCGAGCCGTCGGGCATCACGGTCGCCAGGTGGGCGAGCGGCTTCTTCTCCAGCAGCAGATCCATGTAGACGGCGGGAATCTCAGTCATGGGCGACCTACCTCGATGTTGGGCGCAGTCAGCCCTTGACCGAGCCCGCCGTCAATCCCGCGACGTAGTGTTCGACGAGCGACGAATAGATGATTGCCACCTGGATCGCGTATGACAATCTGAACTTTTGATGTGCAATGCGGCGAAGGCGGCGGCGATGGACAAAAGCCGACACCGGCCGGAAGCTTGGAGCGCATGAAGAGCAGAGGATACGCATGACGTCGGGTATTCCGGCAGAGGACTGGATCGCTTATCACGCGCGCTTCGCACCGCGCTCGGAGGCGGCGTACGACCTGGCGTCCGGTCGGCGCATCACCTACGCGCAGTTCGACGACCGCATCACGCGCGGAGCCCTGTGGCTCGCGAGCGCCTTCGGTGTCCGCCAGGGCGACCGCGTGGCCGTGCTCAGCATGAACGACACCGACGTGTTCGAGCTTCAGTTCGCCTGCAGGCGCCTGGGAGCGATCTTCCTGCCGCTGAACTGGCGCCTTGCGGTGCCCGAGCTCGAATTCATCGCCAGGGACGCAGGGCCGGTCGTCCTGATCCATGGTGAGGAGTTTACCGACGCAGCATCTCAGGTGGCGAAGCTCGCGAGTGTGCCGCACACGGCCGACATCGCCAACGGCAAGTCCAGTGCCTACGAGGCCGGGATCGAGGCGGCACGCGGAACCCTCGATCCGCCCGGGTGCGACCTCGCCGACATCTGGACCATCATGTACACGTCGGGCACTACCGGCCGGCCGAAAGGCGCGCAGATCACCTACCAGATGTGCATCTTCAACGCCGTCCAGTCCGCCATGATGGTGGGGCTGACGGCGCAAAGCCGGAACCTGGTGTTCCTGCCCACCTTCCATACCGGCGGGCTTAATGTCTATGCCAACCCGACCTTCCACACCGGCGGCTGCAACGTCGTCATGCGCAGCTTCGATCCGGCGCAGTTCCTGCGGCTGTTGAGCGACAAGGCCCTCGGCCTCACCCATGCGCTGGGCGTGCCGACCAACTTCCTGATGCTGGCGCAGGAGCCGGGATTTGCCGATGCCGACCTCTCGCACATCGTCTCGCTCGGCATCGGTGGCGCAGCGGCGCCGCTGGCGCTGATCGAGGAGTACGGCCGCAAGGGCATCAAGCTTCAGCAGTGCTGGGGCATGACCGAAACCGGACCGATCGGCCTGCTGCTGTCGGGCGACATGGCGTTGAGCAAGGTCGGCTCGTCGGGCCTGCCGCCGCTCTACGTCCGGCTGAAGATCTGCGACCCCGACGGCAACGAGGTGAGACGCGGCGAGACCGGCGAACTGATGATCAAGGGACCGACCGTGACGCCAGGCTACTGGAACAGGCCGGAGGCCAACAAGGCGTCATTCACCAAGGACGGCTGGTTCCACACCGGCGACGCCGCACGCCAGGACGACGACGGCTACTATTATATCGTCGATCGCTGGAAGGACATGTTCATCTCCGGCGGCGAGAACGTTTATCCGGTCGAAGTTGAGAACGTGATCTATCAGCTCGACGGCGTGCTGGAGAACGCCGTGGTCGGTGTGCCGCATGAAAAATGGGGCGAGGTCGGCCGCGCCTTCGTGGTGCTGAAGAGCGGCGCCAATCTCGACGAGGCCGCCGTCATCGAGCACTGCGGCGGCCAGCTCGCCCGCTACAAGGTGCCGAAGGAGGTGCGCTTCATCGGCGAGCTGCCGCATAATGCAACGGGCAAGATATTGAAGCACCAGTTGCCGCGCACCTGACGCGGGGAGGGACGCTCCATGGCCAGCATCGTCTTCGGCGCCGGCACCTCGCATACGCCGATGCTCAACATGACGGCCGAGGAATGGCCATTGTTCCAGGAGGTCGACCGGCATCGCCCGCATCAGCATCCGGACGGGCGGTCAGCCACCTATGACGAACTGCTGGCGAAAGCGCCAGCATCGATGCGAGCGGAGATCACGCCAGACAAGCATGCCAGCCGGCATCGCCAGGCGATGACGGCGCTCGACCGGTTGCGCGACGGCTTGTCGGGCGCGGACCTCGATGCGCTGATCGTCGTCGGCGACGATCACAAGGAGATGTATGGCGACGACAACATGCCGGCTGTCCTGGTCTATCGCGGAGAAACCATTGCCAACGTGCCGAACCGGACCGGCGTCAGCGCGGGCTCGCACGTCGACGGTGCGCGCAGGCCCAACTGGATGCAGCGCGCCGCCGCCCGCTACTACGAGGAGGCGGAGATACGGCACTATCCCGTCCATGCCGGGCTCGCCAACCATCTGATCGGTGCGCTGATCGATCGCGAATTCGACATCTCGTCGTCCAACGCGTTGCCGCCGGGTGAAGGCGAGGGACATGCCTTCGGCTTCGTCCATCGCCGCCTCATGACCGAGGAAGTGCCGGTGATCCCGGTCGTGCTCAACACCTATTACCCGCCCAACCAGCCGTCGCCGCGGCGCTGCTACGGGCTTGGCCGGGCGATCCGCGCGGCGGTCGAAAGCTATCCGGAGAAGCTTCGTGTCGGAGTCGTGGCGTCGGGAGGCTTGAGCCACTTCACCATCGACGAGCAGCTCGACCGCGAAGTGGTTCGTGCCCTCAAGGAGAAGGATGCTGGCGCCTTGCAGGACCTGCCGCGGGCGCGGCTGAACTCGGGTAACTCAGAGATCCGCAACTGGATCTGCGCCGGCGGAGCGCTGGAGCATCTCGATCTCAGTTGGGTGACCTATTGCCCGGGTTACCGGACGCCCGCGGGGACCGGCACCGGTCTCTGCTTCGCCAGCTGGGCTTGACGCGACGCAGCCATGTCCTGCCGGCGTTGTTCCGCCGGGCATTCCGCCGATACGATCCGAGCCATCTCATCGGAGCCTGCTCATGTCCTCATCCAGTCTGGTGATTCGCGGCGGCACCATCGTCGACGGGACAGGCGGCGATCCTTATGAGGCCGACCTCGCCGTGGTCGACGGCAAGATCGCGGCGATCGGCGGGGTCATCCCGAAGGGTAGCCAAGAGATCGACGCCCGTGACAAGCTTTTGACGCCAGGCTTCGTCGATGTGCACACACACTACGATGCGCAGGTGACCTGGAGCGAGCGGCTGTCGCCTTCGTCATGGAACGGCGCGACTACCGTCCTGCTCGGCAACTGCGGCGTCGGCTTCGCACCCTGCCACGAAGATCAGCACGACATGCTCATCAACCTGATGGAGGGCGTGGAGGATATTCCCGAGGTCGTGATGACGGCGGGCCTCCCATGGAACTGGCACAGCTTTCCAGACTATCTCGATGCCATCGCAGCCCGGCGCTACGACGTCGATGTCGCGGCCCAGGTGCCGCATGCGGCCGTGCGCGTCTATGTGATGGGCGAGCGCGGCGCCAATCGCGAGCCCGCCACCGAGGCCGACCGCCGGCGCATGGCGGATATCGCCGCCGAGGGTTTGCGGGCCGGTGCACTCGGTTTCTCGACGTCGCGCACACTGAATCATCGTGCCGCAGACGGTCGCAGCATCCCGACCCTGCGCGCCGAGGAGGCCGAGCTGACGGCAATCGCCCATGCGATGCGCGGGGAGGGCGCCGGCTGGCTGCAGATCGTGTCGGACTTCGAGGACCAAGCGGGCGAGATCGGGCTGTTCCGGCGGCTGGCGAAGGAGTCCGGCCGGCCTGTCACCATATCCATGCTGCAGAGCCATGTCCGGCCCGACGGCTGGCGCACGCTGAAAGCCGAGATCGATGAAGCCAATGCCGAGGGCCTGCGCATCACGGCACAGGTCCGCTCACGGCCGACCAGCGTGCTTTTAGGCTTCGAGCTGTCGCAGAACCCGTTCATGGGCCGGCCGTCCTACAAGGCGATCGCCCATCTGCCGTTTGCCGAGCGCCTGGCCGAGCTGCGCAAGCCGGAGTTTCGGGCACGCATCATGATGGAGGCGTTCGAGGGTGGCGGCCGCGAGCGCCGGGTCGATCGCTGGGATCGCATGTTCCCGTTCGGCGATCCGCCGGACTACGAGCCTTCGCCCGACAAGAGCATCGCCGCCCGCGCCGCGCGGGAGGGACGGACGCCCGAGGAGGTGGCCTACGACCTCCTGCTGGAGCGCGACGGCCGGGAGATGCTGTACCTGCCGGTGACGAACTTCGCGTCGGGCAACCTCGACGTCGTGGGTGAGATGATCGCGGCACCCAACACGCTGATCGGACTGGGCGACGGCGGAGCGCATGTCGGCATCATGTGCGATGCCACCGCCACCAGCTACACGCTGACCCATTGGACGCGCGATCGCGGGCGCGGGTCATTGTTCCCGGTCGCGTGGGGCGTCAGGCGGCTCAGCCACGACAATGCCGCGGCGATCGGGCTCAACGACCGCGGCCTGCTGAAGGTCGGCATGAAGGCCGACATCAACGTGCTGGACTACGACAACATGCGTCTGCGCGCGCCGGAGGTCGTCTACGACCTGCCGGCCGGCGGCAAGCGGCTGGTCCAGCGCACGGACGGCTTCGACGCCACCATCGTGTCGGGCGAGATCGTCTACCGGCAGGGCGAGGCGACAGGCGCCTTGCCGGGGCGCCTCGTCCGCGGCGCGCGATGAGCTCGACTCGGGCGGCAGGGAAGACGTAGCGGCCGTCGTACGCCTGGCGGCGGCGGACCGGGCGTCGAATTGCGGACGAAGGTGCTTATTGCGTGGCACCGGGTTCGCAATCGGCTAGCGTCACGCTCGTTGAAACGCGGACTTTTAGAGGAAACACCATGAAGGCTGCCTACATCGAGAAATTCGGCGGACCGGAGGTCCTGACCTACGGCGATCTGCCTGATCCGGTCGCGGGACCCGGGCAGGTCGTCGTCGACACCGTGGCGGCGAGCATCAACGGCGCCGATCCGAAGGTGGCCTTGGGTGAATACAAGCAGACCAAGTTTCCGCTGATCCTGGGGCGCGATTTCTCCGGCAAGGTCAGCGCCGTCGGTGACGGCGTGAGCGACCTCAAGGTCGGCGACGACGTGTTCGGCGTGCTCGAGACCGGGCGCGACGGGACCTACTGCGAGAAGATCGCCGTCGGCGCGAATGTCGTTGGCAAGAAGCCGGCCGCGCTTTCGCATGTCGATGCCGCGGCCATGGCGCTGACCGGCCTCACGGCGATCTGCGCGATCGAGAACTCGCTGCAGCTCAAGCCGGGCGAGACGATACTGATCCAGGGTGGCGCTGGCGGTGTCGCCGCCTTCGCCATCCAGCTCGCCAAGCACATCGGTGCGCGCGTCATCAGCACCTGCAGCACGGGCAACGTCGACTACGTGCGCAGCCTGGGCGCCGATCAGGTGATCGACTACAGCACCACCGACTTCACAAAGGTGGCCAAGGATTGCGACGCGGTTTTCGAAACCGTGGGCGGCGACGTCGCCACGCGCTCCTTCGCCGTGCTCAAGCCGGGCGGCCGCGCGACCTTCATTGCCTCGGGTCCGACGGCGCCGAAGCCCGATCGCGGCGACGTGACGGCACTGCGGCCCGCCGTGCCTCGCGAGCGCAGGTATATGGAGCGGATCGCCGAGCTCTATGGCAAGGGCGCAGTCCGACCGCAGCACGTGACGCTGTTCGAGCTGGCCAAGGCGCGTGACGCGCTCGGCGTCAGCGCGGCGCGTCATTTCAAAGGCAAGCTGGTGTTGAAGGTTCGTTGAGTCGGGGAGGGATCAGTGAAAGTAGGTTTCATCGGCGTCGGCAACATGGGTGGTCCCATGTGCCGGAACATCGTCAAGCGCAGCAATCACCAGGTGACGGTGTTCGACCTGAACGCCGCGGCGGTGAAGACCTGCACCGATCTCGGCGCCACCGCCGCCAAGTCGATCGCCGAAGTGACAAAGGGCGCCGACGTGGTGATGACCTCGCTGCCCATGCCGAAGGACGTCGAGGCGGTGACACTGGGCGACGGCGGCATTCTGGCCAATATCGCCAAAGGCCAGACCTACATCGACCTCAGCACCAACGCGCCGTCGATGGTGAAGAAGGTCGGCGCCGCCATGGCCGCGAAGGGCATCGCCATGCTCGACGCCCCGGTGAGCGGCGGCACCACCGGTGCGGAAGCTGCGACCATCGCCATCATGGTGGGAGGCGACAGGAAGGTGTTCGATGATGCCCTGCCGGTGCTGCAGTCATTCAGCGCCAACGTCATCCACATGGGTGGTCTGGGAAGCGGCACGGTAGCCAAGCTCGTGAACAACATGTTGTCGTTCTGCAACATGTCCGCCCTGGTCGAAGGCATGATGCTGGGCACGAGCTACGGCCTCGATCCCGACAAGCTGCTGCACGTCATCTCGACCTCGAGCGGCAACTCCAATGCCATCAAGAACTTTACGCTGCGCGCACTGCCCGGCAAGTACGCGCCGCCGTCCTTCGCGCTCGATCTTGCCTACAAGGATCTGCATCTCGCGCTCGAGCTCGGCGACGAGCTCGGCGTACCGCTCTACCAAGGGGCCTCGACGCACAACCTTCAGCGCCTGGCCAAGGGCATGGGCTTCGGGCCCGACGACAGCACCTCCGTGCTGCGCGTCTACGAGTCGATGCTCGGCCGCAAGGTCAAAGGGTAATCTACAGCCGATACCGTTCCAGGAAGGCCGGATCCGGATCGAAGCCCAGGCCGGGCCCGGCCGGGACGGTGAGCTCGGGCTGCCAGCACGTCAGCCCGCTGTCACCGTACATGTCCATATGCGGCGCGGCCTCGATGACCGCGTAGTAGGCGGGCTGCTTCATCGTCGCCAGGAAATGCAGGGTGGCGAGCCCGGCTGGTCCGATGAACGGCGTGTGCGGTGCGATCGAAACCTGGCGCGCGCCGAGCAGCGCCACGGCGCGGCGATTCTCCGAAACGCCGCCGATCATGCAGATGTCGGGCTGCAGGACACCGACGGGCGTCTTGGCGTAGACCGCAAGCTGCTCAGCCGAACCGAGATCGGCGCCCAGCCCGACGGTGACTCGCGGCAGCGAAGGCTCGGCAAGCAACGCTTCCGGCGGCCAGACCGGATCTTCCAGCCAGAGCAGGTCGAGCGCTTGCCAGCGCGCGAGGCCGCCCAGGACATCGAGCAGGGTGTGGGCGTTGTTGCAGTCGGCGACGAACGGCAGGCGAGGACCGACGACCTTCCTTGCCGCTTCGATGACGTCGAGATTGAATTCATGGACTTTGACGGCGGCGACCTTGGCCGCAAGGGCTTGCTCGATGCGCGCCGTGACCTTTGCGGCGTCGTTGTAGCGGTCGAGGCTGGCCATCACCGGCACGCGCGTTCGCTTGGCGCCGCCCAGCAGGTCGGAGAGCGAGCAGCCAGCGGCTTTGCCGGCAATGTCCCAGAGAGCCGTGTCGATCGCGGCGAGGGCATTAAGGTTGGTACCCGCGCGCCCGAACGAAGCGAAGCGCACCCGCGCTTCGACGTTCAGCGGCTCGCGCTGCTCCACCGACTTGCCGAGAAACAACGGCGCCATGACCTCGCTGATGGCCGCGATCAGGCTCTGCTGCATGGCCGGCCGCAGGCACAGGCATTCGCCGTAGCCGACAAGCCCCGACTTGGCAGTGACCTTGCACAGGACGAGGTGCAGGGCGTCGCTGCCGCCCGTCGCCTTTGGAATCCGCAGAGCGATAGGGTCTATGCGATCGATGATCATGCGCTATCGTGCGCTCTCCCGAAGACGAAAGGAATGCCCGTGCCTCCCTCGATCAATGAAGCCGAACTGGATGCCATCCTGAGGCGTGCCGGCCTCTCCCTGACGCCGGACCAGGTCAAAGGGATGCTGCCCGGAGCGGCGATCTTCCAACGCCTGATTGCGCTCGTGAACGCGCCGCTGCCGCGCGAGGCTGAACCCGCCGTCACCTTCGACGTGGAGCAGAAGTGATGTCGATGCTGACCATCGCCGAAGCCGCAAAGCTCATTGCGGCGAAGAAGCTGTCGCCGGTCGAACTTGCCAACACCCATCTCGACCGCATCGGCCGCCTCGATCCGCAGCTGAACGCGTTCCTCATGGTGACGAAGGAGCGGGCACTGGCCGACGCCAAGGCCGCCGAGACGCGGCAGATGTCAGGCTCGCTGCGCGGCAAGCTCGACGGCATCCCGATCGCGCATAAGGACATCTACAGCACTGCGGGCATCCGTACGACGGCGCACTCCAAGCTGCTGAAGGACAACGTGCCGACGCGTGATGCACGGACCGTCGCCATGTGGGCGGAAGCAGGTACGGTGATGCTGGGCAAACTTTCCACGCACGAGTTCGCCTTCGGCGGTCCGTCGTTCGACCTGCCATGGCCACCGGCGCGCAATCCCTGGAACCGCGAGCATTTCACCGCGGGGTCGTCTTCGGGCACCGGAGCGGCGGTCGCGGCCGGCCTAATCATGGGCGGCACCGGGTCGGACACCGGCGGCTCGATCCGCGGCCCGGCGGCGCTCTGCGGCATCGCCGGCATCAAACCGACCTACGGGCTGTGCAGCCGCGTCGGCATCCTGCCGCTCGCCTATTCGCTCGACCATGCCGGGCCGATGGCTTGGACGGCGGAGGACTGCGCGCTGCTGCTTCAGGGAATGGCCGGCCACGATCCTGAAGACCCGGCGAGCGTCAACCGACCGGTGCCGGACTTCACCGCCGAGCTCGGCACGGGCGCCAAGGGGCTGCGCATCGGTGTCGTGCGGCACTTTTTCGAGACCGACAATCGCGCATCGGACGCCACGCGTGCCGGCATCGAAGGGGCGCTGGACTTCTTCCGCAAGGAGGGGGCCGAGGTCCGCGACATCACCCTGTCGCCCATGGTCGAGTACTTCGCGGTCGGCTGGCTGATCATGGTCACCGAGGCCTTCGCTCTGCACGGTCCGTGGCTGCGCGAGCGCTTCATGGACTACAGCGAGATGCTGCGCGACCGCGTGGCGCTCGCGGCAATGCTGACCGGCCCCGATATCGTGCAGGCAACCCGCCGCCGCCGCGTGCTGTGCCGCGAGATGGCCGAGGCGATGGCGGACCTCGACGTCATCGTCATGGCTTCGGCTCCAGCCGAGGCGCCGCGTCTCGACAACGTGCCAAAGTGGTCGGGCATCGAGAAGCCCTCCTTCACCATGCCGTGCAACGTGACCGGCTTTCCCGCCATCAGCATCTGCACCGGCTTCGGCGCGGGCGGCCTGCCTGTGTCCATGCAACTCGCCGGCAAACCGTTCACCGAGCCGACCCTGCTGCGCGCCGCCCATGCCTACGAGACGGCGATGCCGTGGCGGGCGAAGCGGCCGGCGATGGCGTCATGAACTTCCCGACCGCCGGCGACGCTGGCGGTCCGGAAGTGATCAACGTCGGCCCGGCCTGAGTGGCTTTTCCGTCAGCAGAGCCAGCAACGCCTTCGCCGCCGGGCTGAGATAGCCATTGCGGCGGTGGATGGCGGTGATGGGATTGACCGCACGCAGCGCCGGCACGTCGAGCGTCACGAGCAGCCCCTGGCGCAGCTCGTCGCGAACGCTGCTTTCGGGCACCAGCGCCAGACCGAAGCCGGCCTGGGCGAGCCGCTTTTGCGCCGTCAGGCTGTCGATCAGGGTCACGTCGGCATCGTCGAGGCCGGCGCGCATGAGCTGGCGGGCCAGCACATGTCCCGACGAATCGCGCTCGTTGCGCACCGGCGGGAAGGCGATCCAGCGTTCGCCGCGCAACGCCTCGACATTGCGCACGCGCCGGCCGGCCAGCGGATGGCCCGCAGCACCCACCACCAGCATCGCCTCCGCCCCGGCGGCGTGGGTGACGAGGTCGGCGCCGTCGGCGAAGAAGTAGCGCAGCCCGAGCGTGACCTCGCCGCGACGCACGAGGTCGGTCACCTCGGCACTCGAGGCGGTGCGCAGCTCGATGCGCACGCCGCGCGCGCGCCTTCGGAAGCGGCTCAGCGTATCGACGATGCGAGTATCGGCGAGCGTGCCGACCAGCGCGAGCGACAGCCCGCCCGACAGGCCCGACTGCAGGTCGCGCACGGCTTCCTGGCCGTCCTTCAGCGCCGCGAGGGCGGCTTCCGCGTGCGGGCGGAAGGCGCGGCCCGCCTCGGTCAGTCGCGCCCGCCCGCGCAGGCGATCGAACAGCGGCGCCCCGAGCTCCTGCTCGAGGAGGCTGAGCCGCCGGCTGATCGCGGGCTGCGAACGATGCAGGCGGGAGCCTGCGCGAGTGAAGCCGCCGAGTTCGGCGATGGCGATGAAGGTCTTCAGCCCATCAATGTCCATCGATCCGCTTTCCTGATGCCTGTGGCAAATACTATGCATTCGACAGAAGCCTGTCCTGCGACGATGCTTCACTGAGACAGAGGAGACGGCACATGCGCACCCAGGCAGAGAAGACAGCTTCATTCCGGGAATTGCACGGGCGGCCCGGCTGCTTCCTAATCCCCAATCCGTGGGATGCGGGCACCGCTAAAATCCTGGCAGGGCTGGGCTACCAAGCGCTGGCGACCACCAGTCTCGGCGTGGCCAACAATCTGGGCCGAGCCGGCGTGACGCGCGAGCAGGTGCTCGCCAACGCGCGTGAGATCGTGCAGGCGACCAACCTGCCGGTGAACGCAGATCTCGAGAATTGCTTCGCTCACGAGCCGGCAGCTGCCGCCGAAACGATCCGCATGGCCGCCGAGGCGGGTCTGGCCGGCGGCTCGATAGAGGACTACTCGAACGACCCCAAGACCCCGATCTACGACTTCGACCTCTCGGTCGAGCGTGTGCGCGCTGCCGCAGCCGTAGCAAAAAGCCTGCCGGTGCCCTTCGTTCTGACCGCGCGGGCGGAAAACCTGATCCGCGGCCGCAACGACATGGCCGACACCATCCGGCGGCTGAAGGCATACTCGGAGGCCGGGGCGGAGGTGCTCTATGCCGCCAGGGCTCAAGACCGTAGCCGAAATCCACGCCGTGGTCGAGGCGATCGACCGGCCACTGAACGTGGTGACAGGCTGGCTGGAGCCCGGAATCACGGTGGCCGACGTCGCCGCGACCGGCGCCAAGCGCATCAGCGTCGGCGGCGCTCTCAATCGGCTGGCGCTGGCGGCCTTCGTGGAAGGCGCGCGCGCCATGAGGGAGGAAGGATCGTTCTCCTGGATGCAGCGCATCGCCGATATGGGGCCGCTGCGCAAAATGTTCGCGGCGGCTGACTAGCAGCGCGAACCGCTCTAGGCTGCACGGTCAGGCCTGGATGGATTGGCATATGACCCGGTTGTTGAGAGTTTTAGCGGCAGTTGCGAGCCTGGTGTTGACGTTCTCGCCGCCCGCGGTGCGGGCGGCCGAGCCTGTCGACCTGCTGCTGGTGCTCGCCGCCGACGTATCGCGCAGTGTGACCGAGCCCAAGTTCAAGCTTCAGCGCGAAGGGGCGGCCGCCGCCATCACCCATCCCGAGGTGATCCGAGCAATCACCTCCGGCCCCAATCGGCGCATCGCCATCTGCTTCATCGAGTGGGCGACCGCGGGCCAGCAGAACGTCGTGATCGACTGGACGTTGATCGGCGACAACGAGGCGGCGCGCAGCTTCGGTGACAAGCTGGTCGAGTTTCCGAGATCTTTCGCCGGCAGCACCTCGATCAGCCACGCCATCGACTTCTCCGTCTTGCAGATCGAGCGCTCGCCGTTCACGGCGGAGCGGCGGGTCATAGACATATCCGGCGACGGCAACAACAACTCCGGCCGCCCGGTGACCGAAGCCCGCGACGATGCGCTGGCCAAGGGCATCACCATCAACGGTCTCGTGATCCTGACGCCGCTTTCCGAATCGTTCCGTCCTGAGCACACCCATCCGCCGGGCGGCCTGGAGAAGTACTTCCAGGACAACGTCATCGGTGGCTTCGGCGCCTTCACCGTCGTCGCCGAAAGCCACGAATCGTTTGGCCGGGCGCTGACCAAGAAGCTGATTGCCGAGATCGCCGGCTTGCCCCAGCCCCAACTCGCCGCTGCGCCTGACGAGAAGTAGGTTCTACGGCTGTCGCATCGTGTGGCGCGTCTGCTCGACCTCACCGTGGGCGGCGAAAAGGTCGAGGAGCATGCGGCGCATCAGCAGGCCCGGCTGATCGGACGGCATGTGGCGCTCGACGCCGGAATGAATGGCGAGCGGCACGTCGAAATCGGTGCCTTCCAGTACCGCGCGATCCTCGGCCGTGACGCGGCGGTCGAAGGCGATGATGCCGGCGGCCGGCGCTTCCGCCTCGCTGTCGTTGCGGAAGCAGAACTGCACGATCTGCGACTGCCCATCGTCGATCGGCGTCGCTGCGGTGATGATGATGTGGTCGAGACCGCTCGGATAGCGGATGTGCAGGCGGCGCAGGAAGGGCATGTACCAGTGCGCCGTCATGTGGCGGACGGTGAACGCGGAATCGTCGCGCAGGTTCTTCTTCTGCTGCTCGTTGTTTAGGACCGCAACGTCGGAGCGAGCGACGAAGCCGAAGGGCAGCTGCTCGATGGTGGGCTCGGCAGGATCTGGGTTGTCGATATCGCCGAACGTGTTGCGGTGCACGAAGTGGATGTGCGCGTTGTCGAAGCTGTTCTCCATCAACCTGAGGCCGGCGCAGCTCCATGCTTCGTAGAACTGGTCGATGCGGCGGTAACCGGGGGCGGATTCTTCCGGCCAGTCGGGAATTGGTGCCAGCGGCTCCTCGAGCGCCACCCAGACGACGCCGTAGCGCTCGCTGCAATGGAATGCCTCGACTCCGATGTTTTTGCCGGGGTTGCCGTTTGGCCGTTGCGGGATGCGCACGCACTTGCCGTCCCCGGCGTAGGTCCACCCGTGATAGGGGCAGACGATATTGCCGGCATCGAGCCAGCCCTGGCTCAGCCGCGCGGTACGATGGCAGCAGCGGTCGATCAGCGCCGACGCGATGCCGGTGCCGTCGCGGAACAGCACGATGTCGGTGCCGAGCAGCCTGAATGGAAAGGGCGCGTCGGTCAGCTGGCCGGACGGGACGGTCGGATACCAGAAACGGCGCAGGATCTTCTGTCGGGTGACGAGCATGCGAACTCCGAGGCCTAGTCATGCCTCAAGTTTCTTGACCCCGCCAGCGGAGTAGCGTGAGGTCCGAGGCATGAAGAAGCAGTTCCATCTCGCCTGGTTCCTGAGCCAAGGCTACGGGCCCAAGAGCTGGCGCGGCGACTGGCCGGGCAGCGACCTCCATCGCTGGATGATGCCCGACCTGTTCGTCGACCTCGCGCGGGGCATGGAACGGGCCTGCTTCGACTACCTCATCATCGAGGATTCCTCGAACGTGCCCTACACCTATAAGGGCAGTCACGACATCTACCTGCAATACGCCGCCAGCGCGCCCAAGCTCGATCCGGCGGTGCTGGTGCCCTATCTCGCACAGGCGACCACTCACCTCGGACTCGTGCCGACGCTCTCGGTGTCGGAATACCCGCCGTACCTGCTGGCGCGGCTCGTCAACTCGCTCGATCACGTCACCGAAGGCCGCATCGGCTGGAACTGCGTGACCGGCAGCAACGACGGCGCGGCGCAGAACTACGGGCACGACAAGCACCGCCCACACGACGAGCGCTACGACGTCGCCGACGAGTTCGCCGACGTCGTCACCCGGCTGTGGGAAGCGTGGGAGCCCGACGCGGTCGTGCTCGACCGTCACAAGCCGATGTTCGCCGACGGAGCCAAGGTCCATCCCATCAATTACGAGGGCAAGTATTTCCGCTGCCGGGGACCGCTCAACGCGCCGCGCTCGCCGCAGGGCCGCGTCCCGATCTGCCAGGCCGGCGGCTCGCCGCGCGGCCAGCGCTTCGCCTCGCGCTGGGCCGACACGATCATCACCGAGGGCGGCGGCAGCATCGAGAGCATGAAGGCCTATCGCGACCGCGTGCGCCAGCAGGCCGCCGAGTACGGCCGCAATCCCGACGATATAAAGGTGCTGTTCCTTGCCCATCCGATCATCGACGTCAGCATGGAGGCGGCGCGCGAACGCGGACGCATGGAAGCGGCCGAGGCCGAGAAGCATCTCGACCTTCACCTGTCGGGCATGTCGCGGCTGACCGGCATCGACTTCGCGAGGTACGATCTCGACCAGCCGCTGCCCACCGACCTTACGACCAATGGGCATCAGTCGGCGCTGGCCAAGTGGGTGGGCAAGACGCCGCGCTCGATCCTGCAGAGCTACGCGCGCAAGGGCGGGGTCGATTTCACCGGCACCGCCGATCACGTCGCCGGCATGATGCAGGAGATCATGGAGGAGGTCGGCGGTGACGGCTTCCTGATATTCAACAGCTACTTCGACCGACGATACGTGATCGAGGTGTGCGACGGCCTGGTGCCCGAGCTGCAGCGCCGTGGCGTGACGCGCAAGTCGTACGCACACAAGCACCTGAAAGACAATCTGCTGGAGTTCTGATCGGGAGTTACTCGATCTTCACGCCCGCATCCTCGACGATCTTCTTCCACTTTAGGTTCTCGAGGGCGATGTAGGCCTCGAACTCCTGGCGCGATTCCTTGGCCGGCACGAAGGCGAGGCCCTTGAGCTTGTCGAGCACCTCGGGCTCCTTGAGAATCCGCATCACTTCGGCGCTGATCTTGTCGAGGACCGGCTCGGGCGTGCGCGCCGGCGCCGAGAGGCCGATCCAGCCCACGGCGACCACGCCCTGGATGCCCTGCTCGGCGATCGTCGGCACGTCGGCGAGGAACGGCGAGCGACGTTGATCGGCAATGCCGAGCGCCTTCACCTTGCCGGCATTGATCGGACCGACGGCACCGGGTACGGCATCGGACAGGAGCTGAATGTCGCCCGCCTGCAGTGCCATCTGCGCCTCGCCATTGCCCTTGAAAGGCACGTGCGTGAGCTTGATACCCGCCGCGCTTCTCAACATCTCGATGGCCAGATGACTGGCCGAGCCGTTGCCTGACGAACCGTAGTTCAGGTCGGCGCCGGCCTTCGCCTTGGCCACCAGGTCCGGCACCGAGGTGATGCCGCTCTTCAGACTTGCCATCAGCACCTGCGGCGTGAGCCCGATGTTTGCGATCGGCGCGAAGTCCTTCTGGGTGTCGTAGGGGAGCTTGGGATAGATCGCAGGCGCGATGCCGTGCGTCGAGATCGTCACCATCAGCAGCGTGTAGCCGTCAGCGGCCGATTTGGCGACGACGTCGGCGCCGATGCTGCCGCCCGCGCCCGGCCGGTTCTCGACCACCACTTGCTGTCCCAGCGCCTTGGTGAGCTGATCGGCCATGACGCGCGCCAGAATGTCGGTCGATTGGCCGGGTGGGAAGGGGACGATGATCTTGATCGGCTTGACCGGCCAGGCCTGGCCGGAAGCCACGGTCGCGACCGACGTCGCGACCATCGCAAGCAACATCCGCCGCTTCAATTACGCCGCCTTGCTGTTCTGCTGGCCGGGATGCTGGCCGGCGATCTTGAGGAAATTCTCCAGGATCTTGTGGCCGTGCTCCGAGGCGATGCTCTCGGGATGGAACTGCACGCCGTGAATCGGCAGCGACTTGTGGCGCAGCCCCATGACGATCTCGCCGGTCTCGGCGGTGACTTCGAGGTCGTTCGGAAAGCCGACGCGATCGACGACCAGCGAGTGGTAGCGCGTGGCCTGAAAAGGCGACGGCACGTCCTCGAACACACTCTGGTTCGTGTGCGCAATTGCCGACAGCTTGCCATGCATGGGCACGGGCGCGCGCACCACCTTGCCGCCGAACACCTGTCCAATCGCCTGGTGACCGAGGCAGACACCCAGCAACGGCATCTGCGACTTCGCCGCGGCCGTGATCAGGTCCACGCAGATGCCGGCTTCATTGGGCGTGCAGGGGCCTGGTGACAGCACGATACCTGCGGGTTTCAAGGCCATCGCCTCGTCGACCGAGATCTGGTCGTTGCGATGCACGACGCAGCGCGCACCCAGATCGCCCAGGAAGTGGACGAGGTTGTAGGTGAAGCTGTCGTAATTATCGATCAACAGAAG
This sequence comes from uncultured Rhodospirillales bacterium, assembly GCA_902825855.1. Lineage (GTDB taxonomy): Bacteria > Pseudomonadota > Alphaproteobacteria > Reyranellales > Reyranellaceae > Reyranella. The sequence goes on along the minus strand of CADECW010000005.1, from coordinate 20,184 downwards.
CACGGGACCACTCCATTACCGGAACGACTATAGAGGTCGAGGAGCACGGCTGCGACCCCCATTCTTCATCGTCACTGCCGATAGAGCTTCGTGCAACATGGCGGTCAAGCCGCTAGCCTGTGGGCGATAAAGGGGAGTTCCGTGCCAGAGACGACGCAGACGGCCATGCTGCTTGAGCAGCAAGTGGCCGTGCTCGAAATGATCGCGCGCGACGCGCCGCGGGATGATGTCCTGGCGCAGATCTGTCGCTTGGCCGAGGCGTTCCTGCCCGGCAGCATGGCGGGCGTCACCGTGCTCGATCGCGCCGGCACGACCTTCGAGCATTGCGTGATGCCTGAGGCCCCGACCTTTGCCGCGGCGATTCCCGGCGTCGAAGTCGGGCCGCCGCACGTCGGCACCTGCGCCGCCGCGATCTACGGCGGCGCGCCGGTCTCGAGCAGCGACGTCGAGAACGACGAACGCTTCGACCCGCTGTGGCGCAAGCTCAACACCGACCACGGCGTTCGCGCAATCCGCTCGCAACCAGTGTGCTCGGCCGACGGGCGCGCACTCGGCAGCTTCTTCATCGCCTTCAAGAATGCACCGCCCGATCCGTGGCCCGAAGCGATCGAGGCGATCGGCGCCAGGCTGTCGGGCTTCACGCTGGAGCGGCACCGGGCAGCCGAGCGACAAAAGCTGATCGTCGGCGAGATGCAGCATCGGTTGAAGAACCTGTTCGCTGCCGTGCTGTCGATCGCCTCGCAAACCTCGCAAGGCGGCCTCACCAACGCGGAGTTCCTGAAGGCCTTCGAGGGCCGCATCCTGGCGCTCGCCAACGCACATGATCTTCTGACGCGCGATGAATCGGCCGACCTCGCCGATCTCACGCGCCGCATCGTGGCGCCATTTGCCGGTGAGGAATCGGTCGAAATCACGGGCCAGCCCTTCAAGGTCGCGCCGTCGGCCGTCGTGCCGTTCAGCCTCGTGCTGCACGAACTCGCCACCAATGCGGCCAAGTACGGCGCGCTGTCGAGCAGCGAGGGCAGGGCACGCGTCTCGTGGAAGTCCTATCGCGGCGAGAACGGCGAGCGGCGCTTCAAGTTCAAATGGGAGGAGCGGGGAGGCCCGCGCGTGGCACCGCCCCTGCGCAGCGGCTTCGGCACACTCTTGATGAAACGGGCCTTTGCCGACGTCGAGGGCCGGTCACGGCTGGTTCATGCGCCCGAGGGCCTGCGTTTCCGCATCGATGCACCGATGAGCGGCCGCCTTGGCCGCCTGCACGAGGCCTCGAAAACCTCGTAGCCGCATCGTTGCACCGTTACGCTAATGTGACGGCCGCAAGACAACGAAGAAACGAACTTGGTCGTCGAACCCCTGATCATCGGGCTGCTGCTGCTGGCCGGCCTGATGCATGCGTCATGGAACGCGATCCTGAAGTCCGACACCTCGGATCGGCTGACGACCTTTGGCGTGATCATGACCACCGGCACCTTGATGGGCCTCGTCGCCGTGCCGTTCCTGCCGGCGATCGAGCCGGGCGCCTGGAAGTACCTTGCCTCGTCGGTGGCGATCCACGTCCTCTACTACGTCTTCCTGCTGAAGGCCTATTCGTACGGCGACCTCAGCCACACCTACCCGATCGCCCGCGGACTGGGACCGCTCCTGGTGGCGCTCGTGTCAGGTCGCTTCATCGGCGAGCATTTGCGAGCCCAGGACATCGTCGGCGTCGTGCTGTTGAGCTGCGGCCTGATCGCGCTCGCCATGCCGCTGAAGTCGGTCGTGCCGCGGCCGGGAGGACGGCATGGACTTGCCACCCTGTTCGCGGTGCTGACGGGCTTCACGATCGCCGGCTACATCATCGCCGACGGGCTGGGCGTGCGCGCGGCCGGTCCGACCTTCGAGCATCGCCTGTCCTATATCGCCTGGCTCTGCGTCGTCGAAGGACCATGGCTGCTGGTGCTGGCGGTGGCGCGGCGGCCGCGCCTCGTCTGGGCGCATCTGCAAAAGAAGTGGTGGCGCGGCGTAATCGGCGGCCTGATCGCCAACACGGGCTACGGCATCGCGATCTATGCCCTCGTGCTCGGGCCGATGGCGCATGTTGCTGCCCTGCGCGAGACCTCGGTGCTTTTCGGCGCTCTGATGGGCACGTTGCTGCTGGGCGAACCGTTCGGCGTCCGGCGCGTTGCAGCCGCCGCCGTGATCGTCATTGGCCTCGTGCTGATGAATGGTCCCCAGCTCATCTGAGCGGACGCATCTCTACCTCGAGCCGCGCCAACCGGCCGAACAACTTGCAACGACCGTAGATCGGCCACCAGCCATACAGGAAGATGTCGAGCGGTCCCCACATGGCGACCCAGCCCACGATCAGCAATCCCTCGGCCACGATGTGCGCTAAAGCCGAGGGCGAAGCGAGCAGTACGCTGCGCACCGCGAGGCAAGCGGCGAGGAAGGCGATGCCGATCAACAGTGCCATGCGCCCGCGGCGCCACATCGCGCGCAACAAGCGACGCTCGGTGTCGCGCCGGAGCTCGAAATGGTGGCGGATGGAGGCGGGCACGTGTTCGGCCTCGGGTCGCGTCAGCTCCTCGTCGGGCAGCATGATGACCAGCCGTATCGGCCTGCCGGCATCCTCGGCCGAGCCCACGATGTAGTCGTCGGCAGCCGCTTCCAGCTCTTTCTCGTGGAAAGGTGCGGGGTCTAGGGAATTGTACAGTCGGGGGATGCGATCGAGACGCAACTCTACTGCGACCGCGTCGACCTTGTCGGTTCCGGGATTCGCTGCCATGGCTGAGCCTCGATTGTCGGCGACGGGGCTGAACGATGTCTACCCGCAACCTCGACAAGATGATGACGCCACGCTCGGTCGTGGCAATCGGCGCCAGCGCGCGTCCTGGATCGGTCGGCGAAGCTGTGACGCGCAACCTGCTTGCCGGCGGCTTCCGGGGCGACATTCATCTGGTGAACATCAAGGGCGGTGAGATCGCAGGGCGCCCGGTGTTGAAAAGCCTGGCCGAGCTGAAGCAGCCCGCCGATCTCGCTGTCGTCATGACTCCACCGGAAACCGTGCCGCGGCTGATCCTGGAGCTTGGCGAGCGCGGCACGCGTGTCGCCGTCGTCATCACCGCAGGCTCCGGTGATGACAATGCGCGATGGCGCAAGCGCATCTTGCGCGCGGCGCGACCTCATCTGCTGAGGGTCATCGGGCCGAACTGCATCGGATACGCTGCACCCCGCGTCGGCCTAAATGCCAGCTTCGGGCCGAGCCAGCTGAAATCAGGCCGCATCGCTGCTGTGGCGCAATCCGGCGCCGTCCTTGCCGGACTCGCCGACTGGGGAACTGCGCAGAACATCGGCTTCTCGCACCTCATTTCCATGGGTGACATGAGCGACGTCGACTTCGGCGACGTTCTGGACATGCTGGCGCGCGACTACGACACGCGTGCCGTGCTGATGTACGTCGAAGGCATCACGCAGGCGCGCAAGTTCATGTCCGCTGCGCGCAGCGTCGCGCGTGTGAAGCCGGTGATCGTGCTCAAGGCCGGCCGCCATGCCGCGGCGGCCAAGGCCGCGGCCTCGCACACCGGCGCCATGGCAGGCTCGGCGGCGGTCTATGATGCGGCCTTCGCGCGCGCCGGACTGGTGCACGTGCACGGGCTGGGAGAGCTGTTCGATGCCGCCGAGACGCTGGGCCACGGCGCATCGCCGCGCAACGAGCGGCTGGCGATCCTGACCAACGGCGGAGGCACCGGCATCATCGCCACCGACCTGCTGATGGACGAGGGCGGTGAGCTCGCGTCGCTGCTGCCGCGCACGCTGGCCACGCTCGACAAGGCGCTGCCGCGCGCCTGGTCGCACGGCAATCCCGTCGACATCGTGGGCGACGCCGACGGCGCACGCTATGCCGTCGGACTGGACGCCCTGGCCGATGATCGCGGCGTGGGGGCCGTGCTGGCGATGAATGTGCCGACGGCGCTCACCTCGTCGGTCGACGCGGCGCGCGCCGTGGCGGGCGCCGCCGGCGCCAAGGTCGTGCCGGTGATCGGCTGCTGGATCGGTGGGCCCGAGGCTCAGGCCGGCCGCAATGTCCTGCACGAGGCCGGCATCCCGGCCTACGATACGCCGCTGCGCGCGGTGCGCGGTTTCATGCACATCGTGCAGTACCGCCGTGGCCAGCGCGCGTTGCAGCGTACGCCGCCCTCGGTCCCTCACACGCGTTCCGATACGGCGTTGGTGCGGGCGATCGTGACGGGCGCCCTGAAGGAGAATCGCGGCGTGCTCACAGAGCCCGAGTCCAAGCGCGTGCTGGCGGCCTACGGCATTCCCGTGGTGCCGACCGAGGTCGTGCTCGACGGCGCCGAGGCGGTGGCGGCGGCGACGCGCATCGGCTTTCCCGTGGCCGTTAAGATCCTGTCGCGGGACATCACGCACAAGAGCGATGTCGGCGGCGTCGCCCTCGACCTGTCGTCCGAGCAGACGGTGCTCGACGCGGTGCGCGACATGACCGGCAAAGCGCTGGTGCACGCCAACAAGGCAAGGATCGACGGCTTCGTCGTGCAGCCCATGATCAAGCGGCCGCATGCCATCGAGTTGATCCTGGGGGCGGCCGAGGATCCGGTGTTCGGGCCGATCCTGATGGTGGGACATGGCGGCGTCGCGGCCGAGGTGGTCGACGATCGCGCTCTTGCGCTGCCGCCGCTCGACCCCGTGCTGGCCGAGGGTGCGCTGAGCCGCACGCGCGTCGATCGCCTGCTGCGCGGCTACCGCGACCGGCCGCCGGCCAATCGCGGCGCCGTCTGCGACGTCATGATCCGCCTGTCCGAGCTAATCGCCGACGTCGACGAGATCGCCGAGCTCGACATCAATCCACTGCTGGCCGACGAGCAGGGAGTGATCGCGCTCGACGCCCGCATCGTCGTGCGACCGCCGGCGGCGCAGGAGCGGGCGGCGCGCTTCGCCATAAAGCCCTATCCGGTCGAACTCGAGGCGGAGGTAGTGGACCGTGACGGTAAGGAGCTCTTCGTGCGCCCGATCCGGCCCGACGACGAGCCGCTGATCCAGGCCTTCTCGCGCCGGCTGACGCCGGAGGACATCCGCATGCGCTTCTTCGGACCGATCCGCGAGATGACGCACGAGTTGGCGGCACGACTCACACAGATCGACTACGACCGCGAGATGGCATTCCTGCTGCTCGACGGCGAGGAGCTTCTCGGAGTTGGCAGGCTCGCTGCCGACCCTGACTTCGAGCAGGCGGAGTTCGCCTTGATCGTGGCGTCGGACCGGCAGGGGCATGGCTACGGCACGCTGTTGCTGAACCACGTGCTGGCATACGCCAAGACGCGCGGCATCAAGCGCGTGTTCGGCCAGGTGCTGCGGGAGAACCACAAGATGCTCGAACTCACCAAGCGGCTAGGCTTCAAACGCGAAGGCGGGCGTGCCGGCGAGCCCGATATCCGCGTCGTGAAGCCTACCGCCCCATTGTAACTAATGTTTGCCGACGCCTTCAATTGAGGCAAAATAAGAACGACAGGCCAGGGCTTTAGAACTGACAGTTCATATGGCGTCTAGGAAGAACAGAAGCAGGAAGGCGAACAGAAAGAGTCCGCGATTGCCGCCTGGCCTCGGCGAGCGCCTGAGGCACCGGTTTGAAGGGCTGCTTGCGTGGCTTCACGCTCGCCGCTGGGTCGGTATCGTGGCCGGCGCGGTGCTGCTGTTCGGCGCCAGTCTGGTTGGTGGTTATTGGCTTGCCGAGCGCCTCGGGACCGGCGACGGCGACCGCCTCGCGCGCGACACGCTGGAGGAAATGAAGCGTGGATCTGCGACCGGACCTGGTTCAGGGCCGAAGTACGCGCGCATCGAAGATCTTCCCGACTTGCCCAAGTACACAGAGGTCGAGCCAGGTCAGCCGCGGCCGACGCTCGAGGAAAAGCCGCGATTAAAGGTCCAGCTCGCTGCCGCGGCATCGAACGCGGACACGTGGCGCAGGAACGCCGTGCCGTTCCGCGACCTCAACAGCAAGCCGCTGGTTGCCGTCGTGATCGACGATGTCGGCCTGGATCGTCCGCGCTCGAAGCGCGCCTGGGAGCTGCCGGGCCCGCTCACCATGTCGTTCCTGCCCTATGCGAAGGACCTGCGCGAGCAGGCAAAGGCCGCGCGGGCGAGAGGCCATGAGCTGATGCTGCATCTGCCGATGGAGCCCGACGGCCGCAACGACCCCGGGCCCAATGCTCTCTTGGTGTCGCTGACCGACGCCGAACTGCGCCAGCGCACGACTGCCGCGCTCGATAGCTTCGACGGCTTCGCCGGGGTCAACAACCACATGGGCAGCCGGTTCACCGCATTCAAACCCGGCATGGAAACCGTGCTGCGTCAGCTCAAGGGGCGCGGCTTGATGTTCCTCGATTCACGGACCAGTGCGCAGTCGGTTGGCGACCAGCTCGCCCAGGAAATGGGCGTGCCTTCCATCGCGCGGCACGTCTTCCTCGACGACGAGGAGACGCTGGACAGCGTGCGCAGGAAGCTCGCCGAGGCCGAAAGCATCGCACGGCGCCAGGGCTTCGTGGTCATGATCGGCCATCCACACGAAGTAACCCTGCAGGCGCTCGGCGAATGGTTGCCCGGCGTACAGGGCAAAGGCCTGGCGTTGGCGCCGAGCACAGCCGTGCTGCGAAAGAGGAACGGCTGGGACTGATCGTTTGTCGTTCCGAGCGTAGCAAGGGACCTCGTCTCGCTGGCAACGACATGTGATCCTTCGATAGGCTGGAAATGACCCGTAGGAGGAAATCAAATTGCGCTACGCCAGGAAAGCGATGATCGTGGCTCCGCAGCCGGAGCCGACCGAAGCTGGCGCCGATGTCCTGCGCGAGGGCGGCAATGCGGTCGATGCCGGCATCGCCTGCGCGCTGGTTCAGGGCGTAGTCGATCCGATGATGTGCGGCATTGCCGGCTTCGGATCGTGCGGCATCTACATGCCGGGCAAGAAGTTCCATGGCTACATCGATGCCCATGCCCCGGCGCCGCTCGGCGCGCGGCCCGACATGTGGGCCAACCTGATCGAGAGCGAGGCGCGTGACGGCTACGGATTCATCCTGCGGGGCAGGGTGAACGACATCGGCTACAAGTCGATCTGCGCCCCGGCGAACCTGAAAATGTACTACGAGGCGCACAAGGAACACGGCAGCCTGCCGTGGTCGCGCATCGTCGAGCCCGCGATCGCCTGGGCCGAGGACGGATGGACCGTTCGCCCGCACGTCCACTACTGGTGGTCGGACGACGGGGCCTTCGGCCGCGCGCCCAACCATGAGCGTACCGGCTTCACACCGGCCGCCCGCGCACTTTTCTGCCGCCCCGACGGCAGCCCCAAGCGCGTCGGCGACCGCGTGGTCAACCGCGACTACAGCCAGGTGCTGCGCACGATCGCGAAGGACGGCGCCGACGCCTTCTACTCAGGCGAGATCGGCAGGGCCATAGCCGACGACATGGAGAAGAACGACGCGCTGCTCTCCATCGAGGACCTGAAGGCGTGGAAGCCGGTCCGCAATCAGCCCCTGTGGGGTGACTATCGCGACTATCGCGTCTCGACCAACCAGCCGCCGGGCGGTGGTGTCATGCTGCTGGAGATGCTCAACATCCTGGAGAACTTCGATCTCGGCAGCCTCGAGCACAATTCCACGGAATACCTCCGCATCGTCAGCGAGGCGATGAAGCGCGCCACCATCGACAAGGACGCCCATGTCGGCGACCCGAAGTTCGTCGACGTGCCGGTCGAGCGGCTGATCTCGAAGTCCTACGCCAAGACGCTTGCTGCCGAGATCACGCGCGGCGTGAAGGCCGAGGTGCCCCGCTTCAATTCGGGCGCAGTCTCCAAGGACACCACGCACATCTCCGTGCTCGACCGGGACGGCAACTGCTTCACCATGACCCATTCGCTCGGCATGCCCTCGGGCGTGGTCACGCCGGGCCTGGGCTTCATGTACAACGGCTGCATGGGAGTGTTCGATCCGCGGCCCGATCGCGCCGGGTCGATCGCCCCGGGCAAGGCGCGTTTCAGCTCGGTCGTGCCCTCGATCATCTTCAAGGACGGCGAGCCGCACCTTATCATCGGCGCACCGGGCGCTACCCAGATCGCCATGGGAGTACTGCACGTCGTGCTGAACGCGCTCGACTTCGACATGACGATGGTCGAAGCGGTGAGCGCGCCGCGCTTCTCGGCGACGTCCGATGCGATCGACATCTCCAACCGAATCCAGTTCAGGGTCGAGCGCGAGCTCGAGGGACTGGGCTATCCGGTGGTGCGCAGTCCTTACACATTCGGCTTTGCCGCCGTGCATGGCATCCGAGTTCACGACGACGGTCTCGATGGCGGCGCTGACCCCGGCCATGACGGCGTGGTGATCGCCGTCTAACGAGGGAGGGCGCACGCATGAGCACGCGCGACATGACGCAATGGGAGACCGCGATCTGCAAGGTCGTGAGCCGGGACGGCGAAGAGGAGATCGTGGTGCGGGGTCACCGGCTGACCGAGCTGGTCGGCTCCGCCTCCTTCGCCGAGACGATGTTCCTGATGCTGCAGGGCACGATGCCGACTCCGGGCCAGGCGCGCGTGCTCGATGCGCTGCTGGTCGCATCCATCGAGCACGGGATCGCACCGCCTTCGATGATCAGCCGTTGCTTCGCATCTTACGGCACGTCGATCCAGGCAGCAGTGGGCAGCGGCATTGCCGCGTTCGGCGATCGCATGGGCGGCCTGGGCGAGCAGCTCGCGCGGCTCATGGCGGGACATCTCGCGCCTTTGGGTGATCCGGTGGCGATAGGCGAGGAGCGCTTGCACGTCATCGCCCGTGCCATCGTCGATGGCGCGCGGCGGGAGGGTAATCGCGTCCCGGGCTACGGCATCCCTTTGCATGGCGCCGATCCACGAGCGCCCAGGCTGCTGGCGGTGGCGCGGGAGCACGGCAGCCACGGGGCCTATTGTCGACTGGCCGAATTGATCGAGTCCGAGCTGGCAGCGACCCGCGGTGGAAGGGCCGTGCCGATGAACCTCGACGGCGTCGGGGCGGCGATTGCGCTCGATCTCGGCTTCGACTGGCGGGCGACGCGCCTCTTCCTGCTGACGGCTCGCAGCGTCAGCATGGGCGCGCACTTCCTAGAGGAACAGGCACAGGACACGACCTGGCGCCACCTCCGGGCCGACCAGATCACCTACATGGGTGCTGAGCCGGACCAGAGATAAGCCCTGCGGCCGGTCCGTGTGGTAAATGCCACATAAGGCCGGCCCGGCCAGGCCTAGCTTCCCCCAGGTTTTTGCATTCAGGGGAGGCTTTCATGCCGGTCATGGATGTGAGCCGCACCGTCCTGTCAGCTGCCCAGGGCAGCGAACGGAAACGCTGGCGGACTCTGCAGAAACGCATCGAGCGGGCGCGCGACCTGCGCCGCTCGGGCAATCAGGCCGAGCAGGCCATGTGGGAGCTGCTGTGTACCAGGCCGCTCGGCGGAGCGCGCTTCCGGCGCATGGAGCCCATCGGGCCTTTCCTTGCCGCTTTCGCCTGCAGGACGAAGAAGCTGGTGATCGAGATCGATGGCGAAGAGGATACCGGCCGCACGCTGTCCATGCAGCAACTCGGCTGGCGGGTGGCGCACTTCTCGGCGAAGAACGTGCTCAACGATCCCGAGAGCGCCTGGCAGCAGATCTTCCGGTTGATGCAGGCTCCCTCGAGCACCGACGCTCTCTGACCAGAGCGGAATGCAGTGAGATAAAACCGCGCGCTGTTCCATCTAACCGCACTCCCGCAAACCGGGGATGCGTGTTGCAGGGAGGCATGATGGGGTCCAGCTGATCCCGGCTGGACCCCGTCATGCTCTTACACCGGCATCGTGCGTTTCTGATGGGCTCGGCCGATCCTGGCTACGTCGGGATTGTGACCAGAGATGACGCGTACGCCCTCGTCGAGGCTGGCAGTTATCTTCTCTGCCGGAGCGCCTTCAAGGAAGGCGAGCTTGTTCCACTTGCAGGCGGAGAAGACGCGAGCTCGTGCCCGTTCCATTTCCGGCGGGTAGGGACGGCGCTGAAGGCTAGTATAGCCCAGCGACAGACCGAGATCGCCTGGTCCCAGCTCGGCGAATCCCAATCCAGGCACCGCCAAAATCTCCTCGCAATGCTCGACGCCGGGCGGGCTTTCGATCTTTACACCGAGCAATAGTTCACCCTGGGGGTTGAGGGGCCAAGGCTCGCAGCGGGCGAAATACTCTTGCTGATCAATGCCCCAGATCGGTGCCGCCGTCGGTTCCGAGCCTCGGCCTCGGCTGCCGATGCCGATCTTGTCGACGCCTGTCTTATGATGCGGGAAACGACAGGCGCGGACGAACTCCTTCACTGCGTCCGCCGATTCCGCTTGGCAGAGCAGGATGCCATGCACTCCGCGCCCCAGGATCTGGCGGAACTGCCAGGCGTTGTAGGCGACCGACGGACCATCGATGCCGTTGACCGGCGCCTCGACGATGATGGTCGGCGTGCGATGCCCGGAATTGGTCGGCCCGCCGTCCACGAGGCCACGCATGTAGTCCGACAGGCCCTTCATGTCGAAGTCGCCATGCTCCATGCCGACATTGATGTAGTCGGCCCAAGTCTTGGCGTCCTGGCGGCCCTGCTCGTAGGTCAGGACATGGCCGGTGTGAGGGCCGTCGTAGTAGATCGCCTGATCGGCTTCCAGGAGTTCGATGGCGCGGTTGATGCGTTTCGCCATTTGGGCTTCCTCCGTTTCCTCGAGGCAAGCATAGCCCTAGAGTCGCGGCAAAAGGAGGAAACCATGAAGAACATTGGCCGCCGCGTTGTTCTGGCGGCGCCTGCGGCATTGTCCGCCTCGCGCTCGGCATTCGGACAGGCCGGATATCCCGACCACGCCATCCGGTTCGTCGGCGGTTTCCCGCCGGGCGGACCGGCCGACCTCTCGGCCCGCATGCTGGCGCAGGGCCTTGGCGAGATCCTGGGACAGCAGGTGGTGGTGGAGAACAAGTCGGGCGCCGCCGGCAACATCGCCTCGCAGATCGTGGCCGAGGCCAAGCCCGACGGCTACACGCTGCTGGTCGGCACCTCCATCATGAGCATCGTGCCCTCGGTGTACGACAAGCTGCCTTACGATCCTCACAAGAGCTTCACAGCCGTCGCCCACTTCACCACGATCCCGATGGTCATCGTCGTGCCTGCCGACGGCCCCAAGACCCTGCATGAATTGATCGCGCTCCTGAAGAAGGAGCCGGGCAAGTCTTATGGCACACCCGGCAACGGCAGCCTGATCCACATGGGCAGCCTGCTGTTCTCCCAACGCATCGGCGCAGAGACGCTGCACGTGCCCTATCGGGGCTCGGCGCCGGCCATGCAGGACACCTTGGCCGGCCGCCACGCTTTCCAGATCGACACGCTGGGCAGCAGCAAGGGCTTCGTCGATGGCGGTCGATTGCGGATCCTGGCCGTCTGCACCGACCAGCGCATGACGGCGCTTCCGGACGTGCCGACGGTCAAGGAGATCACCGGGTTTCCGCTCGACGTCGTCACCTGGTATCTGATCTTCGCGCCGGCCGGGACGCCGCAGCCGATCGTCGACAAGCTCGGCACCGGCATCAATCAGGCTATCAAGTCGCCCGCCATCGTCGAGAAGGCCAGGGAGCTCGGCATGGAAATGGTGCAGTCGACGCCGGCTTCGTCGAAGCAGTTCTATGAAGAGCAGATCGCCAAATGGGCGCCGATCGTGAAGGCGTCCGGCGCCAAGGTGGAGTAGGGAGCAGATGATGTTTCTCACGCGACGTAGCGCACTCACGGTCCTGGCAGCGGCGACGCTTCCGGGCAGCTCCTTTGCCCAGGCCAGCTATCCCGACAAGCCGATCCGCATGGTCATCGCCTTCGCGCCCGGCGGACCGACCGATATCGTCGGCCGCATGATGGCGCCCAGGCTGAGCGAGATTCTGGGCCAGCAGATCGTGGTCGAGAACAAGCCTGGCGCCGCGGGCAACATCGGCACCGCCATGGTCGCCGACGCCAAGCCCGACGGCTACACGATCCTGTTCAGCGCCTCGACCATGGCGATGGCGCCGGCGCTCTACGGCAAGCAGGTCGGCTACGACGCGGTGAACGGCTTCGATGGCATCGCCTATGTCGCGAGCGTTCCCCTGATCGTGGTGGTGCCGATGGACGGCGCCAAGTCGATCGCCGAGCTCGCCGATATGCTGAAGAAGGAGAAGGGCAAGTACTCCTATCCGTCGTCCGGCAACGGCGGCATGATCCATCTCGCCGGCTACCTGTTCGTCGAGAAGGTCGGCGGCGAGGCGCTGCACGTGCCCTATCGCGGCTCGGCGCCCGGCATGGTCGACCTGATCGCCGGCCGCCACGCCTTCCAGATGGACACGCTCGGCACGAGCAAGGGGTTCATCGAAGGCAGCAAGGTGAGGGTGCTGGCGGTCGCAGCCGACAAACGCCTGAGCCAGCTGCCTGACGTGCCGACCGTGCAGGAGGCGCTGGGCTTCCCGTTCGCGATCAACACCTGGTACGCCGCTTACGCGCCCAAAGGCACGCCGCAGCCGATCGTCGACAGGCTCAACGCCGCCTTCAACAAGGTGCTGAAGGAGCCCGAGGTGAAGAAGTGGGCAGACGAGCGTGCCATCGAGCTCATCCAGGATTCGACGCCGGCTTCCGCCAAGAAGTTCTATGACGATCAGATGGCCTTCTGGGATCCCATCATCAAACAGTCGGGAGCGAAACCGGAGTAGGGCCCGCCAATTACGCCGCTTTCAAGAGAAGAAGGCACAACGAGGAGCATCCAATGATCAAGTTCTACTACAATCTCGCGCCCAACCCGACCAAGGTCGCACTGTGCCTCGAGGAGATGGGGCTGAAGTACGAGCTGGTACCGATCGACACGCGCAAGGGCGAGCAACACACCGCCGAATTCCTGGCCGTCAATCCCAATGCCAAGGTGCCGGCGATCGTCGATGACGGCGTCACCGTCTTCGACAGCAACGCGATCCTCCTCTATCTCGCCGAAAAAACCGGCCAGTTCCTGCCCGGCACATCGCTCAAGGCACGCGGCGAGATGCTGTCGTGGCTGATGTTCGTGGCCTCGGGAATCGGCCCCTATTCGGGGCAGGCGGTTCATTTCCGGGCCTACGCGCCCAAGCCGAACGACTATGCAGTCACACGCTACACCTTCGAGGCCGAACGCCACTGGAAGATCCTCGAAGATCGGCTTGGCAAACATCGCTACATCTGCGGCGAGTCCTACACCATCGTCGACATGGCGGTGTGGGGCTGGTCTCGCCTGATCCCCAATGTGATCGGCCAGGAGGCGGCGGCAAAGCTGACCAACCTGCAGCGCCATCTTGCCGAGATCAGCGCGCGGCCCGCGGCGGTGCGGGCGCTGGCGCTCAAGGAGAAGCATAGCTTCAAGACCGAGATGGACGAAGCTGCGCGGCTCTCCATGTTTCCTCACCTGAGGGTCGCCTGAAGTCTTCCGGACCGGCGGCTTCACCGCCCTCATTGCCGGCCGGAAGTCGCCGGCCCCATTGGTGAGCTGAAGCTTTACGTCGGCGAACCCGGCGCGGTACTTTCGCGCCCTAGAAGGAGCCCCCTATGGACCTGACGTTCGGCAAAGAAGAACTGGCCTTCCAGCAAGAGGTGCGCGATTGGCTGAAGGAGAATCTGACGCCCGAGATCGTGGGCGAGATGAAGGTCGGCCGGAACGCCTACATGCCCAAGGAGCGGCTGGTCGACTGGCAGAAGCGACTGGCCAAGAAGGGCTGGCTGTGCACCGGTTGGCCTACTGAATTCGGCGGTCCCGGCTTCACGACGACGCAAAAGTACATCTTCGAGATGGAGATGGCACGAGCGGGCGCTCCCGGCACGTCGCCGTTCGGCCCCAAGATGTGCGCGCCGGTGATCATGAAGTACGGCTCGGCCGATCAGAAGGCCAGGCACCTGCCGCCGATGCTCAATTCCGACCTGATCTGGTGTCAGGGCTACTCGGAGCCAGGCTCGGGTTCCGACCTTGCGAGCCTGCGCACCAAGGCGGTGCGCGAAGGCGACTTCTATATCGTCAACGGCCAGAAGACCTGGACGACCCTGGCGCAGACCGCCGACTGGATCTTCTGCCTGGTGCGGACGTCGAACGAGGGCAAACCGCAGGAAGGCATCTCCTTCCTGCTGATCGACATGAAGACGCCCGGCATCTCGGTCGAGCCGATCATCACCGCCGACGGCAACCGTGCCGGCACGCAGGAGGTGAACTCGGTGTTCTTTGTCGACGTCAAGGTCCCGGTCGAGAACCGGGTGGGCGAGGAGAACAAGGGCTGGACCTACGCCAAGTACCTGCTCGAGTTCGAGCGCGGCGGCAATCCATACAGCCCGCGCCTGCGCTCGGCTTTCGAACGCCTCAGGCGGCTGTCGCAGGCGATGCCCGACGGCGAGGAGTCGATCATGGCCGACGTCTCCTGGCGCGAGAAGCTGGCGCGTATGGACATCGAGATCTCGGGCCTCGAAATGTTCGAGCAGGAGTTCTATTCGCGGCTGGCCTCGGGCCAGAACCCGGGACCGCTCTCCTCTATGATCAAGCTGCGCGGCACCGAGGTCATGCAGCAGGTGCAGGAGTCGGCCGTCGAGGCCGCCGGCTACTATGCCCAGCCGTTTCCCGAGCAGCGCGCCTGGAACGCCAATGTCGAGCCGATCGGCCCGGAGGGCGTCGATGTGCTGGCGCCGCGCTACTTCAACGGCCGCAAGATGACGATCTACGGCGGCTCGTCTGAAGTGCAGCGCGGAATCATGTCGAAGGTGATGTTGGGATTGTAATTCTTGTCGTGATGGAAGCGATGACCTCAGCGCCGGCAGGCGACGCAAGGTCTTTCGCTTCGCCCAGGATGACGGTGGGGCCGTAAAATGGACTTAGCGTTCAACGCCGAGGAACTCGCCTTCCAGAAGGAAGTGCGCGACTGGATCACGGCCAACATGCCGCCCGAGGTGGCCGAGGAGAGTCGGCGCAGCCGTACCAGCCACGTCTCCAAGGAGCGCCTGCTGCAGTGGCAGAAAAAGCTCGCAGGCAAAGGTTGGCTCTGTCCGAACTGGCCCCAGGAGCATGGCGGACCAGGCTGGAGTTCGACCGAGAAGTTCATCTTCGAGATGGAGATGGCGCGGGCGGATTCGCCCTATCTCTCCTCTTTCAGCATCAAGATGGTAGCGCCGGTTCTGATGAAGTACGGCAGCGAGGCGCAAAAGAGGCGCTTCCTGCCCAAGATCGCTGCGGCCGAGGAGCTGTGGTGCCAGGGCTATTCCGAGCCGGGCTCGGGTTCGGACCTTGCTAGCCTGCGCACCAAGGCAGAGCGGCAGGGCGACCACTACATCGTCAACGGCCAGAAGATCTGGACCACCAACGCCCACTTCGCGGACTGGATATTCTGCCTGGTCAGGACGTCCAACGAGGGCAAGCGGCAGGAAGGCATCTCTTTCCTGCTGATCGACATGAACTCGCCCGGCATTCGCATCGATCCGATTTACCTCGTCGACGGCACACGCACGCCCATGCGCCACGAGGTCAACCAGGTGTTCTTCACCGATGTGAAGGTGCCCGTCGAAAACCGGGTAGGCGAGGAGAACAAGGGCTGGACCTACGCCAAGTACCTGCTCGAGTTCGAGCGTGGCGGGCAGGCCCATGGCCCGCGCCTGCGCAAGGCCTTCCGCCATCTGCAGACGCTCGCCAGAAGCCAGATGGATGATGGCGAGCCGCTGTCGTTCGACCCACAGTGGCGCGAGAAGATGGCGGCCCTGGAGATGGAGATCGATGCCGTCGAGATGAACGAACTGATGTTCTACTCCAGCCTGAAGACTGGCGATGCGCCCGGCAATATGGCCTCGGTGGTCAAAATGCGCGGCACCGAGGTTGGCCAGAAGGTGACTGAACTCGCCGTAGAGGCGGTGGGCTGGTACGGCGCGCCATTCACCGAGCTCAGGAACTACGACAGCAACATCGTCCCGATCGGCGGAGAGTATGTCGACGACGTCTCGCCGCGCTACTTCAACAACCGCAAGTCAACGATCTACGGCGGCTCGTCCGAGGTGCAGCGCAACGTGCTGGCCAAGGCGATGCTTGGCCTCTAGCCAGCGCGTATACTGGCTTCCCGCGCCCGGGCCGTACGCAGCCCGCGAGCGGTTGGAAGAGAACTGCCGGCTCAAATAGAGAAGGCCGGTCGTTGGGATCGACCGGCCTAAACGAAACCTGCGTGGAATCCCTGGTGTGTGGGAAAGGGGTTCGCGAACGGTGGGAGCCGTCCTGCAGGTGTCCCCGCGATAATATCGTGTTTCGCAGGTGTCTTTGTGTGCAATTCCGCATAGCTGCAGATCACCTGAAGTCCGCCCCCCAGTGCTGACCCGATGATCGAGTCTGTTATGAGCGCGCGGCAGGTCGTCGGCGCCAGGGCGGGTCGGTAGAGCTGGGGATAGGTCCGCCGCAGCGCATTGAACTCGGCTTAACTCTCGATCTCGATAACGTCGCATTGCGACGGGCCTTGCAGATGAAGGCCGACTGCAAGCTCCGATGAGGCGCCTCGCGCAAGCCGCGGCAATTGTCCTTTGTCCGCAATGACAGCTGTGGTCTTGTCGTCTGCGGACAGTCATCGTTGCGAAGGCTCCATGCGAAAGCCGCCCTCTCTCTGGCCGATCATTGGCGTCGCCTGCATCGGAGCGTTCATCGGGCAACTCGATGCCAGCATCGTCCAGCTTGCCCTGCCGGCGCTGAAAGATGCCTTTGGCGTAACAGTGGACGAGGTGCGCTGGGTCGCCATCGCCTACTTGCTGGCTTTCGCCGCGTTCCTTCCGGTCTTCGGAAGGGTCTGCGAGATCCTGGGCCGAAAGCCGTTCTATCTGGCGGGTTTCGCGCTTTTCAGCATCTCGTCGGTGCTTTGCGGATGGGCGACCGATCTCGAATGGCTCATCGTCTTTCGCACGCTGCAGGGCGTGGGTGGCAGCCTGCTTGGCGCCAACAGTATCGCCATCATTGTCCAGTCGGTACCGGAACACCGGCGCAACCATGCGATCGGTGTGTTCACGGCGGCCCAAGCCATCGGGGTGAGCGTCGGGCCTGCTGCCGGGGGCCTCCTTCTCGATACCCTCGATTGGCGCTGGATCTTCTGGATCAGCGTTCCGTTCGGTCTGACAGGCTTCGTGCTCGGCTGTCTGGTCGTGCCCAGCACCAGGCGCGCCGAAGGCGAGCGTCTCGACTGGTACGGCGCTCTGCTGCTCATGGCGTCGTTGATACTTGTCGTCCTCGCGCTGACCCAGGTGTCGGTGTGGGCGCCAACCTCGCCCAAGATGGTGCTATGCATCCTGGGCGCCGTCGTATTCTCGGGTTTGTTCGTTCGCCATGAGCGGAAAGAACGTTGGCCGGTCGTCGATCTGGCGCTGTTTGCCAGCCGTGACTTTCTTGCCGGCGTCGTTGGGGTGACCCTGGGCTATGCACTGCTGTATGGCATGTTGTTCCTGATGGCATTCGCCCTCATACACGGCCTGCACAACGGTGCACTCGTTGCCGGCATCAAGCTCGCCATCGTTCCCGCCATCATGGGGCTTGCTGCTCCGCTTGGCATTGTTGTGGGCCAGCGACTAGGTCCTCGTCGTCTCGGTGCGGGAAGCATGACGATCTGCTTCGTCGCCGCCATGGCACTGGCCTTGATTGCCTTCGGACCCGGCAGCCTGGTCCCGCGTCTGGTCGCACTGGCGCTCTTCGGTTTGGGCCTGGGCCTGTTCGTTGCGCCCAACAGCCATGCTACTGTCGCTGCCGCACCCGCCAACCGTTCCGGTACGGCCGGTGCCCTCGTGAACCTGGCCCGCGTGTTCGGAAGCTGCATCGGTGTCGCGAGCGCCTCGTCGATGATGTCATGGCAGATGCGTCAGCCTGGCGGTTCTCGCCCGCTCAGCTCCATGCCGGTGAGCCGGGACCTTCTCGACGCCGTCGAAGGCAGCCTTTTCCTGCTGGCTGTGTTCGCCCTGATCATCGGGGCTACGGCACTGCGCCGGCGAGCCTCGGAGCCAACACGCCCGAGCAGCTAGGCGCAGCGAGACAGACCAAGCGTTGCGCCACGTGTTGCTGCCGTGCGAGCCGCCCGCCTGCGATGTGATAGATTGAGTGTCAGTGCTTCTCCGGTGCCACCTGAGCGCTGGGGTTCCGGTCGGAGCCGGGCGCACCAACTGCCGCTCAGCTCGCATTTATGGGACATCCACAGTCATGGCCAGGTCATTTTCGGATGCTCCCAAGAGAACAGGCAGAGGCCGGCCGTCGACCGGTGGCCGCGATCCGATGGTGGGTGCCCGTTTCCCGCCCGAACTGGCCGCGCGCGTCGATGCTTGGGCCAGGAAGACCGACGTCGGCATTCGTCGCGCAGATGCCACCCGGCGCCTGATGAAGAACGGCCTTGAGGCGAAGGGGAAGGCGCGGTGAACAGGATCGCGGATTGCGTCACCGATATTGTCCAGATTTGCGCAGGAGGCGACGCGGCAGTGGCCGCGAAGTATGCCCGAGCGCGGATCGATAAGTTTTACATCGAGCTGGGCGTGTTTCTGAAAGACAAGCCTCAGCAGGACGGTTCGAGCGAGGTCAGCGAGCTGGTCGACCAGCTGAGAGCGGCCTCGACGAAAGCGGCCAAGCAGAATGCTCACACTTTGAGCGACAATATCGATCGATGCATCGCATATGCGCGCGCTGCAAAACGATGCTAAGGGCAGCGACAAAGCTCCACCCCCCAAGGGTGCCCGGCTACGGCGAAGAGGGGATAGCGACGCTGTCCATTGCGCCCAACATCCAGACAACTCGCCGGCTGTCAGTTCAGGCTTGAGGTCGCCAAATCCTTTATGACGGGATCGACGCTAAGCGAAGTTGCGTGCCGCGCGAACACGTCATGAACTGGTCGCTGCCGTCGATCTTGCCGAGATGAGCTCGCCCCTAGCTGTTCGCAAATCGCTGGCCTTCGTGCGCTAGTCGCAACGGCCTTCGACTTCTTCCAGGATAGAGTGAGCATTGACGCTCTAGCTGAAGGATGGCGCTGATGGTATCTATGGAAGCGGGGGGAGTAATTCTAAGTGCCCAGCATATCTACGTTGCGGCGCCTGTCTTGGCTTCGGCGAAATCGTTGTGGCGCTCTTCTCGGGGCGCTGCTCCTTTTCATCCTCGCCGATCCAGCTTTTGCAAGAGCAACGGTTAGTGTCGCCTTTGTGGGGCTCGGCGCCGTAACAATTGCCGCACTTTCCCTTTCCCCGCGCCGTCCCTGGCTGTTTTGGGTATGGACCATACTGCTGCTGCTCATGGTGACTGCAGAGTCGTTGGTGGCGATGCACGTCGGTGGGCGCTTGTTTGCTCCAGTTTCGCTTCTTTCGACCGTGACATTTACAGCCATCGCGATCGTCGTGCTGCTGCGCTACGTCATGAACTCTGGTCCGATCACTGCCGACAAGGTATTTGCGTCGGTCTCGGCATACGTGCTGATCGCTGTGACGTTCGCGACGCTATTCTCGTTGCTGCAAATCAATCAACCGCACGCATTCCACGTCCATTCGGTGAATGAGCCTGACGGCAGGCTTGGGTGGTCCGCCCTGATGTATTTCTCCTTCACTGTGCTTACATCGACTGGCTTCGGGGAAATCACACCGACAACTCATCAGGCGCGCAGCCTTATAGTGGTCGAGCAGGTGCTGGGCGTCATGTACGTAGCCTTTCTGATTGCACGGCTGGCCAACCTGTATCGTGCCAACGGGCGCCCGGTTAGCCGGTGAATGATCCGTATGAGGTCCTTCGCCTCAGACTGCCTGCGATTCACTGCGACGTGCTTACGAGACTGCATCGCGGCCAAGCGTAAGTTCGAGGGCGCTCAACAGTTCCTCCCGGCTATGCCGGAAGAACCTCAAGAGGGCAATGCAGGGCCTGGCCGAGGACGCCATCAAGGTGCTGCAGGAGGCCATGCAGTCGGATGACATGTGGGCGAGGAGCATGGCTGCGAGCCATGTGCTCGATCGGGGCTATGGGAAGCCCACGCAGTCTGTGGACCTGACGGCCAAAACGGATATGGGTGCCGCTCATCTGGAAGCTCTGAAGGCTCGTATGCAGAGCAGGCGAGGGGACGGAGCCGCAGCAAGGCGGCAGTATCAGTTCTCGTCGAGGCGGACGAGACGCCGACCACGCATTAGAC
>CADECW010000004.1:73680-123924 GCA_902825855.1 uncultured Rhodospirillales bacterium | reverse complement strand
CCAGGCGATCCTGCCGCTGCGCGGCAAGATCCTGAACGTCGAGCGCGCGCGCTTCGACAAGATGCTGAGCTCGGCGGAGATCGGCACGCTGATCACGGCCTTGGGGACCGGCATCGGCGCCGACGACTTTGACGTGTCCAAGCTGCGTTACCACAAGATCATCATCATGACGGACGCCGACGTCGACGGGTCGCATATCCGCACGTTGCTGATGACCTTCTTCTATCGCCAGATGCGCCTGCTGATCGACGGCGGCTATCTCTACATTGCCCAACCGCCGTTGTTCAAAGCCGCCAAGGGCAAGTCGGCCATCTACCTGAAGGATGAGCGCGCGCTCGATGATCACCTGATCGACAGCGGCCTGGAAGGCGCGACCTTCAAGCTGGGCAACGGCTCGGTGCTGGCCAAGGAGGACCTGCGCCGCACGGTCGACATCGCCCGGTCGGTCAGCAACCTGGTCAAGCCGCTGTCGCTGTCGCGCCGCGTCACCAACCAGGCGGTCATCGAGCAGGCAGCGATCGCGGGCGCTCTGAAGCCCGATGTCCTGGCCGACCCCGAACTCGCCACGCAGGCTGCGGCCTATATCGTGCGCCGGCTCGACGTCGTCAGTCCGCCGCTGGAGCGCGGCTGGACCGGCGAGCCGACGCCCGACGGCGGCCTCGCCTTCACGCGGCGCCTGCGCGGCGTGCAGGAGCGGCACGTCATCGACGGTCCGCTGATGAAGAGCGCCGAGGCGCGCAAGCTCGATGCGTTGGCCGATGAGCTGCAGGCCGTCTACCAGCGGCCGGGCTCATTCGTCGCCAAGGACAAGGAATTGACGATCTCCGCGCCGACGGAACTGTACGCCGCCGTGCTCGACGCCGGCCGCAAGGGCTTGGCGATCCAGCGCTACAAGGGCCTCGGCGAAATGAACCCGGACCAGCTCTGGGAGACGACGCTCGACCCCGAGGCGCGGGCGCTGCTGCAGGTCAAGATCAACCACGCCGACGAGGCCGACGAGATCTTCTCGACCCTGATGGGCGACGTCGTCGAACCTCGCCGTGACTTCATCCAGGACAATGCGCTCAAGGTGGCGAACCTCGATGTCTAGGCTTCGTGTCGTCCTTCTCGCCGTCATTGCAGGGGCCATTGCGGCAGCGGCAGGTGCGGCAGTCGCCCAGACCCAGTCGACATCGCCGACAAGTCACGCCGGCACCAAGCTTGCCTTCCCGGCGACGCTGGGCGGCGCGCAGTTCGAGCGCGTCGTGAACTACGCCGGACCGCCCGCCAACCGTCCCGACCAGGGCGCCACCTACTTCTATTCTACGCCCAAGAAGATGGTGATCTCGGTCCACGTCTATGACGGCGGCCGCCGTGTCCCGCCGGGCAGCGGCAATCCCGTGGTCGTCGACGAGTTCATGGGCGAGTTGACCACGTCGGAGCAGCAGGTCAGGTCCGGCGGCTACACGCGTTTCGAACGGCCGTCGGTGCCGTCGACCTGCACCTACGGCAGCGTCTCCTTCCGCTGCATCACCTACAGCGCCGTGAACCAGGCGAATACGCGGCTCTACACCAAGATGATGATGACCGGCTTTCGCGACAATTTCGTCAGCATCCGCATCGACTGGTCGCAGGCCAGCCAGCAGACCGCGAGCGACGCTGATGCCGCCCTTCAGGCTTTCGTTCCGGCGCTGTTTCGCTGAATTCTGAGCTGCGCGGGCTGTCGATCGATTCGCCCGGACTCGCCTGAGCTAAAGCACCATCTGAGTCTGCGTCACCACGGCAACCAGCTTGCCCTCGGCCGTGGTTATCCGGGTCTGCCACACCATGGTGCGCCGGCCGCGATGGATCGGCGTGGTTTCACCGGTCACCGTCGTGCCGACAGGCGCGGGCCCGACGAAGTTGGTCTTGCTCTCGATGGTCGTCGTGCCCTTGCCTTCCGGCAGGTTGAGCACGGTTGCCGCCGCGCCGAGCGTGTCGGCAAAGGCCATCACGGCACCACCATGCAGTATGTCGGGCCGCGTGCAGAGCTCGGGCTTGACCACCATCTCGGCCTTCACCGCCGTGTCGCTGGCCGCGACGAACTTCAGCCCCAGTACCTTGGCGAAGGGCAGCGGGTGGTCATTCAGGAACTGGAGCTTGTCCATGGTCGATGTCCTCAGTTATCCGGAAGATGAAGGCTCTACTGTGATCGCGAGCCGAAGGCGAGGGACCTTCCGGTGTAGCGGAGGTCCCTCGCTCACCGGCCTCAGCTTACGGCACCGCCCAGGCGGCGCAGGCCGAGATACTCCATGATCGCGAAATCGGCCACGATCAGCGCCACGACGCCGATGCCCACGAAGCCGGCCACGCTCCAGGTCGCCGGCACGGCCAGCACCAGGACGCTCGCGACCACCCAGGCAAGATCGGCCGCGAAGATGGCGCGTGCCCAAGCCAGCGGGAGTGTTTTACGTGACGCGACCCAGGCGCACAGCGCGCCGAACGCGATCACGCCGAGGCCAAGCAGCTCAAAGACGATCGCGAGGTCGAGGCCCAGCAGCGAAACGGGTTCATGCGCGGCGATCCTGGCGAACGGTCCGGCAAAACCCGCCAGCACGGCGCCTGAGACGATCGAAAAGACGGCGTTGCCCCACAGCGTGAGACGCAGCAGACGGTCGGTTGAAGCGTTCATGACGTCCTCCTTGGCTGAAACGATGCGCCAGAGGTCGCACTGGAACGCCGTTCCAGCAATTATGCCCCAGGTAATCGGCGGACCGTCGGGCGGGTGCTATCTTCCGCCTCATGATGCGCTCATCCTCTGCAGCTATCTCGGCCGCCCTTCCCCCGCAGCCCGACATGTTCGGCCCCATGCTGCGCACCTGGCGACGGCGGCGTGGCGCCAGCCAGCTCGCGCTTGCCCTTCAGTCGGGCGTCTCGCAGCGCCATGTCAGCTTTCTCGAATCCGGCCGCGCCCGGCCGAGCCGCGAGATGGTGGTGCAGCTCACCACCGCCCTCGACGTCCCGCTGCGCCAGCGCAACGCCATGCTGCTGGCGGCGGGATTCGCGCCGGCCTATCGCGAGAGCAATCTGGGCGCGCCCGAGCTGCTGCCGGTGCGCAAGGCAATCGACCACATGCTTAAGCAGCAGGAGCCTTATCCCGCCGTGGTGATCGACCGGCTGTGGAACCTGCTGCAGGCCAACGACGCGGCCAACGCCTTCACCGTGTTCCTCTTCGAAGGCCCGCCGCCGCCACCGCCCGCCAGCAAGCCGCCCAACCTGCTGCGCTGGCTGCTCGATCCCACGGCGCTGCGCACCAAGATCTCGAACTGGGAGGAAGTGGCGCGCTATCTCGTGTCGACGACCTACGCCGAGATCCTGGCCGACGGCGGCGAGCCCAAGGCGCTGGCCTTCATCGAGGAGATCATGGGCTACCCCGACGTGCCGGCCTCGTTCCGCAAGCTGCGCTTCGAGGAGCGGCCGCCGCCGGTGCTCACGGTCGACTATCTGGTGGGCGGCAAGGCGCTGTCGGTATTCACCACCATCGCCACGCTGGGCACGCCTCAGGACATCACTCTCCAGGAAGTGCGCATCGAATGCTTCTTCCCGGCCGACGACCGCAGCGACGCGCTGTTCAAGAGCCTGGCCGCGAAGAATTAGCCAGCCGGTCCGCTTCCCGGACAGCCTGGTCAGGCAAGATTGTCGACGTCGTTGCGCAATTCGCGTCCGGCGCGAAAACGCGCCAGGTTGTCGAGGAAGATGTCGAAGATCGCCTCGTTCTGGCCGAGCGAATGGCTCGCGGTATGGGGCGAGATCAACACGTTGGGCAGGTCCCACAGCGGCGAGGCGGCATCGAGCGGCTCGCGCTCAAACACGTCGAGATAGGCGCCGGCCAGACGACCGCTCTGCAGCGCCTCGATCACATCCTTCTCGATCGCGATCTCGCCGCGCGAGACGTTGATGAAATGCGAACCCATGGGCATCGCCGCGAAGGCCGCCGCATTCGCGATGCCGCGGGTCATCGGTGATGCCGGGCAGCACAGGATCAGCCAATCCGCTCGCGGCAGGACGGTGAGAAGCTGGTCGTAGGCAATGGTCTGGTCGCAGGGCGCAACGGGCTCTGCCGTGCGGCGGACGCCGATCACGCGCATGCCCAGCATCTTGAGCAGGGAGGCGATGTTGCGGCCGATCGGGCCCATGCCGACGATCACCGCGTTCTGGCCGCGCAGATCGCGTGGCGAGCGCTCGCCGAGCCGCGGTTCCCAGGCATGGCGGCGCTGCGCATCGGCCAGCAGCGGGAAGCGCCGGTTGACGGCGACAAGCGCGCCCAAGACGCTGTGCGACACCGTCACGGCGGTGGCGCCCGAGGCCGTGGTGACCTTCACGCCGCGGTCGCGCAGTTCGCGATAGATCGGCCGCTCGGCGCCGGCCGGATGGATCTGCAGCCATCGCAGCTTGGGTGACTTGCGCAGCACCGCCTCGAAGCCGCGCAGCTCCGGAGTCTGGTTGTCCTTGCTCGACCGGCCGGTGACCTCGCGGGTCATGAAGGCAATGTCGATCGCCGAGGGGCCGTCGGCGGCCAGGGCCTCCTCTGCAGTCACGAACGACAGTCCGGTGTCGGCGGCGGCGATGCGCTGGCCCCAGGTACGCAGGGCGAATTCAGAAAGCAGAAGGTTCATTGTCCTCGCACTATACCGACCGCGCCTCGTCCACCACATCCTCGATGTGCCGGCGATAGCGGACCTGGGGGCGACGGGCCCCGGCGGCGAGCAGGGCGTGCCGCACGGCGGGCGTGGCGCCGGTGACGAACACCCTCACCTTGTGGCGGCCGGCCTTGCGGGCGATGGCGGCGATGGCGTTGGCGGCAGTCGAGTCGACGAACGGCACGGCGGAGAAATCGACGACCAACGCCTTGTGGCGATCGCCGATGCGGTCAAGCACGGCGTTCAGGATCGACGCCGTGCCAAAGAAAAAGGCGCCGGACAGCCGATAGACCACGACATCCTCGTCGGTCGCGAGCCTGGCGTCGTATGGCGTGCGCGGATCGGCGCGGTCGGGGCGGTCTCCATTGATCGGCGGAGCGTGCGCCTCGATGCCGGTGGTGCCGGCCATGCGACGGATGAACAGGACGGCGCCCAGCGCAAAGCCCACGACGATGCCTTCGGTCAGGTCGCGGAACACCGTCAGCAGGAAGGTCGCCAGCAGCACCACGGCATCGCCGCGCGAAGAGCGCAGCAGGCCGAGGAACTCGTACTTTTCGGACATGTTCCAGGCGACTACGACCAGCACGCCGGCGAGGGCCGCCAGCGGCACGTAGGCGAAAAGCGGTGCAGCCAGAAGCATGAACAGCAGCAGGAATGCCGCGTGCATCATGCCGGCAACCGGCCCGCGCGCACCGGCACGCACGTTCGTCGCGGTGCGGGCGATCGTGCCGGTCGCCGGCAGGCCGCCGAACAACGACGCGCCGATATTGGCGGCGCCCTGTGCCAGGAGCTCGCAGTTCGAGCGATGGCGGCGGCCAGTCATGCCGTCTGCCACGACCGCCGACAGCAGCGATTCGATGGCGCCAAGCAGGGCGAAGGCCACGGCATCGGGCAGTACCGCCTGGACCTTGTCGAGGGAGAAGGCTGGAAGATGCGGTGCCGGCAGCAACGAAGGGATGCCGCCGAATCGGCTGCCGATCGTTTCCACAGGCAGAGCGAAGGCGAAGGTCGCGACGGCGGCGACGGCGACCGCGATCAGCATTCCGGGCCAGTGCGGCCTGAGCTTCCTCAGTCCGACGATCAAGCCGATCGTGAGCAACGAAAGCGCCACCGCAGCCGGGCTGATCGTGTCGAGCGAGCGCGCCAGGATCTCGATCTTGGCGACGAAGGCGCCGGGCTCCTTGCCGTCGAGTCTCAGGCCGAGCAGGTCCTTCAGCTGGCTGGCGAAGATGATCACGGCGATGCCGGAAGTGAACCCGACGGTGACCGGATAGGGAATGAACTTGATGAAGGTGCCGAGGCGCAGCAGGCCCGCAACTGCGAGGAAGACTCCGGCCATCATCGTCGCCATCACGACACCATCGACGCCGTGGCGTTCGACGGCTGAGGCGACCAGGACGATGAACGCGCCGGCGGGGCCGCCAACCTGGAAGCGGCTGCCCCCGAGCGCCGAGATGAGGAAGCCGCCGACAATGGCCGTGAACAGTCCGCGCTCCGGCGAGGCGCCGGATGCGATGGCGATCGCCATGGACAGCGGCAGCGCCACGATCGCGACGGTCATGCCGGCCACGGCATCGGCGCGAAGCGCGGCAAGTCCGTAGCCCTCGCGCAGAACCGTCACGAGCTTCGGCATGTAAAGCTCGGCAAAGCTCGGGCGGTCGGCCAGAGGGCCAGTGGAGGTGCTTAGCGACATTTAACGAAATACTTATGTGTAATTTAGATTGTACCCTGCCGATGGACCCGTCGTCACGAAGCAAGAATCGGGCTCTCGCGACCGCGCGAAGGCTAAGGAAGATTGCGCGCCCGTTCGAACGCCACAGCGAAGTTCGGCGGCGAGTCCGCGCGGCAGGGCAGTGCCCGCTTGGGGTCGGGGTCGTCGATGAAGGCATCGCGCAGACGCGCCGCGCACGGATCCTGCACGGCTACGCCGTGACCCTGGGCGCGGAAGACGACATGGCGCGACGACGACAGATGCCGCGCGGCTTCGCGCCCCCAGGCCGGCGGAGTGAGCCAGTCGAACATGCCGCTGAGCAGCAGCGTCGGCGTCGCTGCCTTTACCGGCTGACGCTCCGCTGCAGGCGCCGGCGCCACGCGCCACACCGGGCAGAAGGCGGGCGACTTGCTGGTCTTGGCGGTGAGGCCGTAGACGCCGCTCGCCTCGATCTGCTTGCGCCGCGCCGGGCGATCGACGGCGGCCCAGGTCTCGCGGCATTCGATGCTGTTGTAGAGCCCGTCGAACTGCTGGGCGTTCTGCTCGAGCAAGCCGCCATCGTTGCTCTCCAGGTCCTCGGCAAACATCTTCAGCAGCCTGAGGTCGTTGCGCTGGATGGCGCCGACCGCCTCGGGGATCAGCGCCGCCTCGCCTTCCCGCATCATGTGCAGCAGCACCATCAGGAGCTTGGGACCGTCGAGTCGTACGGGTTGCGGACCGTCCTCCAGCTGCAGCTCGAGCTCCAGCGGCGTGCCCTGCGCCGCTTCGACCGCGCTTTCGACGTCACCGCGCAGCGTCGGATGGCGCTCTTGGCACAGCGCGTCCTTGGCGCAGTCGGCGTAGAGCTGCTCGAAGGCGCGGCGAACGATCTCGGGCTCGTTCTGCTCGCCGTTGACCTGCGGCGGGTAGACGCCGTCGAGCACGGCGGCGCGCACCAGGCTGGGATGGCGCCGCATCACCTCCAGCGCCCAGCGGGTGCCGTAGGAGACGCCGTAGATATTGATGCGCGACAACGACATGGCGGCGGCGAGATCGGCCACGTCGTCGGCCAGCGCCGGCGTGGTGTACATGCCGAGGTCGATCTTGCGCCGGTCGAGCCCGGAGCGGCAGCGCGTCAGGATCTCGCGCTCCTGTTCCTCTGTCACCGCACGGCGGCGCGCCTTGGCGGGCTCGCTGGTGCGCGGATCGAAGCAGTCGAGATTGGGAGTGGCGCCGCCGGCGCCGCGCTGGCTCGGGATGATGACGTCGCGCTTGCGGCGGATGTTGGCGGTCTCGTTCCACCAATCGCCTTCGGCCAGCGCGTCGGCACCCGGACTTGAAGCCACGAGCGGCGCGTCGCCTGGGCCGCCGGACAGATAGACCATGGGCTCGGCGCCAACCGTGCGCTTGGCCTTCAGCACCGCCACCTTGAGACGCACTTCACGGCCTTCGGGCTGCTCGCGATTCTCCGGCACGATCAGCACGAAGCATTCGACGCGATCGCCGCGTGGCGGCTTGAAGGAACAGCGTTCGCGCTCCAGTCGCGGCGCGGCAGACGCGCTTCCTGCCAAAATGAGCAGGAATGCTGCCAAGCCGCCTCGCCAGCACAGTCGAGCCATGGACACGTTGTGCCACATGATGGCTTGTGACGGCATGAAGTAATTCTATGGAAAGACTCAAGGCGAACGCCTTGTCAGCCCCTCCTCTCGACCGCAAGTTGCCCCGATGACCTCCCGCTCCTACTGGACCGCCGTTTGGTGCGGTTTTCTCGTCCTCACCATCGGTCTGGGCGTACGCCAGAGCTTCGGCATTTTCCTGAAG
Organism: uncultured Rhodospirillales bacterium; assembly: GCA_902825855.1. GTDB lineage: Bacteria > Pseudomonadota > Alphaproteobacteria > Reyranellales > Reyranellaceae > Reyranella. The sequence goes on along the minus strand of CADECW010000004.1, from coordinate 115,755 downwards.
CCTGTTTCGGCCGAGTTGAACGTTGGCCGAGAGTTGTTCTCCTTCGGTACGGCGCTTTCGATGCTGCTGATGGGCGCCGTGGCGCCGTTGGCCGGCCGGCTGTGCGATCGTTTCGGCTCGGCCTGGACCATCGCCGGTGGCGGCGTGGTCTATGTCCTGGGCATGGTCGTGACGGCCGTCATGCATGACGGCTTCATGCTGGTGCTGGGCAACATCCTGGTCGGCGTCGGCCTGTCGGCCGCTTCGTTCGGACCGGTGCTTGGCGTGATCCTGCGTGTGGCGCCGCCCGCCAAGGCGGCGCTGGCGGTAGGAATCTGCTCGGCTGGCGGTTCGTTCGGCCAATTCTTCATCGTTCCGCTGGCAGCCGTGCTGCAGAACTGGTTCGGCGACTGGCGACCGACGATGTGGGCGCTGACGGGCGTAGCCGTGCTGATGATCTTCCTGTCGGTCGGGCTGAACGACAGTCAGCAGATCGCCGCCAGCCGAAAGGCCGGAGGCGGCAGGCAATCGACCGGCGAAGCCCTGTCGGAAGCCTTCGCGCAGAAGAGCTACGTGTTGCTTGTGATCGGATATTTCGTCTGTGGCTTCCACGTCGCCTTCGTCGGCGGCCATCTGCCCGCTTACATTTCCGACAAGGGCATCGGGCTCTCGCTGTTCGGAATAAAGCTCTCGCCGGCTGAGCTCGGCGGCTGGGCGATCGGCATGGTCGGGCTGTTCAACATTGCAGGTGCCATCCTCTGGAGTTCGCTGGGCGGCAAGTACAAGCGCAAGAACCTGCTGACGCTGCTCTACCTCCTGCGCTCTCTGGTGTTCCTGGGATTCGTCGTGGCGCCGCTGTCGGCGGCCTCGGTGCTGATCTTTGCGGCGGCACTCGGCTTCCTGTGGCTGGGCACCGTGCCACTCACCACGGCACTGGTCGGCTTCATTTTCGGGCCGGTGCATCTCACCATGCTGAACGGCATCGTGTTCTTCGGGCATCAGGTCGGCAGCTTCTTCGGCGGCTGGGGCGGTGGCCGGCTGTATGACCTGCAGGGCAACTACGACCTGATGTGGTGGATCTCGATCGCGCTTGGACTCGTCTCGGCCCTGCTGCACTGGCCGATCGTCGAGGAGCGGCTGACGCGGCCGGCCGCCGCCGTGCCGCAGCCGGCGTGACCATGGTCGAGGGGTGGCGCTCCGTCGTCCTGTGGGGCGCCGCCTCTTTGCTGGTCGCCGCGGTCGCGGTGTCGTTCGTCATGTGGGGCCTCAACGGCCCGGCATACCTGATCGACCTGATCGCGGCGTACTGCCTTTAGTCAGAGGGAAGCAATGGCCCCAACGACTTCGTCATTCCGGTCGGGCTGACGGTGTGGTGTCTGCGCTCCGGTTGAAGGATCAGAGCACGAACTTGCTGAGATCCGCATTCTTCGCCAGCGAGCCGACGCGCTCGCGCACGTAGGCCGCGTCGATGTCGATCTTCTGGCCGGGCTTGTCGGAGGCGGTGAAGCTGATCTCCTCCAGAAGCTTCTCCATAACCGTATGCAGGCGGCGCGCGCCGATGTTCTCGACCGACTCGTTGATCTCGGCCGAGAGCTTGGCGAGTTCGTCGATGGCATCGGGCTTGAAGTCGAGGTCGACTTTCTCGGTCCCGAGCAAGGCCTTGTACTGCTTGACCAGGCTCGCCTCGGGCTCGGTCAGGATGCGGCGAAAATCCTCCTGACTGAGCGATGCCAGGCTCACCCGGATCGGCAGGCGGCCCTGCAGCTCCGGCAGCATGTCCGACGGCTTGGCGAGGTGGAAGGCACCCGAACAGATGAACAGCACATGGTCCGTCTTCACCGGCCCGTGCTTGGTGTTCACCGTCGTGCCTTCGATCAGCGGCAAGAGGTCCCGCTGCACGCCCTCGCGGCTGACGTCGCCGCCACCGCGAAACTCGCTGCGCGCGGTGATCTTGTCGATCTCGTCGATGAACACGATGCCGTTCTGCTCGACCGAATCGCGCGCCTCGCGCACCACCTTCTCCTGGTCGAGCAGCTTGTCGCTCTCCTCGCGCATCAGCGTCTCGTAGGACTCGGCAACCGTCAGCTTGCGCTTCTTGGTGCGCCCGCCGAACGCCTTGCCCAGCATGTCGCCGAGATTGATCATGCCGACCGAGGCGCCAGGCTGGCCCGGCACCTCGAACTGCATGGGTGCGCCGGTGTCGGCGACCTCGATCTCGACCTCGCGCTCGTTGAGCTCGCCGGCGCGCAGCTTGTGGCGGAAGCGCAGGCGCGTCTCCTCGCTGGCGCCGCTGCCGCACAGGGCATCGAGCACGCGGTCCTCGGCGGCAAGCTCGGCCTTGGCACGCACATCCTTGCGCAGGCGTTCGCGCGCCATGTCGATGGCGGCCTCCATCAGGTCGCGCGCGATCTGCTCGACGTCGCGGCCGACATAGCCGACTTCGGTGAACTTGGTCGCCTCGACCTTGAGGAACGGCGCGTTGGCGAGCTTGGCCAGGCGGCGCGCGATCTCGGTCTTGCCGCAGCCGGTCGGGCCGATCATCAGGATGTTCTTGGGCAGCACTTCCTCGCGCAGCGCGTCGGGCAGCTGCAGGCGGCGCCAACGGTTGCGCAGCGCGATGGCAACGGCGCGCTTGGCGTCCTGCTGGCCGACGATGTGCTTGTCGAGTTCGGAGACGATCTCACGAGGGGAAAAGTCGTTGCTCATTTCACTCAAAGCTTTTCGATGACGAGATTGTGGTTGGTGTAGACGCAGATGTCGGCGGCGATGCCCATCGCCTTGCGCGCGATCGCCTCGGCGTCGAGGCCGTCGACGTCGATCAGCGCCCGCGCCGCGGCCAGTGCATAGTTGCCGCCCGAACCGATGGCGATGATGCCGCCCTCAGGCTCGAGCACGTCGCCTGAACCCGACAGCAGCAGCGAAACGTCCTTGTCAGCTACCGCCATCATCGCCTCGAGCCGGCGCAAGTAGCGGTCGGTGCGCCAGTCCTTGGCGAGCTCGATGCAGGCGCGCAGGAGCTGGCCGGGATGGCGCTCGAGCTTGCTCTCGAGGCGCTCGAAGAGCGTGAAGGCATCAGCCGTGGACCCGGCGAAGCCCGAGACGATCTGGCCGTTGCCCAACCGGCGTACCTTCTTGGCATTGCCCTTCACGATGGTCTGGCCCATCGAGACCTGACCGTCGCCCGCCATCACCACCTGGCCGCCCTTGCGGACGGAAAGAATGGTCGTGGCGTGCCAGCCCGGCCCGGAGGAAGTTTCGGATTGTGGGGACATGGTGCCGTAAATAGTGATTAACAGGGACAAATCAATCTCAAGCCGCAGCCACGTTCACGCGCCGTGCTAACGTCCCGCCATGAACGACCAGCCTGTCATCGTTATTGGCGCCGGCATCATCGGCACCGCGACGGCCCGCGCCCTGCAGCGCGAGGGCCATGCCGTCACCCTGATCGACAGCGGCGAGCCCGGTCGGGCGACGTCCTACGGCAATGCCGGCTTCATTGCCATCGACCACGTGCTGCCGCTCGCCCGGCCATCGACCCTGAAGCGCGTGCCGCAAATGCTGATGGACCGCAACGGACCGCTCACCGTTCATCCGCCCAGCATTCCCGCGCTCCTGCCCTGGATGGCGCGTTTCGCGCTTGCCGCCTACAGCCAGGCCGAGGTCAGGAAAGGCGTCGATTCCTTCGTGCCCCTGATGGCCGAGGCCAACATCGCCTGGAAGGCCGAGATCCAGGCCTCGGGACTGGGCGAGCTGTTTCGCACGCAAGGCGCCCTCTATGTCTATGAAAGCGAAGCGGCCTTCGCCTCGGGCGAGGAAGAGCGCGCGCTGCAACGCGCCAAAGGGACCGAGTTCGAGATCGTCGACGGCAACCGAGCCCGCGAGCTGGCGCCGGGCTTGACCGACCGCATCGTGCGCGGCGTCTACTACTCGCACGGCATGCACACCATCAATCCCTACAAGGTGGTGGCGACGCTGGCCGAGCGCTTCGCGGCCGATGGCGGCACGCTGCTGCGCGGCCGCGTGCGCGGCTTCGGTCGCGACGGCAACCGCGTGACCTCGGTCGAGATCACCGATCAGATCCTCCCGGCCAAGGCCGTCGTGGTCGCGGCCGGGCGCGCCTCGGGCGAGCTGACGCGATTGCTGGGCTTCAATGCCCCGCTGGTCGCCGAACGCGGCTATCACGTCATGCTGGCGCCCGACAATGTGCGCTTCGAACTGCCGGTGAGCCCGGCCGAGCGCGGCTTCTTCATCACGCCGATGGAGGAAGGCCTGCGCGTCGCCGGCACTGTCGAGCTCGCCGCTCCCCACCAGCCGCCGTCGTGGCATCGCGCCGACTTGCTGGTGCGGCATCTCAAGGACGTCTTTCCCGGTGTCGGCGGCGCCGAGCAGAGCCGCTGGATCGGCGAGCGGCCGACCCTGCCCGACTTCCGGCCGGCGATCGGCCGAGCGCCCAGGCTCGCCAACGTCTATTGCGGCTATGGCCATCAGCACGTCGGCCTCACGCTCGCCACGGCGACCGGCCGGCTGATCGCACGCCAGATGGCGGGTGAAACACTGCCCGAGACATTGCAGGCCTGCGATCCTGGCAGGTTCGGCTGAGGCGGCGCATTCCACCGTCATCCCGACCGGAGCGAAGCGGAGGACCTCGTCATTGAATCGAAGGCCATGAAAAGGTCCCTCCGCTCCGCGCTTCGCGCTCCGGTCGGGATGACGGGTGGTACCCGCGCTTCGCGCTCCGGTCGGGATGACGGTGTGGTGTCCGCGCTTCGCGCTACGGCGCGATGACGGCATTGATCCCTGTGCAGAGCTACCAAGGTTGCGCCGTGCCGGCGGCGGGACTAGCGTTCGCGGGCTAAATCTGGCGAATCGACAGCTCCCAGGAGGCCGGCATGAGTTCTCATCGCAGCCCCGCAGAAGTTCGTTCCAGCGTAAAGCATCCAATCATCGACGCCGACGGCCATTGGATCGAGTACGGCCCGGTCTTCGCCGAGCGCATGCGCAAGGTCGCAGGCGACAAGGCGGGGGACGGCTTCCTTGCCTCGCAGCGCCGCATTCCCGACGCGCTCAACCTCTCGATCGCCGAGCGCAAGCAACGCGGCATCGCGATGGAAGGCTACTGGAGCCGCCAGACCACCAACACGCGCGATCGCGCCACGGCGATGATGCCGCGCATGCTCTATGACCGGCTCGACGAGCTCGGCATCGATTTCGGCGTGATCTATCCCACCGCCGGCCTCAGCATCCCGCGCATTCCCGACGACGAGACGCGGCGCGCCGTGGTGCGCGGCTTCAACATCGTCAGCCACGAATACTTCGCCAAGCTCTCGGACCGGCTGACGCCGGCCGCCGTGATCCCGATGTTCACGCCGGACGAGGCGATCGCCGAGCTGGAGTTCTGCGTCAAGGAGCTCGGCGCCAAGGTGGGCATGTTCGGCGGCGGCATTCCGCGTCGGATACCGTCAGCCAAGGATCTCGACCTGGCATCCGGTCGCTTCGCGGTCACCTACGAGAACCTCGGCATCGACAGCGATCACGACTACGACCTGGTTTGGCAGAAGTGCCGTGAGCTGCGCATCGCACCCACCTTCCATGCCGGCGGCCGCGGATTTGGCCTGCGCAATTCGCCGAGCAACTTCACCTTCAACCATATCGGCCACTTCGCGGCGGCCGGGCATTCGATCGCCAAGGGCTTGTTCCTGGGCGGCGTGACGCGGCGCTTCCCCGACCTCAACTTCGCCTTCCTCGAGGGCGGCGTGGGCTGGGGCTGCCAGCTCTTCGCCGACCTGATCGAGCATTGGGAACGGCGCGGCGCCAAGGGCATCGCCTACATGGATCCCAAGAAGCTCGACCGAAAGATGCTCAGAAGCCTGGTCGACAAGTACGGCTACGAGGAGATCGCCGCCGAGCTCGACAAGCGCGACGGCTGGCCCTCCAAAGAGGAGGACGAGGCGACCGGCGGGATGCCGGTGCTCGACGACTTCGCGGCCTGCAAGATCGCGCGCAAGGAGGATTGGGTCGACCTCTACGCCCGTCCCTACTATTTCGGCTGCGAGGCAGACGACCGCATGAACGTCACGGCGTTCGGCAGGGCCAATCCATTCGGCGCGCGCATCAACGCGATCTTCAGCTCCGACATCGGCCATTTCGACGTGCCCGACATGCTGAGCCCGGTGCCCGAGGCGCACGAGCTGGTCGAGGACGAGCTGATCACGCCCGACGACTTCCGCGACTTCACCTTCACCAACGCCGTGCGTCTGTGGGGACAGCAGAACCCGACCTTCTTCGAAGGGACCGTGGTGGCGAAGGAGGCGGCGACGGTGCTGAACGGCGAGCGGGCGAAGGTCGCGGCGGAGTAGTCAGCCGCCGTACTGCAGCAGCGTCTCGCCGTTGGCTTTGAGCCAGGCGCGCGGCGGCTCCATCGGGCCGTCGCACAGGCTCTGCGCCAGCGCCCAGAAGCGCGGCCCGTGGTTGAGGTGCACGAGATGAGCCACCTCGTGCGCCACGAGGTAATCGAGCACTTCGGGCGGGGCCAGGACCAGCCGCCAGGAAAACGACAGGCCGCCGTCCGGCCCGCAGCTGCCCCAGCGCGAGCGGTTGTCGCGCACGGTGATCCGCTTGACCGGCCGTTCGACGCGTCCGGCCTTGGCATGGACGAGGGGCACCAGGCGCTGGCGCAGCTCCGCGGTCAGCCAGTCGCGCAGGCGGCGTGGCAGATGCTCGGACCGGCCGGCGACATGGATCTCGCCCGGCTCGCGCCACACCGTGCCACGCCGGTCGGCGCGATGGCGGATGAGGTGCGGCTCTCCGAACAGCGGCACCTCGGCGCCGTCGACGAACGGCCGACGATCCGGCAGGCGTTTCAGCCGGGCGGCGATCCAGCCGGCCTGGGACTGGGCGAAGCCCACTGCGGTGCCACGGGCCATGCGCAGGGGAGCGGTCAGCACGATCCGGCGATGGGCCACGTCGACGCGCAGCGAGGCGCGGCGGGCACGGCCGCTGCGCACGAAGGTCACGGACAGGGTATCGCCGGCATGAACAATGGTCAGTTGCTCCGGCTCGGGCGCCGCTTTAGGCAGGACGAAGCGCAACACGGTGCCGGACAACGACATGCGCCTGATCATACAACAGAGGAGCTTCTGACGTGACCCTCGATCTTGCCCGGCTGCGTGCCGAGACGCCGGGCTGCGCCCATGTCCTGCACCTCAATGCGGCCGGCTCCGCCCTGCCCAGCCAGCGCACGCTCGACGCCACCTTGAACCACCTGCAGCTCGAAGCCGAAATCGGCGGCTACGAGGCGGCGGCGAAGGCGCACGACGAGCTGGAGGGCTTCTACCCCGCTGTGGCCGGGCTGATCGGCGCCGGCGCCGACGAAGTAGCCTTCGTCGAGAACGCGACGCGGGCATGGGACCTCGCCTTCTATTCCCTCGAATTCAAGCCGGGCGATCGCATCCTGACCTGCGTCAGCGAGTATTCGTCGAACTACATTTCCTACCTGCAAGTCGCCAGGAAGACCGGCGCGGAGGTCGTCGTCGTGCCCGACGACAATTACGGCCAGATCGACCTCGGCGCGCTGGAGCGGGCGATCGACGAGCGCACCAGACTGGTGTCGATCTCGCACGTGCCGACCCAAGGCGGACTGGTGCAGCCCGCCGAGGCTGTCGGCAAGATCGCCAACGATGCCGGCATCCTCTACCTGCTCGACGCCTGCCAGTCGGTCGGCCAGTTGCCGGTCGACGTGCGCAAGGTCGGCTGCGACTTCCTGTCGGTGACCGGCCGCAAGTACATGCGGGGGCCGCGCGGTACCGGCTTCCTCTACGCCAAGCGCGCGACCACCAGCCAGATCGAGCCGCTGTTGCTCGACAACCATGCTGCCAAGTGGACCGACGACAACGCCTACACCGTGCGCGACGATGCGCGGCGCTTCGAGAACTGGGAGCGCTATTTCGCCGGCGTCATCGGGCTGAAGGTCGCCGCCGACCAGATCAACGAGGTCGGCATGGAGCCGATCTGGTACCGCCTGCGCGAGCTTGCCGATGGCCTGCGCACACGGCTCGCGACCCTGAAGGGCGTCAGGCTGACCGACCTGGGCAAGGTGAAGGGCGCCATCGTGACCTTCGCCGTCGACGGCAAGGATCACAACGAACTGAAGGCCAGGTTGCGCGAGCAGGCGATCAACGTCACCGTGTCGACCCAGTTCTCCTCGCGCCTCGATCTCAAGGGCCGCGGCCTGCTGAACGTGATGCGCGCCTCGGTGCACGTTTACAACACCGAAGAGGAACTCGATCGCTTCGTGTCCGCCGTCGAGGCCCTTATCTGATGCCGATCGATTTCCCGTGCCGGGCGATAAACGGTCCGCCGACGGTCTGACAATTCCTGGACCGAGGGCCTCGAGGCCCCGCATCCTTGCGGAATCGCGCAGCCCTGAGCGGGCCTGGAGGCCCGCCGTCCGGCACGACTATAATGCGGGCAAATGCTGGGGAGACTGTCGTATGCCCGTGTTTTACGTCTGTGCAGGGTTGCTCGGCCTGCTTGCCGTGTCCCTGACAGTCAGCGTCGGCCGCATGCGCGTGCAGAAGAAGATCTATCTCGGTGACGGCGGTGACCAGGAGCTGCTGGCGGCGATCCGGGCGCACGGCAACTTCATGGAATACGTGCCGCTTTGCCTGGTGCTGATCTATTTCGTCAGCGACTTCTACGGCTACGGGCCGACGGCGGCCCTGTCCGTGGTGCTGCTGCTCGCGCGCGTGCTGCATGCCGGCGGCATCCTGGGCTTCATACCCCTCGGCCGCGTGATCGGCGCGACCGGCACCACCATCCTTCTCGTGGCGGCGTCCGTCCTGATCATCTACTCCGGCTTCAACCTGAAACAGTACTGAGCGGGTTGGCGGGCGGACGATGGGCGAGCCGGTCACCGTTCCGCTCTGGCTGTTCGCGGCGATCGCCGTGTTCGCGGCCTGGTCGCTGCTCGACCGGCTCCTGATCCCGAGCGGCCGCTGGTTCTTGCGCCGCCGCCTCAATCGCCTGATCGACCGCGTCAACCAGCGGCTGGCCGTCGAAATCAAGCCGTTCCAGCTCACCAAGCGCCAGGTGCTGATCGACCGCCTGGTCTACGACCCGCAGGTGGTCGCAGCGGCCAACGACTATGCGCGCGCCAGCAACCTGCCGCGGGAGGTGGCGATGACCGAGGTCCATCGCTATGCGCGCGAGATCGTGCCGACCTTCAATGCCTATATCTATTTCAGGCTGGGCTACACGATCGCCCGTGCCGTCGCCCGTTTCCTCTATCGCGTGCGCCTGGGCTTCGCCGACGAGCGCACCATGGCCGGTGTTTCGCCCGGCACCACCGTGGTGTTCGTCATGAACCACCGCAGCAACATGGACTATGTGCTGGTGGCCTTCCTGGCGGCGGAGCGCACGGCGCTGAGCTATGCGGTGGGCGAATGGGCCCGCATCTGGCCCCTGCAGCAACTCATCCGCTCCATGGGCGCTTATTTCGTGCGCCGCAACTCCAACAACCCGATCTATCGCCGCGTGCTCGAGCGCTACGTGCACATGGCGACCGAAGCCGGAGTCGCCCAAGCCATGTATCCCGAGGGCGGCCTGTCGCGCGACGGCAGGCTGCGCGAACCCAAGCTAGGCCTGTTCGACTACATGCTGAAATCGTTCGATCCCAAGGGCAGCCACGACATCGTCTTCGTGCCGGTGGCGTTGAACTACGACCGCGTCCTCGAGGACCGTACCCTGCTGCGCTCGCTCGACAAGGAACTGCCGAGGCGCAGCGCGCTTTTTGCCGCGCGCACAACCATCGGTTTCTGGTTCGACCAGCTCGGCCTGATGCTGCGCGGACGTTGGTACCGTTTCGGCTATGCCTGCGTGAATTTCGGCGGGCCCATATCCGCCCGCGACTGGCTCGCCGTCCACGCCGCGGCCTCGGAAGGCGACCTGCGCAGCCTCGACAAGGAGCAGCGCTTCGAAGTCATCGGCCGGTTGGCCAAGGACGTCATGGCCGAGATCGCCAGCCTGGTCCCGGTGCTGCCGGTGTCGCTGATCGCCACCGTGCTGCTGGAGGCAAGCGAGCCGCTCGACGAGCTGGAGCTCAAGGTGCGAGCCCATGACCTGATGGCGCATTTCGAGGGCCGCGGCGCCAAGCTCTACCTGCCGCGTGGCGACCGGGATTACGCGTTCGATGTCGGGCTGCGCATGCTGGAGCTGCGCCGTCTGGTCGAGGAGCCGGGAGAGGGCCTTTTCGCGGCAGTGGCCGCAGAGCGGCCGGTGCTTGCCTATTACGCCAACGCCATCGCCCATCTGCGCTGACGATGCCGCAATTCTCTCCCCTGCACACTCTCTGGAACATCGCCTACTCGGTAGGCCTCGGCTTCTTCACCAATCGGCTGTCGACCTCGGCCGCTGCGATGGCGTTCTACACCATGTTCGCCATCGGGCCGCTCATGATCTTCAGCATCACCGTGGCCGAACCGATCGTCGGCCGACTGATGGCGCAGGAGGCGGTGTTCGAGGTGCTCGGCACGGTGCTGCAGCCGGACCAGCTGCAGGGCATCCAGCGCTACGCCTCGCAGGAGCTGTTCCGCGGCGCCGGCATCGCGGCGATCATCGGCGCGCTCGTGCTGGTCTATACGGGCAGCCGCGTCTTCGTCGAACTCGACGACAGCATCAACGCCATCTGGAGCACGACCGCCGTTCATGTGCTGCATCCGGTAAGCCCTTTCCAGCCGGTGCTCGCGACCCTGCAGTCACGGCTGCTGGCGCTGGCGATGATGATCGTGCTCGGCCTGCTGCTGATCGCAGTCATCCTGGCGAGCGTCCTGCTCTCGGCCTATGCCGGCGCATTGGAGAAGTTCCCGGTGCTGGGCGTGTGGATCGGACCGGCCATATCGACGTTCGTCCACTATGGCCTGCTGTCGGGGTTCTTCACCCTGATCTACAAGTGGCTGCCGAGCGGTGGCGTGAGCTGGCGCTACGCCCTGATCGGCGGCGCGGTGAACGCGCTACTGTTCGCTGCCGGCAACCGCGCATTGGTCTTCTACTTCGAGGTCACTCAGCTCACCTCGGCGTTCGGCGCCACGGCGGGCTTCGCCGCCGTCATGGTGTGGATGTACTGGACCTCGCTCATCATCCTGCTCGGCGCACAGATCGGCCGCTCGACCCGCGACGTGCTGATCGAAGATCGGCGCAGGGAGATGGTGGACGGGGACCTTTAGACGCGCCTAGAACATCGTCGCCAGGACCCGGTCCGGCGGCTTGTGGCCGTCGGCGAAGGTCTTGATGTTGATCAGCACCTTCTCGCCCATGTCGATGCGGCCTTCCAGCGTCGCCGAGCCCATGTGCGGCAGCAGCACGACGCGATCGAGCTCGAGCAGCTTGGGATTGACCTGCGGCTCGTGCTCGTAGACGTCGAGGCCGGCGCCGGCGAGTTCGTCGGCCTTCAGCATGCGCACCAGCGCATTCTCGTCGATGACCTCGCCGCGCGCGGTGTTGACGATGATGGCCGTAGGCTTCATCAGCTTCAGCCGCCGCGCCGAGAGCAGGTGGAAGGTCGCGGGGGTGTGCGGGCAATTCACCGACACGATGTCCATGCGCGCCAGCATCTGGTCGAGGCTCTCCCAATAGGTAGCCTCGAGCTCGCGCTCGATCTCGCCGTGCACGCGCTTGCGGTTGTGGTAGTGGATCGCAAGCCCGAAGCCGCGCGCGCGGCGCGCCAGCGCCTGGCCGATGCGGCCCATGCCGACGATGCCCATGCGCTTGCCGAGCAGCCTGGCACCCAGCATCGCGGTCGGGCTCCAGCCGGTCCATTGGCTGGCGCGCACCATGCGCTCGCCCTCGCCCATGCGCCGCGCCGTGGCCAGCACCAGCGCCATGGTCATGTCCGCGGTGTCCTCCGTCAGCACGCCCGGTGTGTTGGTGACGGTGATGCCGCGCTGGCGGGCAGTGTCGAGATCGATATGGTCGACACCGGTGCCGAACGAGGCGATCAGCTTGAGCCGCGGCCCGGCCTGGGACAGCACGCGGCTGTCGATGCGGTCGGTCACGGTCGGCACCAGCACGTCGGCCGACTTCACGGCCTCGACCAGCTGGGCCGAGGTCAGCGCCTTGTCCTCGGCATTGAGCCGCGTGTCGAACAGCTCCATGAGCCGGGTCTCGATCGCATCCGGCAGCTTCCGGGTGACGATCACCAGCGGCTTTTTCTTGGAACTTGTCGGCATGTAATCGGGACCGGCTCGAAGATCAGGGGATCAGCCCGATTAGCAATACAAAGCGCGCCTTGTCCAGCCACGGGGCATATCGGACGCTGGGACGAAAAAGCCCGATGTTTCAAGTGGTTGTCGCCCGACACGAAGATTTCGGGTATATAGGCGTCGATGGGAATCCGATTGTCGGTCCGGCTTTGGGCAAGCTTCGTCGCATTGGCGGTCGTCGGGCTGCCTGGCGCGGCCGCCCCCCAGGCCGGCGACAAGTCGGCCGCCGCCCAGCAAAGGAAGGGGTCGGGACTGCCGGTTCCGCGCTTCGCCTCGCTCAGGTCCGACGAAGTCAACGTCCGTACCGGCCCCGACAAGCGCTATCCGATCGAATGGGTCTTCAAGCGCAAGAGCATGCCGGTCGAGATCGTTGCCGAGTTCGACAATTGGCGGAAAATCCGCGATTGGCAGGGGGCGAGCGGCTGGGTCCACCAGAGCCTGCTGAGCGGCAAGCGCAGCTTCATCATCGCCGCCAAGCCGGCCGCCCTGCACAAGACGCCGGCGCCCTCGGCCGAGGTCGTGGCCAAGCTCGAGCCCGAGGTCGTGGGCGAAATCCGCTCCTGCACGGGTGATTGGTGCAGGGTGAGGGCAGCCGGGGTCAGCGGCTGGATCGAGCGCACCGGCATGTGGGGCGTCTATAAGTCCGAGCCAATCAACTAGTGCCGCCCAAGGCAGGGACGTAGAAACGGGGTCATCGTGGCCCACGCAGTAAGCCTTTCCTACGCGCGTTCCGACCATATGTCGCCGCTCGCCGTGGCGATGACGACGACGCTGCATCTTGCCGTGGCGGCCGCGCTGTACTGGGTTTCGCCGCTGCGCCACATCGACACCACGCCCGATCCCATCGCGATCACCGTGGAGAACGAACTCCCGAAGCCGGCCGAGCCACCGCAGCCGCCGCCAGTGCCGGAACTGCCCGCCACGGCGCCGGCAGCCCCACCGCCCGCGGCGCCTGCACCGATGCCTGCGGCGACACCTCCGATGCGACTCGGCCTGACACCGTTCGCGCAAAACCCCGACCCCAAAGCAGCGCCCGGCGTCGAGAACCCCGCACCGCCCAAACCCGAAACGCCGGCCGAAGAAGCCACCAAGCCCGATCCTTCCCAGATAGAACAGCAGCAGCAGGCGCTCGCCACGCCGCCCGCGCCCCCACCGCCGCCGCCACCTTCACGCACGCTCGAAAGCGAACTGCCACCGCTCGACGCGCCACCGCCAGCGGTCACCTCGCAGGAAGTCCCAAGTCCGCCGGCGCCACCGCCGCCCGCTCCCAAAGCGCCGCCGCCAACTCAGCCGCGCGTGCAGCCGGCTCCGCCGCCGCCACCGCGGCCGCCGCAGCAGCCGGCACTGCAATCGTCGCCCCTTGCCGATCCGCCGCCGCCGTCTCGCGACCAGCAGGCCTCGCGCCAGGCACCGAACATGGTCAATCCCGCCGACGCCTACGGCCAGAAGCGCCGGGAAGACCAGTACGTCTGGCAATTGGCCCAGAAGCTCTCCCAGCATCAGCAGTTCATACGCAACGCCACGGCCGAGGCGGGTACCGTGGTGTTGCGAATCACGATCGCCCGCGACGGGCGGCTCATGGCTGTCGGACTGAGCCGCTCCAGCGGATCGGCCACGCTGGACAATTTCACCCTCAACATGGTGCGTCAGGCCGCTCCCTACAGTCCGTTGCCCGACGACATCACGGGATCGCAGCACACTTTCATCCTGCCGCTCAACTTCCGGCGGAACTGACAGGGCATGGGCCGGGCAGCCTAGCCGCGGCTGGCCGGCGCACGTAGAACTGGACCACCGTGACCGACGCCAGCATCGTCCATCCACGCGTGGAGCAGCGCATGCCGCCGGCCGCCGTGGCCTTGGCGGTAGTGATGCATGCCTTGATCGCCGTCGGCATCTGGTGGTTCGTGCCGCTGCAGCCGACCGAATCCCAGGAAGAGCCGATCATGGTGATGTTCGACAGCTCGCCGTCGAATGTCGGCCTGCAGGATCCTGCAAGGACCGGGCCACCTGCCGAATCCCAGGCCGCGAGCCCGGCACCGTCGACCGAGCCCAACCGAGAGCCCGAGCAGCAACAGGCGCTGGCGCCCGCGCAGCCTTCGAGCGAGCCGGCGCAACCCTCGCAGCCCTCGCAAGCCATGCCTCAGCCCGAGCCGGTGCCGACTTTGCCGATCTACGAATTTTCCGTGCCGCCGGTGCCGGAGCCGCCGCCGGCACCGACCTCGCGCGACTTCCCCAAGCCGCCTGCCGCCGCGCCGCCCAGGCCAGCGCAGCGCACACAGCCGATGCCGCCGCGGCCTGCGCCACCAGCACAGCAGCGACCGGCAGCCGAAGCGCCAGCGTCGATACCCGCACCCTTGCCTGGTCCCAATCCGGCAGATCAGTTCGCGGGACAGGGCCGGCAACGCAACGACTACCTGTCGCGCGTCTTTCGTCAGCTCGAGCGTTATCGCGTCTATCCGGCGTCCGCGCGCGACAATCATCTCGGCGGCCGCGTGGTGACGCGAGTCACCATAAATCGCGATGGCGGACTGATCGACGCCCGCATCGACACGTCGAGCGGGGTTCCCGTCATCGACCAGGCCGAACTCGACGCCATCCGAAAGGCGGCACCCTTCCCGCCGGTGCCGGGCGACATGCCCGGCGATCCGGTGATCCTGGTTCTGAGGATGACCTACGGGCCGCCGGGGCGAGGTCGCTGAGACGACAGAGCTACGAGAAGTCCGCGGACAGCGCGTGACGCACGGCCGGCGGCATCACCGCCATGTGGCCGTAGTTCGGATGGTCGAAACCGACGACGACATCGCCGGTGCCGCTACCGAATGCCGCGACCTGGCTCGCGGTGAAAGCGAAACGGATGAACTGCACCGACGAGGCCTTGCCGTCCTCGCGCGAGCGTTCCTGGTCGCCCTCCGGGACGCCGCGGATCGTCTCGCCGCCGACGCGAATGAAGGCCCGATCCTCGACGCCGCCAAGGCTCGCCAGCACACGGGCCCGGCGCAGCGGATCGTCGATCTCGAACATCACCGTGGCGACCAGCTCGCTGCCCTGGGGAATCAGCGGATTGTAAGCCGCGAGCTCGTCGGGAATCTGCGCCGGGCCGCCCTTCTCGATGAAGAGCATCTCGTGCACCTGGTGCAGCATGGTCTCGTAGGATTCGAAGTAGAACGTCGCGAACGGCCCGACTTCGAGCCGGCGGTTCTTCTTGATCTCGGAAATCTGCCGCCGGCGTTCGGCCCGCACCTTCACGTATTCGCTGAGCGGCAGGATCGCGGAGACTTCGATTGCACGCGGCGTCATGGCTTCACCGTCAGTCCATAGGCCTGCGCCATCAGCTCGATCGGATGATTGGCTCGCGAAGGCTTCAATGTCTGGTCCCCCGCCGTCAGTTCCATCACCTGCATGAGATGATCGGCCGCGAGCGGGCACTCCGAGGCGACGAAGCTGGTGTCGTTCTTGATCGCGGCCTGGGCGGCCGGCTTGCCGACCTTCACCGCGGTCTCGAAATTCTCGGTGCGCGCGCCCCAGATGCCGCCATGGCCGCTGCAGCGCTCGATCACGGCGACGCGCGTCTTGGGCACCAGGCGCAGCATCTCGGCCGCCTTGGCGCCCATGTTCTGGGCGCGCGCGTGACAGGCCAGATGGAGGCTGACGCCGCCTTCGATCGTCTGCAGGCCGGGTGCGAGACCTTCTTTCTTGGCGATGTCGACGACGTATTCGGAGATGTCGAACGTGGCCCGTGACAAGCGGTCGACCGCTGGATCCTTGGGCATGATCAGCGGCCATTCGAACTTCAGCATCAGGGCGCAGGAGGGCGTCAGCGCGATCACGTCGTAGCCCTTGTCGACCCAGGGCAGCAGCGCGTCGGTCACTTGGCGAGCCGCGGCGGCGACGCCGTTGAGGTCACCAAGTTCGAGCTTCGGCATGCCGCAGCAATGCGGATGCACGATCTCGGTGGCGACGCCGTTCCTGGCCAGCACCGCGCGCGCGGCGGCGCCGATCCCGGTGTTGTTGAAGTTCACGTAGCAGGTGGCATAGAGCACGGCCTTGCGCTTGCCGAAGGCGGGCGCGGCCTCGTTGACCTCGACGCCCTCGCGCGCAGCGCGGATCACGAAGGTCTCGTCGGCATATTTCGGCAGGCGCGCGCCGTGATGAATGCCTGCCCATTTCTCCAGCGCCGGACGCGTGATCTTGTTGTGCTCGTCGCTCACGAAGTTGGCGATGCCGGCGGTGAAGGTGCCGAGGCGCCCCATGCGATCGGTGTCGGCGAGCTGGCCCTCGACGAAGTCGGTGCCGTTCTTGCGCGCCTGCACGGCGCGATGGCGCAGCATGAGATGGGGGAAATCGAGCGCCCATTCATGCGGCGGCACGTACGGGCACTTGGTCATGAAGCACATGTCGCAGAGCGTGCAGGCTTCTTCGACCGAGGCGAAATCCTCCTTCTTCACGCCGTCGAGCTCGCCGGTCGGACCGTTGTCGATCAGGTCGAACAGGCGCGGGAATGAATCGCAAAGATTGAAGCAGCGCCGGCAACCGTGACAGATGTCGAAGACGCGCTCCATCTCCTTCTCGAGCGCTTTCTCATCCCAGAACCATGGATTCTGCCAGTCCAGGGCGTGGCGGACGGGGGCTTCAAGGCTACCTTCACGCATGTCAGTGCCGTTTCTCGATCGATCGATTGCGCAGCGGGACGAAAAAGGGGACCCGTGTGGGCCCCCTTCCCATAAAGCCTGATTAGGCTCAGGCCATCGTGTCGAGGGCCTTCTGGAAGCGGCCGGCGTGGCTCTTTTCGGCCTTCGCCAGGGTCTCGAACCAGTCGGCGATCTCGGCAAAGCCTTCCTCGCGCGCGGTGCGCGCCATGCCCGGGTACATGTCGGTGTACTCGTGCGTCTCGCCCGCGACGGCGGCGGCCAGGTTGTTCGAGGTCGAGCCGATCGGCTTGCCCGTGGCGGGGTCGCCCACGATCTCCAGGAATTCGAGATGGCCGTGCGCATGGCCCGTCTCGCCTTCCGCGGTGGAGCGGAACACGGCGGCCACGTCGTTGTAGCCTTCGACGTCGGCCTTCTGGGCGAAGTAGAGGTACCGGCGGTTCGCCTGGCTCTCGCCTGCGAATGCAGCCTTCAGATTGTCCTCGGTCTTGGATCCCTTGAGGTTCGCCATGGCTTTTCTCCTTGGTATTTAAGGCTAGGCGATCGGTGCGTAACCGATCTGGCGGCGCGATATTGGTCCAGCCGCCGCGACCCCGTCAAGTTGTTTAGAACAGTTCTAAGAACTGCAAGCGACTCGCAATTGGCGGCTCAGAAGCGCGCCGTCGGCATACCCTTGTCGAGCGACGACTCTAGCGACGAACGCGAACGATGACGTCGACCCTCGCCATCCGAGTTCCCTTGGGCGGGGTCGGCAGGCCGGCGATGGTCACCTTGTCCGACGGGAAGTCGTGCAGCTCGCCGTCGTTCTCGACGAAGAAATGATGGTGATGGCCGATATTGGTGTCGAAATAAGACCGCCCTGGCGCCACCACGACCTCGCGCAGCAATCCGGCGTCGCGGAACTGGTTCAGCGCGTTGTAGACCGTAGCCAGCGACACCGGCATGCGAGTCGCCTTGACCTCTGCGTGCAGGCTCTCGGCCGTGACATGGCGGTGTTCGCCCTCGAACAGCAGGCGCGCCAACGCTACCCGCTGGCGGGTCGGGCGCAAACCGGCCTCGCGCAGGCGGGCGGTGAAGTCGGGGCTGGTACCGGACATTGTGACGCCCATATGTAAGCAGCCAAAAGCGGCCTGAAAAGGGCCGTCCGGCCCCGATTCGGCGGTTTGCGCTGGACGGCGGGCCTCCTTATTCTGGCTGCGATCCCGGTTCGGGCGGCGTGGGACGGTGAGCGTGAGCGACAAGAAGAGCAGCTACACTTTCGAAGATCTGATCGAGTGCGCGCGAGGACGGCTGTTCGGGCCGGGCAACGCGCAATTGCCCTTGCCCCCGATGCTGATGCTCGACCGGATCGTGAGGATCGCCGAGACCGGCGGCAGTTTCGGCAAGGGCGAGATCGTGGCCGAGCTCGATATCAAGCCGGACCTCTGGTTCTTCGACTGCCATTTCAAGGGCGACCCGGTGATGCCGGGCTGCCTGCCGCTCGACGCCCTGTGGCAATGCCTGGGCTTCTTCCTGGGCTGGATGAAGGCGCCCGGTCGCGGCCGGGCGCTCGGCGTCGGCGAGGTCAAGTTCACCGGCATGATCGTGCCGACGGTCAAGAAGCTCACTTTCCACGTTCATCTCAAGCGCGTGATGTTGCGCAAGCTCGTCCTGGGCATCGCTGACGGTTTCGTGCATGCCGACGGCAAGCCGGTCTACGAGGCCATGGGCCTCAAGGTCGGCCTGTTCCAGGACGCCGCCGAAGTGCCGGCCGCGGCGGGCTGATCGCATGAAACGCGTCGTCGTCACCGGCCTGGGGGTCGTCTCCTCGATCGGCAACAACACCGCCGAGGTCACGAAGTCGTTGCGGGACGGCAAGTCCGGCATCGAGTTCGTGCCGCAGTACAAGGAACTCGGCTTCCGCAGCCAAGTCGCCGGCACGCTCAAGATGAGCGTCGACGAGCTGGTCGACCGCCGCCTGCGGCGCTTCATGGGTGATGGTGCTGCCTACGCCTACCTCGCAATGAAGGAGGCGATCGAGGATGCGGGCCTGGGCGAGGCCGAAATCTCCAACGACCGGACCGGGGTGGTCGCGGGCTCGGGCGGCCCGACCACCGGCGCCATCGTCCAGTCGGCCATCATCGCCAAAGAGAAGGGCCCCAAGCGGGTCGGACCGTTCATGGTGCCGCGCGCCATGTCGAGCACGGTCTCGGCCAACCTTGCGACCGCCTACAAGATCAAGGGCCTGAGCTACTCAATCAGCTCGGCATGCTCGACCTCGGCGCACTGTATCGGCAACGCCGTCGAATGCATCCAGCTCGGCAAGGCCGACCGCATGTTCGCGGGCGGCGGCGAGGAACTCGACTGGACGCTGTCGGTGCTGTTCGACGCCATGGGCGCGATGTCGTCCAAGTACAACGACACGCCCGAACGGGCCAGCCGCGCCTATGACAAGGGCCGCGACGGCTTTGTGATCTCGGGCGGCGGCGGCATCCTGGTGCTGGAAGACCTGGAAGTGGCCCGCGCGCGCGGCGCCAAGATTTATGCCGAGGTCGTGGGCTACGGCGCCACCTCCGACGGCGCCGACATGGTGGCACCCTCCGGCGAGGGCGCGGTGCGCTGCATGAGGCTCGCCATCGACGGCTTTCCCGGCGCGGCACGGCGCAACGCGCCGGTCGACTACATCAACACCCACGGCACTTCGACGCCGGTCGGCGACATCACCGAGCTCGACGCCATCCGCACCGCGTTCGGCAACAACAAGCTGCCGATGGTGAGCTCGACCAAGTCGCTGACTGGCCACAGCCAGGGCGCCACGGGCGCGCACGAGGCGGTCTATTCCCTGCTGATGCTGAAGGAAGATTTCGTCGCAGCCTCGGCCAACATCGAGAACGTCGATCCCGGCGTCGGCGATTATCCGGTGGCGCGCCAGCGCGTCGACAATGCCGGGCTGCAGACCGTGATGTCGAACAGCTTCGGTTTCGGCGGCACCAACGCCTGCCTGCTGTTCTCGCGCTACGACCACTAACCAAAAAAGAGGCATCATGCCCAACGACCGGACCCTCTCGGCCGCCCCCGATGCTTCGGGCGGCGGGACGGCAGCGACGACTCACGCCCCGTCGAAGGCAACCGAACTTCCAGAGGTCCCCAAGCTGATGGCCGGCAAGCGCGGCCTGGTGATGGGCGTGGCCAACGACCGATCGATCGCCTGGGGCATCGCCACGGCGCTGCATGCTGCGGGCGCGGAGATGGCCTTCACCTACCAGGGCGCCGCGTTCGGCAAGCGCGTGCTGCCGATGGTCGAGAAGCTCGGCTCACGGATCGTCGAGGAGGCCGACGTCGAGAACGAGGAGAGCCTCGACCGGCTGTTCGCCCGACTGAAGAAGGAATGGGGCCGGCTCGACTTCGCGGTCCATGCCATCGCCTTTTCCGACAAGGAAGAGCTCAAGGGCCGCTACGTCGACACCACCAAGGCCAACTTCCAGCGCAGTCTCACCATCTCCTGCTACTCCTTCACCGAGATCGCACGGCGCGCGCTGCCGCTGATGACCGAAGGCGGCAGCCTGATCACGCTGACCTACGAGGGCGCGACGCGCGTCATGCCGTCGTACAACGTCATGGGCGTGGCCAAGGCGGCACTGGAGGCGAGCGTGCGCTATCTCGCGGCCGATCTCGGCCCGCAGGGCGTGCGCGTGAATGCGATCTCCGCCGGCCCGATGCGCACCCTGGCCGGCGCGGTGATCGGCAGCGCCCGCTATGTCTATCGCGTGTCGCGGGAGGCCTCGCCCCTGCGGCGCAATGTCGAACTGACCGATGTCGGCGGCGCGGCGCTCTACCTGCTGTCCGACTTGAGCGCCGGCGTGACGGGCACCGTCCACTATGTCGATGCCGGCTACCACGCCATCGGCATGCCGCCACAAGCCAGCGAGAACGGCAACGCCGAGTGACTCCACCCATCGAAGCGGACAAGACTCCACCGTGGGGAGCTATAGACGGGCTATCGCGTGGTTCTTGGGTGTCCTGTCGATCGTGCCCGCGATGACCGCCTCCGCGCAGACCCTCAGCCAGGCCGCCGAACAGGGAGACACGGCCGCCATCGAGCGTTTGATCGCCGGTGGCGCTGCGATGGACTCGGCCGATGCAGCGGGACGGACCCCGCTCCTGCTTGCCGTCCAGAACAACCATCTGGCCGCCGCGATCCGGCTGATCGACGGCGGCGCCAACATCAACGCCCAGGCGACCAACCAGGACACGCCGTGGCTGCTTGCGGGCGCGCTCGGCCGCACGGCAATGCTGCGGCACATGTTCCCGAGAGGTCCCGACTTCGCGATCCGCAACCGCTACGGCGGCAATGCGCTCATCCCTGCCTGCGAGCGCGCTCACGTCGACACCGTCGCCTTCCTGGTGACGACGCCGATCGACGTGAACCATGTCAACAATCTCGGCTGGACCTGCCTGCTCGAGATCGTGATCCTGGGCGATGGCGGGCCACGCCACGTCGAGGTGACGAGGCTCGTGCTCGGCGCGGGCGCCAACCCCAACGTCGCCGACCGCGACGGCGTCTCGCCGCTGCAGCACGCCCGCCAGCGGAACCAGCGTGACGTCGCAGCCTTGATCGAAGCCGCGGGCGGGCGGTAGCCCGGCGAACGCTGCCGGCGCTACACTCGGTTCATGCGCTCGATTGATTCATTGCTCGCCTTCGGCGTCGTGTGCGGCGCGTTGCCGTCGCTCGCCGCTGCCGAACCGCTTACGCCCGTACGCTTCCAGCAGATCCTCGCGACCGCCAAGGCATACGCAGCGGACCGTACGCTGACCTTCTACTGCATCCGCGACGAGCCCGGGATGCTGCCCTTCAACTATCTCGTCATCCACACCGAGATCGAGGCGGCACTCGACAAGCTCAAGGCGGCGGGCAGCGAGGCCAGGCAGAACGCCGAGCTGGTGGAGGCGGTGATGGCCAATGTGCGCTATCCGACCACCGGCGCCAGCGACGCGGCGATGGACGCCGAGTGCACGTCCAGGAACGTCAAGCAGAGCTACTTCACGTTCTCCGGGCCGATGATCATGCCGCTCGACAAGCGGCCGCCGTTCGACATGCTGAAGTAACCCTGGGCCACCATGACTGACCGCCTCATCCTCCACGGCAGCTTCACCTCGAGCTCGACCTACAAGCCGATGCTCTTCCTGGCGCTCAGCGGGCTGCCGTTCTCGTTTCGCACCGTCAATCTCAAGAACGGCGTGCAGAAGGAGGCGGCTCACCTGGCGATCAACCGCTATGGCCAGGTGCCGGTGCTGCGCCACCGCGATCTCACGCTGGTGATGTCGAACGTGATCCTCGACTATCTCGCGCGGACCACCGGCCACTTCGAACCCAGGACGGAGCAGCATTGCTGGCAGGCTCGCGAATGGCTCTCCTGGGAGAACGACGCCATCACCAACGTCGCACGCGTTCGCCACTTCGCCCGCTTCCGTCCCGACGTGTCGCAGGACATCGTGGGCTTCTTCCGCCCGCTTGCCGAGGCAGCGCTCGATTTCGCCGACAAGTCGCTGCAAGGCCGAGAATGGCTGGTTGGCGATGCCTGCTCGATCGCCGACATCGGCTGCTGGGGCCGCATGGTGTTCGCAGCCGAAGGCGGCCTGTCGCTCGACGCGCGACCCAACCTCGCCGCGTGGCGCGACCGGCTGATGGCAATGCCGGGCTTCGCGCTGCCCTACGATCTCATACCGAAGAAGGACGCCGAGTTCGCGGGCGCCACATCGCGGTAGCGAAACCCTCAAGCCACGAAGATATCCATCGACGTCGCCAGCGCGCCGGCTTCGACGCCTGGAGCAGGAGCCAGCCTCATCTCGACCAGTTCACGCTGCCGGGCATCGCGGATGCCTCGGAAGACACCGTCGCGCTCGTTGCCCGCCTCGCCGGCAATATAGAACTGGCTGGTGAGCATCCTGCCGGTCGAGGTAGCGACCTTGAAATGGATGTGCGGCGACCGGCCGGCATAGGCGACCGGCTTCAGCGTGCGGAAGGTGTAGCGGCCGTCGGCCTGGACCAGCAGGCGGCCGTAGCCCTGGAACGCCGAATCGCGCTTGTCGCGCCCGGACTGGCGGGGATGGTCGTAGATGCCCTGAGCATCGCACTGCCAGATCTCGACAATCGCACCATCGACCGGCTTGCCGTTGAGGTCGAGCACGCGGCCTTCGAGGTGCAGCACCGTGCCCATGGCGCGCGCCTGCTGGCCACGGACCTGCACCAGGTCATTGTCCATGTCGGTCGGGAAAGCCGTCGGATAGAATGGTCCTTCGGTCTGCTGCGGCGTGGCGATAAGCCCAGCCGCGCGAGCCGAACCCAGGGGAAGCAGGCTGGCGCCGACGCTGGCCAGCAGCAGGCGGCGGGAGGTCGAGGTCTTCATCCCGCCAAGTCTACAGGCAAAAACGGCGGCCCGATGGCCGCCGTTCTCGTCACCGTTCGGTGCCTTACTCGCCGGCAGCCGGCGCAGGTGCCGCTTCCTCGCGCGGCTTGTTCGAGATGTCCTCGCCGGTCTGCTGGTCGACCGCCTTCATGCTGAGGCGGACCTTGCCACGATCGTCGACGCCGAGGACCTTGACCTTCACCTGGTCGCCTTCCTTGATCACGTCAGTGACCTTGGCGACGCGGCGCGGCGCCAGCTCGGAGATGTGGACCAGGCCGTCGCGGGCGCCCAGGAAGTTCACGAAGGCGCCGAACTCGACGGTCTTCACGACCTTGCCGTTGTAGATCACGCCCACTTCCGGCTCGGCGACGATGCCCTTGATCCAGTCGATCGCGGCCTGGCCCTGCTTGGCGTCGACCGCAGCGACCTTGATGGTGCCGTCGTCCTCGATGTCGATCTTGGTGCCGGTTGTCTCGGTGATCTCCCGGATCACCTTGCCGCCGGTGCCGATCACTTCGCGGATCTTGTCCTTGGGGATCGTGAACTGGGTGATGCGCGGCGCGTTCTGGCTGACCGAATCGCGCGCCCCGCCCAGTCCCTTGGCCATCTCGCCCAGGATGTGGAGGCGGCCGTCCTTCGCCTGGCCGAGCGCCACCTTCATGATCTCCTCGGTGATCGAGGTGATCTTGATGTCCATCTGCAGCGCGGTGATGCCGCGCTCCGTGCCGGCGACCTTGAAGTCCATGTCGCCGAGATGATCCTCGTCACCCAGGATGTCCGACAGGACGGCGAAGCGGTCGCCTTCCTTGATCAGGCCCATGGCGATGCCGGCCACCGGACGGTCCATCGGCACACCGGCATCCATCAGCGACAGTGAGCCGCCGCAGACCGAGGCCATCGACGACGAGCCGTTGCTCTCGGTGATCTCCGACACGATACGGATCGTGTAGGGGAACTTGTCCTTGCCGGGCAGCAGCGGGCGCAGCGCGCGCCACGCGAGCTTGCCGTGGCCGATCTCGCGGCGACCGGGCGAGCCCATGCGGCGCACCTCGCCGACCGCGTACGGCGGCATGTTGTAGTGCATCATGAAGCTCTCGCGGTACTCGCCCTCGAGCGCGTCGATGATCTGCTCGTCCTGGCCGGTGCCGAGCGTCGCCACGACCAGCGCCTGGGTCTCGCCTCGGGTGAACAGCGAGGAGCCGTGGGCACGCGGCAGCACGCCGACCTCGGCCACGATCGGACGCACGGTCTTGGTGTCGCGGCCGTCGATGCGCTTGCCGGTATCGAGGATGGCGCCGCGCACGACGTCGGCCTCGAGGTTGCCGAACTGCTCGCCGAATACGGCGAGAGCGGCCTCGTCGCCCTCGAACAGCGCCTTGGCGGCGGTCTTGACCTCACCGACCTTGGCCTGGCGGGCGAGCTTCTGGGTCTCGCCGTAGGCTTCGGCCATCTTGGCCCGCATCTCCGCCTTCAGGCGGTCGGACACGGTCTTGGCCGCCTCGGGCGGCTCGCTGAGCGGCAGCGGCTCCTTGGCGGCATGCTCGGCCAGCTGGATGATGGCCTCGATCACCGGCTGGAAGGAGCGATGGCCTTCCATCACGGCCGACAGCATGGTGGTCTCGTCCAGCTCCTTGGCCTGCGACTCGACCATCAGCACGCCTTCCTGGGTGCCGGCGACGACGAGGTCGAGGTCGCTCTTCTCTGTCTGCTCGAGCGTCGGGTTGATCACGTACTTGCCGTCGAGATAGCCGACGCGCGCGGCACCGATCGGGCCCATGAACGGCACGCCGCTGATGGTCAGCGCGGCCGACGTCGCGACCATCGAGACGATGTCGGGATCGTTCTCCATGTCATGCGCCAGGGTCGTGATCACGACCAGCGTCTCGTTCCTGTAGTTCTCATGGAACAGCGGCCGGATCGGACGGTCGATCAGGCGGGAGGTCAGGACTTCCTTCTCCGACGGCCGGCCTTCGCGCTTGAAGAAGCCGCCCGGGATCTTGCCGGCGGCGAACGCCTTCTCCTGGTAATTCACGGTCAGCGGGAAGAAATCGAGGCCCGGCTTGGGCTTCTTCTCGAACACCACGGTGGCGAGAACGGTCGTGCCGCCGTAGGTCGCGAGGACCGCGCCATCCGCCTGGCGCGCGATCTTGCCGGTTTCCAGGATCAGCTTGCGGCCGGCCCAGTCCAGCTCCTTGCGGAACACTTGAAACATATCACTCATTTCCATCTTCCTTTCCTACACGGCGTTCGCCCCCGTCTGGCGGCGCCGCCCACCGATGCCCTTGCATCGGCAGGACCGGGTCGGGCCTTTGCTCTCGCCCCTGCCCTCCCGGTTACTTCGAAAGTCGCCTCAGTCGGCCGAACTGCTACGGGGACCGAACGACACGACGCGAAACGGCCCCGATCCATCCGCGGACGGAGTCGGAGCCGTGAACTCAACGACGCAGACCCAGGCGCTCGATCAACGTGTCGTAGCGCTTGTTGTCCTTGGCCTTGAGATAGTCGAGCAGGCGCCGGCGCTGGCCGACGAGCTTCAGCAGGCCGCGGCGCGAATGGTGATCCTTCGCGTGGCCCTTGAAGTGCTCGGTGAGATTGGCAATACGCTCGCTCAGGATCGCGACCTGGACTTCCGGCGAACCGGTGTCACCCTCGGCCTGGGCATACGACTTGATCAGCTCCGCCTTGCGGACGGCTGTGATCGACATCGGGACTCTCCATCGACTTAAAGGTTGAAGACGCGTACCGGCCTGAGAGCCACGCCGTCCGAGCGGACCAGCGCGACCAGCTTGCTGCCGGCCTTGGCGCGTGAGAGGGCGCCGGACGGCGGTACGTCCCGGGTCAAGAACACCGGCTGGCCTTGTCGCAGCCGGTCCGCTTGGGCCTCCGTCAGGGCCAGCGCCGGGATGTCGTCCAGCGCGGTCTCGACGGGGGCCAGGGCCCCGAGAAGCGGCGGAATATGCCCGAGGGCCTCCAGTTTGGAAAGCGAAATGGCCGCCTGCTCCCCGAACGGCCCGGCGGCGGTGCGACGCAGGAAACTGAGGTGTCCGACGCTTCCCAAGGCCAGCGCGAGGTCGCGGCCGAGGGACCGGATGTAGGTGCCCTTGCCGCAGGAGACCAGGAAATCTGCATGGTCCGCGTCAGGACGGTCCAAGAGGTCGAGGCGATCGATGACGACCGGCCTGGGCTTTAGATCGACCGTTTCGCCGGCCCGGGCGAGGTCATAGGCCCGTTTGCCCTCGATCTTGAGGGCGGAGAAGGCGGGCGGGGTCTGGTCAATCGTGCCGACGAAGCGGGACAGGACGGCCCGGATGGCCAGGTCGTCCGGCCGGACGTCGCTCGTGGCCGTGACTTCGCCTTCGAGATCCTCGGTCGAGCGCGCTTGGCCGAAGCGCAGCGTGAAGCGGTACTCCTTCCGCCCGTCCATGACGAACGGCACGGTCTTGGTCGCTTCACCCAGTGCGATCGGCAGCACGCCGCTCGCCAAGGGATCGAGCGTCCCGCCATGTCCTGCCTTCTGTGCCCCGAACAGGCGCCGCACCTTGCCGACCGCCGGCGTCGAGCCAAGCCCCACCGGCTTGTCGAGGATCACCCAGCCATCGACCTTGTCGCCTTTCCGCTTCATTGGCGCATGAGCGAGCCGCAGTCCCGCGATCCGTGACATTCCATGAAAAACATGAGGCTTCCTAGGCCCACAATCCGTTGCGCGCCAGCCATCGCTTCAGGCAGGCTGCAGTCATGATGGGGGCGGGGCAGGCGGATCGCGTCAGGCGGTCCGTGCTTTTCGGGTTGTTCTTTCTCTCCGGCGCTGCCGCCCTGGTCTATCAGACGGCCTGGCATCGGCTGCTTGGCCTGTTCGCCGGCGCCGACTCCATCGCCGCCGCACTGGTCGTCGGCGCCTTCCTGCTTGGACTCGGCATCGGCAGCCTGGCCGCCGGCCTTTTGGCCGATCGCCTGTCGCGCCGCGCCGCCCTGCTCGCCTTCGCCTTGTGCGAGGTCGGTATCGCAGCCTTCGCTGTGGCCAGTCCCTGGCTCTACTACGACGTCATCTATCGCGAGTTGCTGCCGCTTTCCGCCTCGCGCGGCGTGATATTCGCCGTGGTGTTTGCCGGCCTGCTGTGGCCGACCTTCCTGATGGGCTGCTCGCTGCCCTTTCTGTCCAAGGCGGTGGTGAGCGAGATCGCGGGTTCGGCCAAGCTGATCGGCTGGCTGTACGGTCTCAATACGCTCGGGGCCGGAGTCGGCGCGTTCGTCGGCGGCTGGTACCTGATCGGCACGTTCGGCTTCGACAAGGCGGTATACGTCGGCGCCGCACTCAACCTCGTGGTCGCGGTCGGCGGCCTCCTGCTGGCGCGCGGTCTTGGCATGGCCGACAGCAAGGTCCCCGGGAAGAAACGTACCGAGGACCCCGATGGCGGAGTGGTCTGGCGCTGGTCGCTGCTGGTCTTCATCAGCGGCTTCCTCATCGTGGCGCTGCAGATCGTCTGGTACCGCCTGATCGGCGTGCTGCTGCAGTCCAACGGTTACGCCTTCTCGTTGGTCCTGTCCGTCTTCCTGCTGGGCGACGCAGCGGGCCTGCTGGTCGGCGCGCGCACCATCGACCGCATCGGTGATCCGCGCCGCTTCTTCTTCCTGATGCAGGGCATCGCCACGGCGTTGGCGCTCGCCGGCGCCTGGTTCGTCTACTGGGCGATCGGCGTGGGGCTCCTGCCGGCGAACTTCGTCGATCGCGACCTGATGAGCGGACGGACGACCGACACCGCCGTGATCGTGTTCCTGCTGCTGATCGTCGTGCTGCCTGCCTCG
Organism: uncultured Rhodospirillales bacterium; assembly: GCA_902825855.1. Lineage (GTDB taxonomy): Bacteria > Pseudomonadota > Alphaproteobacteria > Reyranellales > Reyranellaceae > Reyranella. Next base: position 87,687 of record CADECW010000004.1, on the reverse strand, counting down.
TTCATCATGGGCTTCTCCTTTCCCGTCGTGCAGAAGGCCGTGCAGCGCGATATCGACCGCCTCGGCCAGCGCGTCGGCCTGGTTCAGCTCGCCAACATCGTCGGCAACAGCGCCGGCAGCCTGGTGGCCGGCCTGATGCTCCTCGATCTCATCGGCACCGCCGGCACGTTGATGCTGCTGGTCGCGATCGGGCTTGGCTTCGCCTGCCTGCAGATCGCGACATCGCCGGGAGCACGTTGGGTCTACCCGCCGGCGCTCCTCCTGATCCTTGGCCTGGCGTTCTTTCCACCCGACCGCGATTTCTGGCGGCGCCTGCACGGGCTCGGCACCGAGAAGGCGATCATCGCCGAGGACAAGACCGGACTCAGCGTGCTCAAAATGGCCAACGAGCAGGATGGCAAGCTCTACATACAGGGGCATTCGCAGAGCCGGCTGCCGTTCGACACGGTCCACGTCTTCCTGGGCGCGATCGGACCGCTCACACATCCCGCGCCGAAGCGCGTGCTGGTAATCGGCTCGGGCACGGGCGGCACGCCCTACGCCGCGGCTCTTCACCCGGGCACCGACCGCGTACGCGTGATCGAGATCGTGGCGCCGGTCATCGACACGCTACGCCGCTACCTGAGCGACAAGGGCAAGTCGGGCGTCGAAAGCCTGCTCGGCAATCCCAAGTTCGAGATCGTCGTCGCCGACGGCCGCCATACCCTGGCGCTCGATCCCACGAAGTACGACGTGATCGAGGCCGATGCCATCCTGCCCAAGACCGGATTGTCGGGACTGCTGAACTCCCAGGAGTTCTTCCGCCAGGTCCGGGCCAAGCTGGCGCCCGGCGGCCTCTACGTGCAGTGGGCGCCGACCGAGCGCACCATCGAGACCTTCCGCTCGGTCTTTCCCTACGTGACCATGGTCCACCCGGCGCTGCTGGGCAGCGACCGGCCGATCCCCTACTCACGGGAGAAGATCCTCGAACTGCTGGAGCGGCCGGAGATCGATATCCATCTGACGGCAGCCCGGATCGATCGGCACGAGCTGCTGAAATGGTTCAAGGACAAGAAGGTCGAGATCTTGAACGACGGCAGAACGGTGCCGGCGCGCGCGCCCAACACCGACTTCTTTCCGCGCGACGAGTACTACCTCAATCGTCCTTGATATCACGCGCCACGTCGGGGCGGCGCAGGAGCTGACCTATGCGATCGGCCTCATCGAACGTCCGGTCTATGGCGAAGCGGATCTCGGGTGCGTAACGCAGGCCCGCCTTCTCGCCGACGCGGGCGCGGAACCACGGCGCGGCGCGGCGCATGGCGGCGAGCAGGCGCTGCTCGTCCTGGCCGCCCAGCGGCATGATGAAGGCCGTGGCATTGCGCAGGTCGGGGCTGACATCGACCGAGGTCACGGTGATCGAGACCTCGCGCAGCTCCGGATCGCGCATGTCGCCGCGCTCCAGGAGCTCAGCCAGCAGATGGCGCAGCTCCTCGCCGACCCTGAGCTGACGCTGGCTCGGGCCTTTCTTGTCGCGCTCGGACGGGCGCCGACGGGACATTGGGGATCTCCTCTTCTTCTCCCCTGCGCGATGCGCCCGGGAGGTGCCCGCGACGCGGGCCGTCGCCGTATGACGGCGACACCTCCCCAGCGCGGCGACGCGCCGGGGAGGAACACTCAAATCACAAGGTCGGCCGGACTTCCTCGATGTCGAAGCATTCGATGATGTCGCCGACCTTGATGTCGTCGTAGTTCTCGAAGGCCATGCCGCACTCGAAGCCGTGCTGCACCTCGCGGACCTCTTCCTTGAAGCGACGCAGCGTCTTCAGCGTGCCTTCGTGGATCACCACGTTGTCGCGCAGCAGGCGCACCTTGGCGCCGCGCTTGACCATGCCTTCGGTGATCATGCAGCCCGCCACGTTGCCGACCTTGGTGATGCGGAAGACCTCGCGGATCTGCGCATTGCCGAGGAAGGTCTCCTTGTAGGTCGGGTCGAGCAGGCCGACCATCAGCTGCTGGATGTCCTCGGTCACCTTGTAGATGATCGAGTAGTAGCGGATGTCGATCTTGTCGCGCTTGGCGATCTCGCGGGCCTGCGGGTTCGCACGCACGTTGAAGCCGATGATCAGTGCACCCGACGCCTTGGCGAGCGTGATGTCGGCCTCGCTGATGCCGCCGACGCCCGAGTAGATCACGCGGGTCGCCACCTTCTCGGTGGAAAGCCGCGTCAACGCGCCGGCCAGCGCCTCCGCCGATCCCTGCACGTCGGCCTTGATCAGCACCGGCAATTCCTTGGCCGTGCCCTCTCGGATGCCCTTGATCATCTCCTCGAGGGTGCCGCGGCCGCCGGCGGCGCGGGCAAGTTGGGCCTGGCGGTCGCGCCGGGCGCGGAAGTCGGCGACCTCTCGCGCACGCGCCTCGTTCTCCATGACGTGGAACTCGTCACCCGCCTGCGGCGTGCCGTCGAGTCCCAGGATCTCGACCGGGAAGGCCGGACCCGCGCTGTCGACAGCGTTGCCACGGTCGTCGACCAGGCGACGGACACGGCCCCACACGGCGCCGGCCACCAGCACGTCGCCGACCTTGAGCGTGCCGCGCTGCACCAGCACGGTCGCCACCGAGCCGCGACCCGGATCGAGCTGGGCCTCGACCACGACACCGTCGGCCGGACGGTCGGGATTGGCCTTGAGCTCGAGCACCTCGGCCTGCAGCAGGATCGCTTCCTCGAGCTTGTCGAGGTTCATCTTCTTGGTGGCCGAGACCTCGATCGACTGGACGTCGCCGCCCAGCTGCTCGACCTGGATCTCGTCCTGCAGGAGCTCGGTGCGCACCCGGCTGGGATCCGCGCCGGCCTTGTCCATCTTGTTGATGGCAATGATCATCGGCACGCCCGCCGCCTTGGAGTGGGCGATCGCTTCCTTGGTCTGCGGCATGACGCCGTCATCAGCTGCCACCACCAGGACGACGATGTCCGTCACCTTGGCGCCACGCGCGCGCATGGCGGTGAAGGCCTCGTGGCCCGGCGTGTCGAGGAAGGTGATCTTCTGGCTCGACGGCAGGGTGACCTGGTAGGCGCCGATGTGCTGGGTGATGCCGCCCGCCTCGTGCGCCGCCACGTCGGTGGCGCGCAGCGCGTCGAGCAGCGAGGTCTTGCCGTGATCGACGTGGCCCATGATGGTCACGACCGGCGGCCGCGGCACCATCGACTCCGGCGTATCCGCGCTTTCCGTGAGGGCGGTCTCGACGTCGCCCTCGGCGACGCGCTTGGACCGGTGGCCCATCTCGGTCACCACCAGCTCGGCCGTGTCGGGATCGATCGCCTGGTTGATGGTCGCCATCACGCCCATGCGCATCAGCGTCTTGACGACGTCGGCGCTGCGCTCGGACATACGCTGGGCCAGTTCCTGGACCGTGATGGTCTCCGGAATAATGACCTCGCGATAGACCTTCTGTTGCGGCACGTCGTTGGCGTGCTCGCGACGGCGGTCGCGCTCCAGGCGGCGGCGCATCTGCGCCGCCGAACGGCTGCGGAAATCGTTCTCGCCCTCGACCGCACGGCCGACATCGACCTTGTCCGACCGGCGCTTGGGCGCCTCGCGGCGCGCGCCCGGCGGCTGCGGCAGACGCTTGTTTATGGCAGGCCGCATCGGCGGCGGACGGCGCAGCGCATCGGCCGACTGGCCGCCGGCGGGGGCGCCAGGCGGACGGCGAACCGGTGCGGCAGGCGACGCGGCAGGTGCCGCCGCCTGCGACGTGGCGCCGGGATTGATCTCCTCGGCCTGACGCGCGATCGGCGCCTGCGGCGGGGCGGTGGCGGCCTGATCGAGACGCTTCTGCACGAGGGCGTCGGCCTTGCGCTTGACCTCTTCCTCGGCCTTCTTGCGCGCTTCTTCCGCCGCCAGACGCTTCTTGTGCTCCTCTTCGGCCTTGCGGCGCGCCTCATCCTCGATGGCGCGGCGAGCCGCTTCCTGGGCGGCACGCTGGCGGGCCGCCTCGGCGTCGCGGTTGGCGTCGACCAAGGCGCGGGCGCGGGCTTCCTTCTCTTCCTCCGTCAGCGTCCTCAGCACGGCGCCGCCCGAACGCGGGTCGCCGGACGGACGCGCCGGTGTAGGCCGCGCGGTCGTGGCGGCGCCGCCGCCCAGCTTGAGGGTACGGCCGCTCGGCGCCGCAGTTGCAGCCGCCGGTGCCGGCGCTGGAGCGGCAGCGGCTGGCGCACTCGGTGCGGTCGGCCGCTTGATCGGCTTCTTGGCCACGACCTCCACCACGCGCGAGCGGCCATGCGAGAATTTCTGGCGCACCTGCGTGGCATCGCTCGCGCTCTTCGCCGACGCCGCGCCCGTGCGCGTCGTCGTCGTAAGCGTTAGCGGCTTGGTCGGTTTGGTCTGCTCTTTCTGTTCCGTCATGTCTCGTGTTGTCCTTGGTCCGCTGCGGCCCGTCAACCGCTGCTGTTCAACCGGTAGCCATGCCAGCGCGTCGCCCCGGCCTCGATCCGTTCAACAAAGGCGCCACCAGCATCGTCGCGGGCAACCGCCACATAGACCGCCTGCTCGCGGCCGAAGATTCCGCCAAGTGCCGTCGCGTCGCCAAGGCGAGCGATCGGCAGGCCAGTCGCCTTGAGTTTTCCGAGCCCGTCGCCGTCGGCCTCGTCGGCCACGATCAGCAGGCCGGCGCGCCGCTGGCTCGCCATCTGCTCGACCTTCATGAAGCCTGATACGGCACGGCCAGCCCGGCGCGCCCGGCTGAGATCGGACAACGCCCGCTCCAGAAGCAGCCGCTCGACCCGATCGGCCAGGTCGGCGGCGGGCTTCACCGACACCCGTGCTGCCCTGGCGAACAGGTTCTTCGCCACGGCGCGTTCGACCGCCGCCCGTTCCGCCTTCAGCCAGATCCCACGCCCCGGCAGCCGCCGCGCCAGATCGGGCACGACGTCGCTCTCCGGTCCGATCACGAACCGGATCATCCGTTCGGGCGCACCTGTCTCGCCGGTCGCAATGCAGGTGCGCTGCGGACCGGCGGCGGGTTGAGCCGGGGTTTCGGCTCGGGGCATGGCGTTGGCGAATGCCAAGTGGTCAGTCTCCTTGCTCTACTCTATGCCTTGGCCGCCTCGGCGGGCCCGTCGCCCTCGCTGGCGAACCAGTGCTCGCGCGCCTTCATGATCACGGCGTTGGCGGTGTCGTTGTCCATGGCGCTCTCGCCGACGATCTCACGCAGCTCGTCGGAGGCGAGGTCGGCGAGATCGTCGCGGGTCTTCACGCCCTTCTCGCCCAGCGCCACCAGCATCGGCAGCGTCAGGCCCTCGGTCGCGCGCACGTCTTCGTCCATGCCGAGCTCTTCCAGGCGGGCCGCGAACTCCGCATCGCGCTTCTCGATGAACTCGCGGGCACGGCGCTGCAACTCGGTGGCGATCTCCTCGTCGAAGCCTTCGACGCCGGCGAGGTCCTCGACGGCGGATTCGGACACGTCCTCGACCGCAGCGTAGCCCTCGGCGACCAGGAGATGGGCAATGACGTCGTCGACATCAAGCGCTGCCTTGAACAGCTCGGTGCGCTCGCGCGTTTCCTTCTGGCGGCGTTCGCTCTCCTCGGCTTCGGTCATGATGTCGATTTCCCAGCCGGTGAGCTGGGAGGCGAGTTTGACGTTCTGGCCGCGACGGCCGATCGCCAGGCTGAGCTGGTCGTCGGGCACCACCACCTCGGTCTTGTTCTTCTCCTCGTCCATCAGCACCTTGCTGACCTCGGCCGGCGCCAGCGCATTGACGATGAAGTTCGCGGTGTCGGCCGACCACGGAATGATGTCGACCTTCTCGCCCTGCAGCTCCTGCACGACGGCCTGCACGCGGCTGCCGCGCATGCCGACGCAGGCGCCGATCGGATCGATGGCGCTGTCGTGGCTCAGCACGGCGATCTTGGCGCGGCTGCCGGGATCGCGCGCAACCGCCTTGATCTCGATGATGCCGTCGTAGATTTCCGGCACTTCCTGGCCGAACAGCTTGGCCATGAACTGCGGATGGCTGCGCGACAGGAAGATCTGCGGGCCGCGCGGCTCCTCGCGCACATCGAAGATGTAGGCGCGCACGCGGTCGTTCACGCGAAGGCTCTCGCGCGGAATGGTCTCGTCGCGGCGGATCACGCCTTCGGCGCGCTGCAGGTCCACGGTGATGTTGCCGTAGTCGACGCGCTTGACCACACCCGAGACGATCTCGCCGACGCGATCCTTGAACTCCTCGTACTGCCGCTTGCGCTCGCTCTCGCGCATGCGCTGGGTGATCACCTGCTTGGCGGTCTGCGCGGCGACGCGGCCGAAATCGATCGGCGGCAGCTCGTCCGTCAGGAAGTCGCCGACCTGGGCCTCGGGGTTGCGGCGCTGCGCTTCGACCAGCGGCACCTGCACGTTCTCGTTCTCGACCGGGTCGGCCACCTGCATGTAGCGCAGCAGCTTGATCTCGCCCGACTTGCGGTCGATCTCGGCGCGGATGTCGTGCTCCAGGCCGTACTTGGCACGGCCGGCCTTCTGGATGGCCTGTTCCATCGCCTCGAGCACTTCCTCGCGCTCGATGCCCTTTTCGCGGGCGACCATGTCGGCCACCTGCAGCATCTCCAGGCGAGGGATATCGGCAGTCGTTGCCATGATCAGTTCCTCTCTTGCGAATCCACTAATGAGCCTGGCCCGCCCCCTGCTGGGCGAGCCGATGTTCTTCGATCAACGCATCGGTCATCTCGAGCTTGGCCCGAAACACGGCAGCGAGCGGCACCGCCGCCTCCGTGCCGTCTTCCAGGCGCAGCCGCACCACGCCGTCATTCAATCCCAGCAACGTGCCCTTGAAGCGGCGACGCCCGTCGACCGGCTCGGCGGTCTCCACGCGGGCAAGATGTCCCGCCCACCTGGAATAATCCTTGGGACGCGTGAGCGGCCGGTCGATGCCGGGCGAGCTCACCTCGAGGGTGTAGGCGCCCGGGATCGGATCCTCGACATCGAGCACTGCCGAAAGCGCCCGCGAGAGCGTGGCGCAGGCTTCGACATCCATCGGACTGCCGTCGGCCGGCTCGATCATGATCTGCAGCGTCCCGCCGCCCTTGCTCATGGCGACGCGAACCAGCTCGAAGCCCATGCCGACAACGGTCGGGGCAACGATGTCTTCGATTCGACGCAGCAGTTCGGTCACGCGGGCCTGTTTCTCGATGTCTTTGGGAGGGCGGGCTTGCCACAAATGAAAAGAGCGGGTTTTCGGCCCACTCTTTCTTGTTTGGTTCGTCCCGCGAACCCGATGAGGATGGCGCGGATATAAGCGCAGTCTGACCAAAGAGCAAGCGAATCCCGCGTATTTCTATGGGGCTGGCGCAACCCGGCTCTATATGTGGTGTTGCGTTAGCGCCGGCGCAGCCGCAGGAAGGTCGGCGTCCCCGCCAACTTTTTTTTCTCATAGCGTGTGCCTGGCCAGTCGGCCGGCCGGCCGCGCCAGTCGGCGGGCCGCTCGGCGAGCCATTCGAAGGCAGGATGCGTACAGGCGTGCTCGATCATCCAGGGCAGGTAGCTCGGATCGTCGGTCGCGAGCCTGAGTTCGGCTCCCGGGATCATCAGCTCGGCCAGCCGGTCGAGGCTCGCGCGCTGCACGAAGCGCCGCTTGTGATGGCGCGTCTTGGGCCACGGATCTGGAAACAGCACGAAGACGCGGGCGAGCGAGCGGTCGGGCAACGCTGCCATGACCAGCCGCGCATCGTCGGTGAACAGCCGGATGTTGCCGACGCCGGTGCGTTCGATGTGGGCGAGGCATTTGGCAACGCCGTTGAGGTAGGGCTCGCAGCCGATCAGGCCGACATCGGGGTGCTGCTCGGCCTGCCAGACGAGATGCTCGCCTGCGCCGTAGCCGATCTCCAGCCACACGCCCTCGGACGGCAGCACGCCGCCGAACAATCGGGCGAGATCGATCTTCTGCGGCTCGGCCGGCAGGGCGAGAGCGAGGCGCGGCAACAGCGTGTCGAGCAACGACTGCTGCCCGACCCTGAGCTTCTTGCCCCGACGACGACCGTGCAGCGTGCGTCGGCGGGTTTCTTCCATGGACGCCTTACATCACCACGTCGATCAGGTACGGACCCTTCTGCGACATGGCGTAGGTCAGCTGCTTGGTGAGTTCCTCGAGATCGTGCGCCTTGGCGCCCGGCACGCCCATACCCTTGGCCAGCAAGGTGAACTCGAGAGTCGGGCGATCGAGCGTCAGCATGTCGATGGCGCGCGGTCCGGGATTGGCCGCACCGACATCGGCAAGCTGGCTGTAGAGGATCTTGTAGTTGCGATTGGAGAATATCATCACGCAGACATCGAGGTTCTCGCGCGCCATCGTCCACAGCGCCTGGATGGTGTACATCGACGAGCCGTCGCCGATCATGCAGATGACCTTGCGGTCCGGGCAGGCGACGGCGGCGCCGACCGCAACCGGCGCGCCGAAGCCGATCGACCCACCCATATTGTTCAGCCAGTCGTGCGGCGGAGCGCCGGCGCTGAACGGGAAGAAGCCGCGGCCGGTCGTCACCGATTCATCGATCACGATCGCGCCTTCCGGCATGGTGGCGCCCAGTGCCTGGCCGAGACCGTCGAGCGTGAACTTGCCGGTCGGACGATCGGGCCGCTTGGGCTGCGCCACGGCGGGCTTCTCGTTCATCGCGCCGAGCTCGGCGGCCAGCGCCTCGAGCGAGCCGATCGGATCGCCTTCGACCGGGCAGAGCGTGGTGACGTCGCAGCCTTCGGGCACCAGCACCGACGGCTTGCCGGGATAGGCGAAGAACGCTGCCGGCGCCTTGGCGCCACAGAGGACCATGTGCTTCGTGCCCTTCAGCATCTCCTGCGCCGTTTCGACGACGAAGTGCAGGCGCAGCACCGGCACGCGGCCGGCGCCGCGCTCGATGCGCGCCGTGCCGCCGGCCGCCTGCACCTTGCAGCCGGTCTTGGCGGCGATCTTGCCGGCGAGCTCCAGGCCGCGGGCGCGCAGTGCGCGGCCGCCGATGAACAGCATCGCCGACTGGCCGCTCTTCAGCGCCTTCGCCGCGGCGACGACCTCTTCGTTGGCGGGCTTCTGCGGCAGTGGCGTCTCGGGCGTGTCGGCGACGCCGTCGGCTTCGGTCCATGCCGTATCGGCCGGCAGGATCAGGGTGGCGATCTGGCCAGGCGCCACGCGCGCGGCCTGGATGGCGGCGGCGCCGTCCGTCGCCACGGTCTTGGACGTCGGCGAGGTCTTCACCCAATGCGAGAAGGGACGCGCGATGCCTTCGATGTCGGCGGTGAGCGGCGTGTCGTACTTGATGTGGTAGAGCGCGTGCTCGCCCACGATATTGACGATGCCGGACCCCGCCTTCTTGGCGTTGTGCAGGTTGGCGGCAGCATTGGCGAGACCGGGACCGAGATGCAGGAGCGTCGAGGCCGGCTTGTCGGTCATGCGGTAGTAGCCATCGGCCGCACCGCTGCACACGCCTTCGAAGAGGCCCAGCACGCAGCGCATGCCCTCCACGCGATCGAGAGCGCCGACGAAATGCATCTCCGAGGTGCCGGGATTGGCGAAGCAGACTTCGACCCCGCCCTTGACCAAGGTGCGAACCAGACTCTCTGCTCCGTTCATCGACGTCTCCCCGACGCAAAAATGAGTGTGTGGGCGCGCACCCTAGGCCAGTCGAACCACGAACCCAAGTCTTTGCGAGACCAGGTCAATTTTGGATCTCCCGGCGTTCTCTCTTTATTCTCAAGGATTTATGCAGTAAACTTGAGGCGATATTGTAGTTCTTAGGAACGAAAGACATTTGAAACCATGAGCCCCTCGGACCCCTCCGGCAGCTCGGCCATCGAAGCCACCTTTTTAGTCGGCGTCGATCTGGTCGAATTCGATCGCCGCGAACTCCCGATCTATGCCAGCCCGCAGTCGCCCTGGATGGATGCCGGCCACGATGAGACGCCCGCCTACGGGGCGCCCGTCGACTACGTCTTCGGCACGCCGGACGGCGTCCTGATCGAGACCGTGCCGGGCAACGACGGTCCGCTCGGCACTATCGCTGCCGACGATCCGCTGGTCGCACTCGCGACGCTCGCCGACGGCCTCGCCGCCCCGGGGAGCGAGGTCGCAGCACCCGAGCTTGCAACGTCCTTCGACTTCGGCGCCGACGCCCCTGCCGTCGTCCATCTGCACGATGGTTCCGGCGGGGACATCACCGCCATCGACGGCACCTTCGACTTCCTCGCTTGACGGACGGCGGGCCATGGCCCGCGCCCCATGAAGACTACGCCGCGTCGCCCAGCTCGAGCTGCACCAGGTTGACCCAGTAGGCTGCACCGGTGGTCAGGATGCGGTCATTGAAGTCGTAGAGCGGCGAATGGACGTTGTGGCAGCCGCCTTCGTCGGGGCCGCCGTTGCCGATCATGATGTAGGCGCCCGGCTTCTTCTCCAGCATGAAGGCGAAGTCCTCTGCTCCCGAGATGCGCGGCGTGTTGGGATCGACGTTCTCGCGACCGACCGTCAGCGCCGCGGCCTCGACCGCCAGCGACGTCTGCTCGACGCTGTTGACCAGCGCGGGATAGCGTCGGAGATATTTGCTCTCCGCCGTGCAGCCGCCGGCCTGGGCGATGCCTGCGGCGACTTCGGCGAGGCGCCGCTCCAGAACATCGCGCACATCGGCCGAGAAGCTGCGCGCCGTGCCGCTCACCAGCACTTCGGACGGAATGACGTTGGGTGAGCCGGCGCTGCCGGCGGCGATGTGTCCGACGCTCAGCACCGCGGGCTGGCTCGGCGGCACGTTGCGGCCGACGATGCCCTGCACCGCGACGATGAACTGCCCGGCGGCGTAGGTCGGATCGGTGCCGCGATCGGGCATGGCGCCATGGCCGCCGGTACCCTTGAACGTGACCTGCCAGCTGTCGGACGAGGCCAGCATGGCGCCGGCGCGGATGGCGAAGCGGCCGGTCGGGATGCCCGGCATGTTGTGCATGCCGTAGACGGCATCGCAGTTGAACTTCTCGAACAGCCCTTCCTCGATCATCACGCGCGCGCCGCCGAGCCCCTCTTCGGCCGGCTGGAAGATGAAGTGGACGGTGCCGGCGAAGTCGGGCGACGCCGCGAGATGCTTGGCCGCGCCCAGCAGCATGGTGGTGTGACCGTCATGGCCGCAGGCATGCATCTTGTTGGCATGCACCGAGGCGTGGTCGAATTCGTTCTTCTCCTGAAGGTGCAGCGCATCCATGTCGGCGCGCAGGCCGATCGTCTTCTGGCCTGGCCGCGTGCCCTTGAGCGTGCCGACCACGCCGGTGGTGGCGAGCCCACGGTGGATCTCGATGCCCCACGACTGCAGCTTGTCGGCGACGATCTGCGCCGTACGCTGCTCCTCGAAGGCAGTCTCGGGATGGCGATGGATATCGCGGCGGATAGCGGTGAGCTCGGCCGCGGAGCCGGCGAAAAGATCGGGTGTGAAACGGGTCATGTCCGCAGACTAGCGGGCAGTCGTAAAGCTCGCCATTGAGACTTGATGTCCGGCACCCCTGGCAGCCTCGTGGGCGCCTGCCGGGGCAGTGGCGCCGAGCCGCCCATCGCGCTAAATCCCGCCGCCATGCTCCTGTTCCCCGCCATCGACCTGAAAGACGGCAAGTGCGTACGCCTTTTGCGCGGCGACATGGCCAAGGCCACTGTGTTCAACGACAGCCCGGCGGCGCAGGCCAAGGCGTTCGCCAATGCCGGCTGCGAGTGGCTGCATCTGGTCGATCTCAACGGCGCGGTCGAGGGTCATCCGGTCAATCGCGCCGCCGTCGAGAGCATCCTGAAGGAAGTGAAGGTGCCGGCCCAGCTGGGCGGCGGCATCCGGACCATCGAGAGCATCGCCCAGTGGATCGAGGCCGGCGTTCAGCGCGTCATCCTGGGCACAATAGCGGTCAAGGAGCCGGGCCTGGTGAAGGCCGCCTGCAAGCAGTGGCCGAACCAGATCGCCGTCGGCATCGATGCGCGCGACGGCATCGTCGCCGTCGACGGCTGGACCAAGCAGAGCACGGTGCGCGCGCTCGATCTCGCCCTGCGCTTCGAGGATGCCGGCGTGGCTGCCGTCATCTACACCGACATCGACCGCGACGGAGCGATGGGCGGCGTCAATGTCGATGCCACGGTGACGCTTGCCCAGCATCTCACCACGCCGGTCATCGCTTCCGGCGGTGTCAGCTCGCTCGACGACCTGCGCGAGCTGCGGCCGGCCGAGGAGTTCGGCATCATCGGCGCCATCGTCGGTCGCGCGCTCTACGATGGCCGGGTGACCGTGCCCGACGCGATTCGCGTGCTGAACGGCGAGTAGGTCACGGACACCTCGCAATCGTCGTTCAGCAGCCGTTGATGGCTCAATCGACAGCGAGATAAGTTGTCGTTGGGGAATCAAGAGCATCGCGTCGGCACTGCGTTTGGGGGGTCATATGCCATCGAACTTTATCGCCAAAGGGGCAGAGGGCTATGACGCCGTCATGGGACGCTGGAGCCGGCGGCTTGCCGCGCCGTTCCTGGATTTTTCGGGAGTGCCGTCAGGTGGCAGGGTGCTCGATGCCGGATGTGGCACCGGCAGTCTGACCGTAGCGTTGGCGGCTCACCTCGATCTGGCAGCGATCGATGCCACGGACTTCGAGGAGGACTTCGTAGCCGCACTGCGCAAGCGCACGACCGATCCCAGGATAAGCGCACAAAAAGGCGATGTCTGTGCGTTGCCCTATGGAGATGGGGAGTTTGACGGCGTCTATTCTCTCCTGGTGCTTCACTTCGTTTCGGATCCGCATCAGGCGGTGCGAGAAATGCGGCGCGTGCTGCGACCCGGCGGCACCGCCGCCGCTACCGTGTGGGCCTACGGCGGCCTGCCGAGCTGGCGCCTGTTCTGGGACGCAATCCTCGCCCTCGAACCGGAAGCGGCCGGCAAGGCCTCACCGCTCGCGAAGCGGCCGATGACCGGAGAAGGCGAGCTGCGGGCTGCCTTCGAGGGTGCAGGCTTTGCAAACGTTGCCGACAGCGCACTCACGATCAGTATGGACTACGATAATTTCGACGACTTCTGGTACCCGATGATCTACGGCCAAGGGACGATCGGCAGTTTCTTTGACGGGCTGCCCCAAACAAGGCGCGACCAGCTTCGAGACGCAGCGCGCAAAGCCTACCTTGGCGATGACAGCGACGGACCGCGTGCCTTCGCGACCGTTGCCGTGGCGGTCCGAGCCACCGCCTGAAGCCTCTACAGCAGAGCGCGCGGGTGCGAGTGAACGGCGAGCAGGTCACGCATCTCGGATGACATGCTTGTACGTCGGCTCGAGCCGTGACAGCAGATAGTCGGCGGCCACCACCGGCGGATACTTCGCGGCACCGTCCTCGAGGCATGTCGGCAGGCAGGCGACGAGCGCCTCGGGATTGGGATCGAGGAAGAACACCACCGAATAGCGATCGCGACCCTTCGGGCTGACCACGCGATGCGGCGTCGAGACATAGACGTCGTTGGTCCAGCGCATCAGGCAATCGCCGATGTTGCAGATCAGCGTGCCGGGCACGGTCGGCGCGCTGATCCATTGACCGGCGCGATTGCGAACCATGAGTCCTTCGACGCCATCGGTCGCGAGCAAGGTCAGGTTGCCGTAGTCGGTGTGCTCGCCGGCGCCCAGCTGGCCGGGTCGCGGCGCCGCCGGCGACGCGGGATAGTGCAGCAGCCGCAGGATCGCCATCGATTTGTCGAGCTTGTCGTCGAAGAAGCTGCGCTCGATACCGAGATCGCGCGCCAGCGCGCGATGCAGCGCCATTCCTAGCCGATGGGCATGGCCGAAGTAGTCGAGCATGGTGGCGCGAAAGCCCGGCTGGTCCGGCCAGGGATTGGCGTGCCGGAACGGCTGGCCGCCGAGAAGATCGGTATCGTCGCTCGCCAGCTCCAGCCCGATGTTGAAGCATTCCTTCAGGTCGGGAAGCGTTCCCGGCTGCAGCTTCTCGCCTTCGATCGGCACATGGCCACGATTGCCCGAGGCGCCGGTGTAGCGCACCGGATCCTTGACCGA